>JAEZUI010000206.1 GCA_023421115.1 Bacillota bacterium | reverse complement strand
AAGAATATAAGTTACTTAACATGCAGTACCTTGGAGTAGGTAGTGTAGCAGCGGAGGTACTTTTTAAGAATCCTAAACTCTATAAAACGCCCATTGTTAGAAATGGCAAGCAGGCAACAGTGGGATTTAAGCCGGAAGTATGGAAGGGGTGGGAGTAAAGAAGCAATAGAACTCGAAAGAAACAAAATTGCATAAAAAGCATATCAAATTCCCTTTTGATATGCTTTCAAAACTCTTTTATTTAAAGGATATTAACTGTTTTCGAATATGTTGGAAATTCCGCCAAGAATTGAGCCTTCATCTCTTGATTTTGAAGGGCTTGCAGAAATAACACGGCCAGCTAGTCTGCTGAATGGGAGAGACTGAAGCCATACTGTTCCAGGACCGGTTAGTGTTGCTAGAAACAAACCTTCTCCGCCGAAAATTGCGGACTTAATTCCTTTTGCAAGCTGTATATCATAATTTACAGTCCTTGTAAGAGCAACAAGGCATCCTGTGTCTAAACGGAGTGTTTCTCCGGCACGGAGTTCTTTTCTTATAATAGTTCCTCCTGCGTGCACAAAGGCTAAACCATCTCCCTCAAGCTTTTGCATTATAAAACCTTCACCACCGAACAACCCTACACCAATTTTTTTGTTAAAAGCAATTCCTACTGATACTCCTTTGGCAGCACAAAGAAAAGAGTCTTTCTGGCAGATAAGTTCCTCATTGAACTGTTTTAATCCATGGGAATGATTTTTCCTGGGTAAGGAGCAGAAAATGCAACTCTTCGCTTGTTTGAACCGGAGTTGGTGAAAACGGTCATAAAGAGACTCTCACCAGTAAGCAGTCTTTTGCCGGCTGTAAGAAATTTACCCATTAATCCCCCACCATTACTTTTTTCAGAACCATCTCCAAAAATGGTTTCCATTTCTATACCATTTTCCATATACATCATTGAACCGGCTTCAGCAATAACACTTTCTTGTGGATCAAGTTCTATTTCTACTAGCTGCATTTCAGTGCCAATAATTTCGTAATCAATTTCAGCGCTTTTCTGACTCATTTTCCATCCACCCTTCATAATTAATATAGTTAATAACAGAAGTTATGTTCTATTATTTCTAAATTATATCAATAATTATAATATATGTGTGATTTTTTCTAAAATTATTCTTTATCATCACCATACAAATGTATTTCCAAGATTATATAAAAATGATATAATTTTTATAAGTAACAGCCACGAAATTGCAGAAAAGATATGAGAATTTATTTAACGTAAAAATTCTGCAAGACTATAACAAATAATGGGGGAGTATAAAATGAGACAAAACAAGCTTGTTATTTCTTCGCTTTTAATGAGTTTTGCAATCATATTAAGTTTATTTGTAGTAAATGCCGAGCCACCAACAACTATCACCGACAATACCACTAGAGATTTATTAATTGGTGATGTAAATGGTGACGGGAAAACCGATTCAATTGACTTTGGAACAATAAGGCAATATCTTCTTGGAGTTATAAAAGATTTTAATTACATTCAGGGCATAGAGGCAGCTGATGTTAATGGTGATGGTAATGTAAACGTAATTGATTTTGGGATTTACAGGAAATATTTGCTTGGAATAATTACCGAATTTCCTTCAAAACCAACTCCTACACCAACAATTACAGTTACTCCTACACCAACACAAGCAGAAGGTATGGAAATTGAAAGAAAGTTTTTAATAGAGGCAAAAAATATTCCTTATGACCTTAAAACGCTAGATACATATGAAATAACTCAGTCATATATAAGTTTTTCACCAGAGATTAGACTTAGAAATGTGGATAATACAATGTTTTTTCTCACGATAAAAGCAAGTGTTGATTATAGAGGCATGGTCAGAGAAGAACGTAATTTCTGGATTAACGAAGAAGAATACTATAGTTTGTATAAAAAAGTTGAAGGAAATACTATTTACAAGACAAGATATCAGGGTCCTGACGAGCACGGAAATACTTTTGCAATTGATATTTTCAAAGGCGATTTGGAAGGCTTAGCTTATTATGAAATGGAATTTAAAAACGAAGAACTTGCAAACAGCTATACACCTCCTTCATGGATAGTCAAAGAAGTTACAAGTGATAAAAGATACAAAAACGGCAGTCTAGCACAGTTTGGTATACCTAAAGATTGAGTGCTTTTACTTTGATTCGGGTTGTCGAAACTCTTTCATTCTTGCCTGGCTTACATAAATCAGGCAAGAATGATCTTTTATCACTGATTTATAATAGTAAGTATTCGGGCAGTTATCCAAAATACCAACATACAAACAGCAACTATTAGCATGGTTTTCCCTTTATTTCTTGATTCATCATCATATCTATATGCAAGTCTATTGTTTTTATCTTTTCCATATGCAATTGAATATGCGATTAAAATACCTAGCCATCCTCCTAATAATGTTGTAATCCATCCTATAATAACTAAAGCATCGGATGGTTTTCTTGGCATTTCGTTATTATTACTATCTAATAAGTAAGATTTTTCTAAAGATTTTGTTAAAAAGTCATATCCACAATCACATCTCGTAGCTATAGATGAAAAACTCTAAAACTAAATTTTAAAGGAAGCTTTTCATCTAAATTAGTTAACGTTTAAGTGCTACATAAATTTAACTTTAGTGTACGTTATCTATATATCCGGATTTTCTAGTTTACATTTTGGACACTTCATTTTTGCCCCCTTTAAGAATTTGACGTAGATTTATAAGGCTATTTTAAAAAATAACCTATATAATATTTAGGTCACAAAGCCCATCATGAAAGCTTAAAGCTTTCAAACAGAGGAACATTATTTTGCAATGCAAATAATGTAAATCATATTTTTTGAAATGGCGATTGACCAGTTATTTTTTTGGAATCACCTAAACAAAATATTATCATTTATTTTTTATTTTTACAACTTTCCAACTATAATTTTAAGTTTTCTATATAATAAATCTATGGTAATATTGTAAATAAATACATAAAATATTAAAATTTAATGCAAGGATTAATGCCCCATAATCGTAATATATAAGAGAGGAGTGATAACTTGGGAAAACTATCCGTAAGTGCTTGCGATAGAGTTTCGATTGCACTTGAAAACTACTCTGATAGAGTATATCGCATTTGTTATCTATACTTAAAAAATAAGGCTGAAGCAGAGGATGCTTTCCAGGATGTTTTTTTAAAGTTTATGCAAGTAGATAAAGAGTTTGAAAGTGAAGAGCATGAAAAGGCATGGATATGCAGAGTTGCAATAAATAGGTGTAAAGATATTATAAAGAGTTTCCGTTACAAATTTGTAAGTCTAGATAAAATACCGGAACTTACATTTGAAAATGAACAGGACAGTGTAGTCCTTGAAGCTATATTAAATCTTCCTCCTAAGTATAAGGATATAGTATATTTGCATTATTATGAAGGATATAAAGCTTCACAAATAGCGAGTTTATTGAATTCGACCGAAAATACAGTATACTCGCAGCTCTCTAGAGCGCGTGCGCTGTTGAAAGAAAGGTTAGGTGAAGAGTATGAGTGTTAAGTCTGCAATTGAAGCTATAAAACCCGATGAAAAATTAATTAGTGATACTGAAAAATTATTGAGAAGAAGCATTAGTAAAAATAAGTTTAAAATAAATAAACTTGTTATTGCTGCTTGTTTGCCAATAATTTTAGGCGTGCTTTCCTTTTCTTTTTGTGCCTATAACCTGTCGGTAGCTTATATTAGTTTTGATGTAAACCCAAGCTTGGAATTGGGAATTAACTGGTTTAATAGGGTGGTTGATGTAAACTATTTCAACAATGACGCAAAGAACTTGATTTTAGAAAAGGAGTTATATTCTCTTAAGCCTTCTGATGCTATTAATTTAATAATGGAGGAAGCTGATAAGAAAGGTTATTTATCCAACAGTAAGACAAATTTTGTAACAATTGCAGTCAATAGTAATCAGTCGGGTAAATCAATTGAACTGTTAGATGAGTGTGTAAAGAGTATAGATAATAGTTCCAAATCGATAATTGTTATTTCCGACAAAGTTTCAGGGGAATTAAAGAAAGAAGCGGATTCACTTTCTTTGAGTTCTGGAAAGCTCAAACTTATTAAGGTAGTACAACAGCTAAATGAATCTGCTACAGTAGAAAGTTTAAAAGATTATTCAATAACAGACATTATGGATGATATCTCTTATTTGACTTCAAATGAATATATTGGTGCAGATGATAAAACAAAAGAAAGTATAAAGAATTATATTAAATCAATTCAAACGAAAGTAGATGCCAATACCAAAACCAATAATCAGATAGATATGCAAACGGCAAAACCAAATATAGATGCAGAAAAGGCTCATGCTAATGACGCTATCGCTGATGAACAAGCAAAGGTTGAAGCAGAAAAAGCACAAGTTGAAGCTGCTGACGTTAAAGCTGCAGCAGAAGTAACAAAGTTACAGGCTGAAGACACTACAGAACAAATAAAGAATGAAGCAGAAATAATGCAGGCAGAAGCAGCCGCTGTCAAAGCCACAGCAGAGGAGGCAAAGGTGCAGGTAGAAGCTACTGCTGAACAAGCAAAAGCTGAAGCAGAAAAACTGCAAGTAGAAGCAGCATTACTTAAAGCTGCAGCTGAGGCAGAAAAGTTGCAAGCAGAAGCCATTGCAGAACAGGCAGAGGCTGAAGCTACAAAAGTGCAAGCAGAAGCAGCCGCCACTAAAGCCGCCGCTGAAGCTGCAGCAGAAGCAGCAAAGTCTCAGGCAGAAGCTGCGGCACAGGCAACAACTGATGCAGAAAAGGCGCAAGTAGATGCAGCTTCTGCTAAAGCAGCAGGAGAAGCAGCAAAGTCTCAAGCAGAAGCTACCGCGGCACAGGCAGCAACTGATGCAGAAAAAGCGCAAGCAGATGCAGCTTCTGCTAAAGCAGCAGGAGAAGCAGCAAAGTCTCAAGCGGAAGTTGCCGCGGCACAAGCAGCAACTGATGCAGAAAAAGCACAAGCAGATGCAGCTGCTGCTAAAGCTGCGGCAGAAGCAGCAATGTCTCAGGCTGGAGCCCATAAATAATAGAATAAGGCCATTTCAAAAAAATAACCTATACAATATTTAAGTGACAAAGCCCATCATGAAAGCTTAAAAGCTTACAAACAGATTTACATTGTTTTGCAATGCAAAAAATGTAAATCTGTTTTTTTGAAATGGCAATTTCAAAGTTTTTTGAAATAACCTAAAAAAAATAATCTCAAAAAGGTTAAAAAAATATATAAAATGCGCAAGGTTATTCAAAAGTCAATCGTATTACAAATATAAAACAAAATTAGGAGGAGATGGATATGATATGAGATGTGACATTATTGAAAGAAGGTGATATATAACAAATTGTGTAATTGTCAGAAGAAGGAATAAAAAAAACTATATTTAATTTGGGCGAGTAATAATATTTGTTCAATAAAAAGATGTGTATGAATTCTCGAAAGATAAGTAAATATAAAATATTATTCGAGAAACGGGTTAGTTTAGCACGTTTAAAGATTTTTTTGAAGTAACTTATTTGAATTAACTTAATGGAAAAAATAAAAGATATGGAGGCTTATTATGATAATTAAAAAAAGAAAAATTGCAGCGGTTACAATTGCGTTAATGATTGTAGGATCAAGTGCAAGTGTAATGGGGAATATGGATACGACTGGAAAATGCAGTGATGTAATGAAATGCAATGATATAGTGAAATGCAGTGATGTAATGAAATGTACAAGCACTGAAGTGGAAAAAGCACTATCTGAGGTGAGAAAAGCACTGGCTGAGGTGAACAAGATTAAAGTTATTGTTGCCGATAAAAAAGCAGCAGCTGATGCGGCCACTGCTAAAGCTAGAGCTGAGGCAAATGCGGCTAAAGCTGCTGCAGAAGTAGAGGCAGCTAAAGCTAAAGCTGCTGCAGAAGTAGCTACAGTTACAGCTAACGCACAAGTAGATGCAACTACAGCTACCACAGAAGTAGATGCAACTACAGCTACCACAGAAGTAGATGTATCTAAAGCTAGAGCTGAGGCAAATGCGGCTAAAGTAGCTGTTGAGGTGGAAGCCGCTAAAGCCGTTACTGAAGCAGCAAGTGAACCGGTCGATTTTAGTATATTCTCTAATGTTGTTACCTCGGATTTAAGCACTTATGTCGTTGATCCGAATACTGGAGATAGAATAGCGACGACTTTTGATCCGGAAAATAAAATTACTAATATAAGCATTATATGTTCAAGAAAAGATGCACCTAATACGTATACGGCAACTAGTCCATCAGGAACTGCTGCTTTAATAACCGCAGATAATGATATTTTCAACTGTGACGCAGGGTATTATGGAAACTCTATTTCAGAAGTATCCCTTTCACCTGAATATAAATCCTCACTTAAAATTGAATTGAAGAACTCATCTGAAATGACTGGTAAAATAAACAATAATAATAAGATACAGAATGTAGTATTGACTTTAGACAAAACATCAAAATGGATTGTTAAAGGCACCTCATATCTTTCTATATTGGAGAATGAAGATAAAACCTTATCAAATATAATTGATAACGGAAACACTATTTATTATGATTCTTCTGATGATTCAAACAGCTGGTTGAGCGGAAAGACTTACAAACTTAGTGGTGGAGGGGAATTAATTCCTTTAAAATAATCGCTAAACAAATTTGAGCTAATAATTTATTCATGCTTCAATTGCTATTATTGAACTCAGGTTCATAGTTTACATGAAGAGCTATTAAGAATCTGAGTTTAATAGACAAATACATATAATTTCCTGAAAATAGAAAATGGTGTAAAGTGTTTTTCGAAAAAATATAGCTTATTGGTTACAAGTTATTATTGACTATCTGCAAGGTGAATTATTTTAAAAATTAAATTACATATACATAGAAGAGGCTCAAAGTATGTTTTTGATCCTCTTCTATGTGTATGCGGATTGGCACTTCGAGGTTAGTTTCTGGTACTAAACTAATTCATAAGGCTATTTCAAAAAATAACCTCTATAATATAGATCAAAGCCATTACGGAAGCTTAAAAGCTTCCTAAAATATAAACATTATTTTGTTGTGCAAAAAAGGTAGATCAAATTTTTTGAAAGGGCAATTCACCAGTTATTTATTAGAAATAACCTAATGAAGGGAATTTTACAAATATATAAAAAATATAACTAAAAAACCTAAAAACTAACAAATATTGTGGTAAAATATAATTTATATTGAAAATGAATACATAAAGATACTTAATTTGGTTTGTTTTAGGGGTGAGGATAATACTTATTATTTTTAAGCTTATGTTAAAAAACATGCATGAGAAAAAGTTACGAACTTTTCTAATAGTTTTTGCAATAATCATTTCTACAGCCTTACTTTTTACTGCTACTACTATATCTGATACTAGATAATTAATATATTTGTTAATAATTCAAAAAATTTACAATAAAATAGCGATATTTAACTTGAAAAAATGACTGATATTGTATAAAATATATTACAAATAGAAAATAAGTAAATAATAATAACAAATGGAGATTATTACAATATGAAAAACACAATAGTAATTATGATGTTATTAGCATTATCTCTTTCAACAGGTTGTACAAGTCATATGGTAGAGGCTAGTGCCAATGGGTTAGATATTTCTACCGAAAAAAATGAAACATTAAACATCTTCGGTTTTGTAAAGTCAAACTATAAAAGGGATATATATATAGACTTTGATGCAAAAGTTGATAAAGCTGACATTAAGGAAGGTAAAAAAGTTAAAAAAGGAGAAGTCTTGTTAACTTTGAACTATGAAGATTATAAGAAAGAAGTTGACCAAAAGGAAATTGAGCTAAAATCTGCGCAGCTCTGCAGGGAGAACTGGCTATCAGATATAGAAAAACAAAAAGAAGATTTGGCAAATCTCCAGGAACAGTATAATAATGAGAGCTATCCAGAACTAAAAAAACTGAATAATCAGCTCGAGTTAATGACAAAAAGTTACAAAGAATCGTTTCAAAACATTAAGTTACATGAAGATTTGCTTGATAGCGACAAAATATCACAAGGCGATTATAATTCTTTCAAAGAAGCTGTACTAGAATATGAAAAGTCCGTAGTTGAACTTAAATCGCAAATTGAAATAGAAAAATATAATCTCAAAAAAGAGATAGACGTCCTAAGACATGAGGTTAATAAGAAGTCGAGGACAATAAAAGGAACAGATGGCACAATTATAAATTGTGATAGCTTAAATCAGGATAGCATTAAGTCATTGGATAAAGAATTGAAGCTGATGAAAGAAAAAACCAAATTAGATTACATAGATGGGAATTACATAGTGTCGGATATGGAAGATGCAATAGTGTATGATGTTGGTTTTGTGCAAGGAGAGAAGATAGATACTGAAAAAAAATTATTAAGCTTGGTTGATATTAATTCACTAGTAGTTGAGGGGAGTGTCCCAGAGGAATTTATAAATGACATTAAGTTAGGTCAAAAAGTGAGAATAATCCCTCAATCAAATAAAGGGAAGGCGTATAAAGGAAGTATAACATATATTGCAAATAAAGCTACCAAGAAAGTCGGCGAAACAACTGTGTTGGTTGAGGCAAGTATTGACAATAATGATGGTTTGCTTTTACCGGATTACAGTGTAGCCTTAGAAATAGATTTATATGGAACTTGATGAACCTTATACATAGGAACGAGTAAAAAATAAGTTCCTACTTTGGATAACGAAAAAAATGATTAATTGGTGTATTCAAAATGTAAAATAGAAAGTTATTTTTTCGTTATCCCTTAGAGTTCAGTTTGCTTAATTTGTTAGAAGTGAAAATTAAATTTCTCCATGAAAAACAATTTTTACAATTTGTTGGGAGTAATTAGGCGATTTTAAAAAATAACTGGTCAATTGTCATTTCAAAAATCAGATTTACATTTTTTGCATTACAAAATAATGTTCCTCTGTTTGAAAGCTTTTAAGCTTTCATGATGGCCTTTGTGACTTAAATATTGTATAGATTATTTTTGGAAATGGCCTTATTGTCTATAGAGAAAAAAGTCATATAGAGACAATTCATCAATCTTTTTTTCATTCAACAACTTTAAACGTTGAATCAAATTTAAATTGCTACATTAATAATGTGCTTTTTAAAACAACGATTTATATACATTATAGTTAATAAAATACTTATATGGGGGTAAATGCAATGGACAAAATAGCAATAGTTGGTATTGGGTGTCGATTTCCGGGGGGAGCCAATGATCCTGAAAAATTCTGGGATATTTTAGTAAGAGGTAAGGATGCCACTTCAGATGTACCTAATGATAGGTGGGAAGTGGAGAAGTTTTATAATCCTAACAAATCTCAGCCTGGGAAACACTATATGTTTCATGGTGGATTTTTAGATAAAGTGTATGAATTTGATGAGCAATTCTTTGGTATTTCGCCTAGAGAAGCTTCTTTTTTAGATCCTCAGCAAAGATTAATGCTTGAAGTCTCATGGGAAGCATTAGAAGATGCAGGACTTAATCCATATGAACTTGCAGGTAGTAATGTTGGGGTATACGTAGGTGGATTTACATTAGACTATAAATTGCTGCAATTTAAAACAGAAGGTATAGAACATATAGATTCCCATACAGCAGTAGGTGTAATGATGACAATGCTATCTAACAGGATATCCTATATTTACGATTTCAAGGGACCTAGCATGACTGTAGATACAGCGTGTTCTTCCTCTTTGGTTACAATACATCTAGCCTGCAGGAGTATTCTAAATAATGAATGTAAAATGGCTCTGGCAGGTGGAGTAAATCTTATGCTGACACCGGATTTGACTATTGCAGAATGCAAAGGAGGATTTCTTTCACCCGATGGAAGATGTAAAACTTTTGACTCTTCGGCTAACGGCTATGCAAGAGGTGAAGGTGCAGGACTTGTTGTTTTAAAACGTTTATCTGATGCAATAAAAGATAATGATCATATATACTCTGTAATAAGAGCTTCAGGTGTTAACCAGGATGGACATACAAATGGTATAACTGTTCCTAATCCTGAGTCTCAAATGGCTTTGATAAAGGAAGTTTACAACAAGGCAAATGTATCACCTGGAGAAATACAGTATGTTGAGGCTCATGGTACAGGAACACCTGTTGGAGATCCCCTTGAAGCCAATGCAATTGCAAAAGTATTAGCCGAGGGCAGAAAAGATGGTGATAAATGCATAGTAGGCTCCTTAAAAACGAATTTTGGACATCTTGAATCGGCTGCAGGGATTGCAGGGCTGATAAAAACCTCTCTGGTGTTAAAGAATAAGCAGATACCTCCTCATTTACACTTCAAAAACCCAAACCCCAAAATTCCTTTTGACGAACTATGTATACGTGTACCGACAACTTTGGAATCATGGCCGGATTCTCAAAAAACTGCCCTTGCAGGAGTCAATTCCTTTGGATTCGGTGGGACGAATGCGCATGTTCTTTTGGAGGAGGCACCTCATGCAGATAGAATAGAAGTAGGGGAAAATGCTGTAAGGAAAAACTGGCCCTTGGTTGTTCCGGTTTCGGCAAAGTCGGAAGAAGCGCTAAAAGCTATGTGTCGTAAGTATATTGATTTTATAAATAATAATTCACAAAATCAAAGGTTCTCACTTTATGAGCTCGGGTATAACATCACAAATCGAAAGGCTCATCATGATCATAGACTTACAGTTTGTGCTAGAACGTTGGAAGAGTTAGCTCAAAACTTGGAGTCTTACGCCTCGGGACAGGTAATAAAGGGTATGGCATATAACAAAGAGGAAGCTGGTAAATACAAGAAGATTGTTTTTGTATATACCGGCATGGGGCCTATATGGTGGGCTATGGGACGTGAACTCCTTGAAAAGGATCAAGTTTTCAGGGATGTAATAGAAAAATGTGATGAACTTACAAGGAAAATTGCAGGCTGGTCATTAATGGAAGAACTTACTGCGGATGAGGCGAATTCAAAACTTGACCAACCACAGTTTGCTCAGCCAGCCAATTTTGCTCTGCAAATAGCACTAACTGAAGTTTGGAAATCGCTTGGGATTATACCTGACGCTGTAGTAGGACACAGCGTAGGTGAAGTGGCATCAACATATGTTGCAGGTATATACAGTCTTGAAGATGCAATGACTGTGAGTATTCATAGGAGCATTGTACAGCAGAAAGCAATGGGTAAAGGAACTATGATGGCCCTTGGACTGTCTGAAGGAGAAGCAAGAGAAATAATAAAAGGCATGGAAAATATAGATATCGCAGCGGTAAATAGCCAGAATTCTGTTACACTGTCAGGAAGCCTTGAAACTGTAGACAAAATTGTTGAGAAATTTAGTGACAGTAATGTTTTTGCAAGAAAAATGAAAGTAAATGTTGCCTATCATAGTTATCAAATGGAACCTTATAAGGAAGAGCTATTAGAAGCACTTAAAAATATCAGACCTCAGAAGCCTTCTATTGAAATATATTCCACGGCTGTGTCAAAGCATGAAGAGAAACCTAAATATGATGGAAACTACTGGTGGGGAAACGTAAGGAAGCACGTTCGGTTTGAGCAGTCAATGTATGAGATTATAGATAACGGATATAATCTTTTCCTAGAAGTTGGACCTCACCCTGTGCTAGCTACCTATATCAAAGATTGTTTGTCCAGACAAAAAGCTGATGGCATCGTACTGCCCTCTATTAGAAGAAAAGAAGATGAGCAGTTGACCATGTTGGAGGCCTGGGGCAATCTTTATGCAATTGGTTACAAGGTAGATTACTCAAAGATTTACCCTGTGAGGGCTGACTTTATCACTCTTCCGATATATGCATGGCAGAAGAGGAAATTCTGGCGGGATGATATTGACAGTACTTTTGATTTCAAATCAGGCTGGAATAAGCACAAGCTGCTTGGACGAGCTATGCCCAATTCCTTACCTACATGGGAAAAAGAAGTAAATATGGCGTTCATGGAATACATTGCCGACCATAAGATATCGGGAACAGAGGTTTTTCCAGGAGCTGGGTATTTTGAATTAGCTTCAGCATGTGCGAAAGACTATTACGGTGAAGACTATTATGCAATAGAAAATATTAAATTTGAGAAAGCTTTATTTTTAAATAATCAAGGGGTGTCCCCTGTAATCCAGCTTTGTCTTAATCCTAAGACAGGAAGTTTCCAGATTTCAAGCCGTATCCCAGGAAAGGAAAGAGTATGGACTCAACATTCCTCAGGAGTGGTATCTAAAAGGCAAAATACAAGGATTAAAAGAGTTGGGGTACTTGATGATGTACGTAAACGTTGTTTTGAAGAATTTGAAAAAGATAGCTTATATAAAACTTTTGCAAAAATGGGCTTTAATTATGGCCCTTGTTTCCAGGGAGTTGAAAAAGTTCTAAGGGGAGAAGATGAAGTTCTGGCCTTAATAAAGGTGCCGGATTATATTAATTTAGAGGATGAGAATTATACCCTTCACCCTGCTGTTCTGGATTCCTGCTTCCAGTCACTGGTTGCTCTGGTAGCACCTATGGAAGGGTTTATGCCTGTAGAAATTGAGAGAATACAGGTATATGGAAGACCAAAGTCAGTAATGTGGTGTCATGGGGTTCAAATAGAAAGAAAGGGAAAAGAAATAACAGGTGATATATTTGTCTATGATGAAGATGAAAACCTGGTCGCGGAAATAATAGCAATGAAGACAAAATCTGTTGAATCTAGTAGTGCCTTTGATATTGGAAAACCGGACGACTGGCTTTTTGAGATAAAGTGGATTCCGCTTGAAAAGCAAAATGAACTTGAGGTGGATTCCAACTGGAAAAAAGGTGCGTGGCTGGTTCTTGCCGATAATTCCGGAATTGGTGAACAATTGTCAGCAAAGCTTAAGGAAAAAGGCGATGAGTGTTTCATTGTTTCCCTTGAGGAGAAAAACAGTGCCTTTTTTGAGGATAATAAGTTTAGTGTAAAATCCGGAGATATGAAAACCATTGAGGCGATATTTGACAAAATACAGGAGGAGTCTAAGCTTCAATTAAAAGGCATTGTGCATATGTGGAGCATAAATACCCTCAGTCAAAAAGCAGAGTCCCTTTGCCTTAAGAAAGTAAATGATGAAGGCTGCCTGTCACTAAAACATATTGTCCAGATGATAGGAGAGAGAGGACTTACACCAAAATTGTGGGTAGTTACCTCCATGGCTCAAATGATTACTCTTAAGACTCCATTACAGGGTATGGTGCAATCCTCCATATGGGGAATAGGACGTGTTATAGGACATCAGGAGGCACCTGCAAAATGGGGAGGCCTTATAGACCTCGAAACTGGTGACTCTGGTGTTAATGCAGAGCTATTGTTTAATGAGATTGTGTATAAGGACAAGGAAGATCAGATTGTAATAAGAGATGGAAAAAGGTATGGTGCAAGGATTGGCAAGCAGGATATTAAAACTTCAGCAATACCCTTTAATTTACATACAAATGGCAGTTATCTAGTAACAGGTGCATTTGGTGCAATTGGTATGCTCGTGGGCAGATGGATTGTAAAACATGGTGCAAGGCATATCATACTTATGTCAAGAAGCAGTGTTCCTGCCCGTAAAACATGGAATGAAATAAAAGATGATAACTTGCTGGAAAAAGTGACATATATCAAGGAACTGGAAGCGATGGGAGCTACTGTACATTTAGCAGCTGTAGATGTTGGAGAAGAAACCCAGCTTAAAGAGTTTATTAAGGAGTATGCCGATGAAGGATGGCCACAGATTCGTGGAGTTATCCATAGTGCGGGTATTGTAAGGGACCAGTTCATTCAACAAATGGAAGATCAAGTATTTAATCAGGTCATTAATCCTAAAATATTTGCTGCGTGGAATTTACACAAGGTACTTTTGGATTTCCCAATTGATTTCTTTGTTTTATTCTCTTCAACTGGTTCAACCCTTGTATCCATGGGTCAGGCAGCATACGCTTCAGGTAATGCATTCTTAGATGCTCTCTCTCACTACAGGCTGCAAAAAGGACTTCCCGCACTCAGTATAAATTGGGGACCATGGGCAGAAGTAGGTATGGCTGCTAAGCTCAATTTAGTTGAACACTACAGGCAAAGAGGTATGGAATCTGTGACTCCTGCAAGCGGTATGGCTGTTATGGATAGACTTATGTGGCAAAATATTTCCCAGTCAATAGTTCTTCCTATTATTTCATGGGAACTCCTTGGTGAAAAACACTATCAAATGGCCGAGCCTCCACAACTGCTTGAGGAGATCATAGCCCTTGAAGCAAAAGGTAAGGAAAGTGATAGCGGTAAGAAAAAGACCAGTAAAAATATACTTGAGGAAATAGCTTCCTGTAAGGAAGATGAAAGATTGCAGGTTATAGTAGATTATTTAAAAGAGATTATAGCAAAAACCCTTCGTTTTGAATTGGAAAAGCTTAATGAGAGTGAGTCGCTAGCGGTATTTGGTATGGACTCTATGATGGCAACTGAAATTAGGAATAGGTTAGAGCTTGGCTTGGGAATACCAATATCTGTTGTCGAATTACTAAAGGGTGCAAGTATAAAAGATCTGGCTGAAAATGTTTTAGTCAAGCTTAAGGATTGCGGTAAATTATCCGAAGACGCTGAAGGTAGCGATCACAAAGATGGCTCCGATGCGGATTTGATGGAGATACTACCGGTGGGTGAGCAGGAATATTACGAGGTGTCTTCAGCTCAAAGGAGGCTATATATATTAAATAGTATTGATGTCAGTGACATAAGTTATAATCAGCCGGTAGTCAGGCTAGTGCATAAATTCAACCTTGGTAAAAAGCGTATGGAAGAAGCGCTTAAAGCCCTTGCAGGAAGACATGAAATACTAAGGACCTCCTTTAAGATGATAGATGGTGAACCTAAACAAACAATATCAAAGGAAATTGATATTAACGTAGAATACTACGAAGAAAATGACAAAGCAAAGATAAATGATATAATCAAAGGCTTTATAAGACCTTTTGATATGGAAAAGGCACCACTTTTCAGGGCAGGAGTAATAAAAATTGATGATGACAATCAGATACTCTTATTTGATATGCATCATATTCTTACCGATGGTTCATCAATGATTATACTTTTCAGAGAGTTCTTTGCTCTTTGTAACCAAAAGGAACTGCCACCGTTGAAAACTCAATATAAGGATTTTGCTGCATGGCAGAACAAAATGTTCCATACAGAAAATATGAAAAAGCAGGAGCAGTATTGGACTGATTTATTAAAAGGTGAAATTCCCGTGCTAAATCTTCCTACAGATTTTAAAAGGCCATCAATACAAAGCTTTGAAGGTGACAGATTTGAGTTTAACGCTAGCGGCGAACTGGTTGAAAGCCTAAAGCTAATGGCTTATAAGACAAACACAACTGTGTTTATGATTTTACTTGCTTCCTTCAATACGCTGCTTCACAAATATACAGGGCAGGAAGATATAATCATAGGTTCTCCTATAACAGGAAGAACTCATCCAAATCTTCAGAATGTTATAGGAATGTTTGTAAATACTTTGGTACTTAGGAATTATCCTCAAAGTCATAAGTCTTTTGCTGAGTTTTTGGAAGATATAAAAGAAAGTTCATTGAGAGCCTTTGAGAATCAGGATTATCAATTTGAGCAACTGGTCGAAAAGCTTCATATTAAGAGGGATTTAAGCAGAAATCCTCTGTTTGATGTGATGTTTAACATGCTTCCTGTGGAAGACAGTATAAAGGAAAATGGCGGTGTAAATTATTCTTATTGGGAGTTTGAAAATAAGACTTCCAAGTTCGATATATCAATGGCTGTAAGGCAAGATGAAGGCTTATCCTTTGAACTTGAGTATTGTACAAAATTGTTTAGCAGGGCAACCATAGAAAAGTTGGCTGGGCATTTTATCAACATACTCAAGGCAGTAACTGAAAATATGGATATCAAGCTAAATGAGATTGATATTTTGTCTGAAGCTGAAAAGAAACAGGTTTTTGTTGAATTTAATAATACAAAGAAAAAGTATTCATGTGATAAGACAATTTCGAGGTTGTTTGAAGAACAGGTTGAGAAGACACCTGATAACATAGCTGTAAGCTATGAGGGGATAAGTCTGACCTATAGGGAGCTTAATGAAAAAGCAAACCTTGTGGCTTCATCTATAGCTAGGAAAGGTATTCAAAAAGACTGTGTTGTTGGCATAATGACAGGAAGATCGGTAGAAATGATAGCAGGTATTGTAGGTATATTAAAGGCGGGATGCGGCTATATGCCAATAGATCCAAGTTATCCTAATGAGAGGATTAACCATATGTTGGCAGACAGCAATTCAAGCCTTGTAATTACAGCTAGCAATGATTTTGAAGTTGAAAAACTCAGCTGTAAAGAAATAATTAATATTGCTGACATTAAGGCAAATTCACCTGATGATACTTTAAATAAAGGGTCAAATGGAGATGCTGGAAATCTTGCATATGTAATTTTCACTTCGGGTTCTACAGGCAAACCAAAAGGAGTTATGATTGAACAAAGAAGCGTAATAAACCTTGTAGAGGGATTAAAGCAAAGGGTATATAAAAACTTCAAAAAGAGTTTGAAAGTTGCACTTGTCGCATCTTTCTCCTTTGATGCCTCTGTTCAACAGTTATTTGCAGCACTTTTAAACGGTCACCATTTGAGTATTGTACCTGATGATGTTAAAAAGAGCGGAGACGAACTTTTTAAATTCTACATTAAAAACTCCATTGAAATTTCAGACGGTACCCCAATACATTTAGGATTACTGTCGGAGTATGCCACGCAGTATAGTGACAGCCTTACAGTCAAGCATTTTATTATAGGAGGGGACAAGCTGCTTTCAAGTCTTGTGGAAGATTTCCTTTCAAAGTTTGAGGGGAATAAACCAGCTATTACAAACATATATGGACCTACAGAGTGTTGTGTTGATTCAACAGCATATAATGTGGAGCTAAATGAGATAAGTAATTTTGATATTATCCCTATTGGAAAACCTTTATGCAATCAGCAGGTTTATATACTTGGAGATAACATGGAATTAGTACCTGTAGGAGTTGCAGGACAGATGTACATAGGTGGTGATGGTCTTGCAAGGGGCTATTTGAACAGCCAGGAAATGACCAATGAGAGATTTGTTCCAAATCCATTTGCTCCGGGAGAAAGGTTATACAAGACAGGAGACCATGCAAGATGGCTGCCGGATGGCAATTTAGAATTTTTGGGAAGAATGGATGGTCAAGTTAAGATAAGAGGTTACAGGATTGAACTTGGAGAAATAGAAAGCGAGCTTTTAAAACACCCACTTATAAAAGAGGCAGTTGTAATCTCAGGCGGTGAGGAAAATGATAAACACCTGTGTTCCTATTTTGTATCAAAGGATGAGCTCGTGGCAAGGGATTTGAGGGAGCATCTCTTAAAAGCACTTCCTGATTATATGATTCCTGCATATTTTGTCAGGGTTGATAGTATTCCTTTGACAACCAGCGGAAAAGTTGATAGAAAAGCCCTTCCTGAACCGGATGGAAGTCTTCAGACAGGAACAGTTTATGAGGCACCTTCAGGAGAGCTTGAGAAAAAATTGGTTGAAATCTGGGAAGAAGTCCTTGCTATTTCTCCTATAGGAGTTAATCACAACTTTTTTGAACTTGGCGGGCATTCACTAAAAGCAATGGTGATTCTGGCAAAGATACACAAAGAATTAAATGCTGATATGCCTCTAAGAGAAATATTCAGATTACCTACAATTAAGCTTCAGGCAGAGTATATAGTGAACTCTGAGCAAAGGGAGTATCAAGCAATCAAGCCTGTTGGTAAGAGGGAGTTATATCCTGTGTCATCTGCACAGAGAAGGCTCTATGTATTAAATAGTGTTGAAGGTGACAATATAGCTTACAACATACCGGAAATAATGATTATAGAAGGGCAGTTAGATGTAGAAAGATTTAAGCAAGCTCTTGCTATGGTTACTAAAAGACATGAAGTACTAAGGTCTTCCTTCGAAATGTCCGGCGGTGAAGTATTACAAAGGGTCCATGAGGAGATTGAGCCTGATTTTACATATAAAACTGCAAAGAGCGGTACATTTAAAGAAGAATCAAATGTATGGAGCTTTATTGAGGAATTCATACAACCGTTTAACTTAAATATTGCACCACTGCTAAGGACATCTATTGTAAAGCTGGACACTGAGAAATACCTGTTGATGTTTGATATACATCATATTATTTCAGACGGAATATCCGTAGGTATCCTAAAGAAGGAAATTTCAGAGCTTTATAATGGTATAGTCTTACCACAAATGGCTATACAGTATGGAGATTATGCAGTATGGCAAAAGGAGATGCTTAAAACAAAAAGCTTTAGAAAGCAGGAAGAATACTGGATGAATAACTTGTCCGGTGAGATACCTGTACTCAATATGCCTACAGATTTTCCACGTCCTTTGATGCAAAGCTATGAAGGAAACAGCATTAGCTTTGAAATGGATAAGGAAGTGAAGGAAAAGCTTGCCCTAATTGCAAAAGAGACGGGCTCCACCATGTATATGGTTCTGCTTTGTGCTTATAGTATACTTCTTTCCAAATATTCCGGGCAGGATGACATTATAATAGGTTCACCAATAGCCGAAAGACCTAATGCAGAGCTTGAGGGTTTGATAGGTATGTTTGTAAATACCCTTGCAATAAGGACTGAGCCTTCCGGGAATATGACAATAAAGGAAATGCTGCAAAAAGTAAGGGGAACTGCATTAGATGCTTATGATAATAAAGATTATAGCTTTGAAGACCTAGTTGAAAAGCTTGATATTAAGAGAGATATGAGCAGAAATCCTCTCTTTGATACCATGTTTGTTCTGCAAAATACACAAGAGGACACTTTCTGTCTTGAATCACTTAAATGTAAGCCTTATAAAGTTGAACATATTTTGTCAAAGTTTGATCTTACACTTTATGCGTTTGAAGGCAATGACAAAACGATATTTACAATTGAGTATTGTACAAAATTATTTAAAAAAGAAAGCATTGAAAGACTTAAAGAGCATTTTATAAATGTATTAAGAGGCTTTGTTACAGGTATTGATAAGAAAATATGTGAAATAGATATTGTGACAAAAAAAGAGAAGGAACAGATACTCCATGTATTTAACAATACAAAGGCAGAGTATCCAATTGACAAAACAATTATAGAGTTGTTCCAAGAAGAGGTGAAGAAGTTCCCGGAAGGTACTGCTGTTGCCTTTAAGGGTGAGAAGCTTACTTACAGGGAGCTCGATGAAAAATCAAACCAGGTTGCCAGAATACTCAGAGAAAAGGGTGTGGGTCCGGATGCCATGGTAGGCTTGATTTTAGAGAGATCATTTGAAATGATAATTGGAATAATGGCCATTTTAAAAGCAGGTGGAGCATATCTTCCTATAAGCCCTGATTATCCTGAGGATAGAATTGGATTTCTTGTAAAAGACAGTGGTTTAAAACTATTGCTTGTGCAGTCAAGCTTTGCTGATAAGGTTATTGGTATCGAAACTATAAATCTTGAGGACAAAGGTCTTTACAAAGGCAGCTGCCATCAGCTTGAAATAGTGAGTAAACCTGATAACTTGGCCTATGTAATATATACCTCCGGTTCTACAGGAAAGCCTAAAGGAGTCATGATTGAGAATTATTCAGTAATAAACAGACTTAACTGGATGCAGAAAATGTACTCTATCGGAGAGGGTGACGTGATACTACAAAAAACCCCATATACCTTTGACGTGTCTGTATGGGAGCTTTTCTGGTGGTCGTTGACCGGTGCTGCCGTTTGCATGTTAGAGCCGGGAGGAGAGAAGGATCCTTCCAAAATAGTTGCTGCAATCGGAAAGTATAATATTACAACAATGCATTTTGTACCTTCTATGCTAAATACTTTTCTTGACTATGTGGAGGGTATGGAAGATACCTCAAGTCTAAAGAGTTTAAAACAGGTATTTGCCAGCGGAGAGGCATTAAATGCTTCACAGGTAAATAGGTTTAATAAATTATTAAACAAAGCTTTTGGAACAAAGCTTCATAATCTCTATGGACCTACTGAGGCAACGGTCGACGTATCGTACTTTGATTGTTCAAAAACACAAGAAATTGATATAGTCCCTATAGGTAAGCCTATTGATAATATAAATCTTTATGTAATTGGCAAAAACAACTCTCTTTGCCCTGTTGGAGTTGTCGGAGAACTTTATATAGCAGGCGATGGGTTGGCAAGAGGTTATTTGAACAGGGCGGAACTGACAGCGGAAAAATTTGTACCAAATCCATTTGCAAAGGGTAAGAGGATCTACAGGACAGGAGACCTTGCAAGATGGATGCCTGATGGGAATATTGAATACCTAGGGAGAATTGATCATCAGGTGAAGATTAGAGGATACAGAATAGAGCTTGGTGAAATAGAGTCGCTGCTATTAGAGCTTGATGGGGTTAAAGAAGCAGTAGTAATAACAAGGACAGATAAAAACGGCAATAAATATCTCTGTGGGTATTGTGTCTGCGACAGAGAGCTAAACATTAAGGAATTAAGAGAGTATCTATCGGAGAAATTGCCGGAATATATGATTCCTTCACACTTTGTGAAGCTTGATAAGATGCCTTTGTCACCAAACGGCAAAGTGGATAGAAAAGTGCTTCCAGAGCCTGATGAAAGCATTGGGTTGGACACAGAGTACGAACCACCCCAAAATGAATTACAGCAGAGACTTGTAGAAATGTGGAATGAGGTATTAGGAAAGCAGAAGATAGGGATCAAAGATAACTTCTTTGAACTAGGAGGAGACTCCATAAAAGCTATTCAGATTGCTTCAAGGCTTAATAAGTACAATTTCAAGGTTGAAGTCAGGGATATACTGACAAAACCAACAATTGAAGAGCTTTGCAGCTATGTAACCATATCGTTAAGAAAAGCTGAACAGGGTGTCATACAGGGTGAAGTCAACCTTACACCTATTCAAAGCTGGTTCTTTGATATGAACTTTAAGGAAATGCACCACTGGAATCAGGCAGTTATGGTATACAGGGAAAAGGGATTGGAAGAGGAAATAGTAAAAAAGGTAGCCTCAAAAATTCTGGAACACCATGATATATTAAGGGCTGTATTTAAAAAAGAAGAGGGGAGAATCACCCAGGTACATAACGAAATTGAAGAACAACTGGTTGATCTCAAGGTATATGATTTAAAAGGCATTGAGGACTGTGTGAGTAAAATTGGAGAACTCTCAAACCAAATACAGGGTAGCATTGATTTGGAGAAGGGGCCTCTTGTAAAATTCGGACTTTTCAAAACATCAACTGGAGACCATTTGTTAATAGCTGCTCACCATTTGGTGGTTGACGGTGTTTCCTGGAGAATAATCTTAGAGGATATGGAAACAGGCTATAATCAGGCTCTAAACGGAGAAGAAATAAGCTTCCAGGATAAAACCGATTCATATAAGCTGTGGTCTGAAAAATTAAGGCTTTATGCGAACACTAGAGAAATCCAAAAAGAAGCAGATTACTGGAGCAAGCTGGAAAGTAGCAAGGTGGAAGAACTTAAAAAGGACAACAAGGTTGAAATCGACCTTGTGAAGGATACAGACACTGTTACATTAAGTTTATCAGAAATAGAGACTGATAAATTGATGACAAAGACAAAACATGCGTATAACACTGATGTTAAAGATATACTTCTTGCGGCATTAGGACTTTCTATAAAGGAATGGTCCAAGGCGGACAGTGTTCTCGTTGATTTGGAAGGCCATGGAAGAGAAGAAATCTTTGGTGATATCGACATTAATAGAACAGTGGGCTGGTTTACAAGTATGTATCCTGTGATACTTGATATGAAAAATGTAGAGGATTTATCGGCTTATATTATAAACACCAAGGAGAGTCTTAGAAAAATACCCAATAAAGGTATAGGATATGGGATTTTAAAATACCTGTCCTCACATGAGAATAAATCCGGGCTACAATTTGTACTAAAGCCTGAAATATGCTTTAATTACCTCGGCGAAATTGGTCAGGAAACAGGTGCAAGTGAGTTTGGTTTGTCAAATGCTCCTATTGGATATACCATTAGCCCTAATTCCGAGCGACCGCATGCAATTTATCTAAACGGAATGACCGTGGGTGGAAAGCTTCACATACAAGTATCGTTTAACAGGAACGCATACAAAGAAGAGACGATTTCTGAATTCATTGAAAAAATGGAGAAGAGTCTAAATATGATCATAGACCATTGTATGAGTGCTGATAAAACAGAATTAACACCATCAGATTTTGAGGATGACGATCTTTCTATAGAGGAGTTGAATAAAATCTATGAAAACTTCAAGTAATATTATAGAACAAATATACGAACTTTCTCCGATGCAGGAAGGAATGTTGTTTCAAGCATTAGCAGAAAAGGATTCTGAAGCCTATTTTGAACAAATGAGCATACGAGTTAAAGGGAACATGGATTTTGAAGTTGTAAGGAAAACTATGGAAGTTCTTTTTGATAGATATGATGTGTTGAGAACCAACTTTGTTTATGAAAACATAGAAAAGCCAAGACAGGTAGTATTGGCTAAAAAAGAACCAGACCTTTACTATGAAGATATATCTGGTTTGAATGGATTAATGAAGGAGCAATATATAGAGGAATTTAAGAAAAAAGACAGAAAAAAGGGGTTTGACTTAGGCAACGGAGCCCTTATGAGGTTTTCCTTGCTTAAGTTGGAAGAAGGGGTTTATGAGGTGGTATGGAGCAATCATCATATTATTATGGACGGATGGTGCTTAGGGATAATAATTGATGACTTCCTCAAAATCTACAAATCATTACAAGGAGGCATGCCTTTTCAGCTTGAAAAGGCACTGCCCTATAGAACATACATAAGGTGGCTTAAAAAAAGGGATAAGGAAGAGGCCTTAAGTTATTGGGAACAGTATTTGTCAAATTATAGCGACAAGACTATTATCCCTAAATCTGCAAAGCTTGATGAAAAGGCTGGGTATATAAAGGAAGAAGCAGTTGCTATTTTCGATGAAGAAATGACAAAAGGTTTAAGGGAAGCAGCCGCACGAAATCAAGTAACCTTAAATACCTTGTTCCAAACAATATGGGGTATTCTTCTTCAAAAGTACAATGGCAGGGAAGACGTGGTTTTTGGTTCTGTAGTTTCCGGAAGACCTGCTGAAATAGAAGGTATAGAAAAAGCGGTAGGGCTGTTTATAAACACTATACCTGTTAGAATTAAAAACTCTGCGGATATGAAGTTTTCAAACTTGATAAAAGAAGTACAGCAGGATGCAGTTGCATCAGAAAAATACAGCTTTTTATCCCTGTCGGAGGTTCAATCGGTATCAGAGCTTAAGTATGAGCTTCTAGACCATATTATTGTATTCGAAAATTACCCTATAGAGAATGTAATTGAAAATTCCAATAATGATGGTAATAGCTTATTTAAAATAGATAAAGTAGATTTATTTGAACAGATTAACTATGATTTTGGTGTTGTTGTGATTCCCGATAAGACTATGAAACTCAGGATCTACTTTAATTCTGTGGTATATGATAAAGACACGGTTTCAAGGATGCTAGTACATTTAAAAAATATTGTTAAGGCTGTTATTAGTGATACAGAAGTTCTCATTGATGAGATGGATATTTTATCAAAAGAAGAAAAAGAGCATTTAATTTCTGATTTTAACAATACAAAAGCAATATATCCAAAGGATAGGACAATCCATGAGATGTTCTTAGAACAAGTGGAAAGAGTCCCTAATAATACAGCAGTAGTATTCGAAGGAAAAGAGCTTACATACAGTGAACTGAATAGAAAGTCCAACCAATTGGCTCTTTTACTCCGTGAAAAAGGCGTAAAACCTGATGACAGAGTATGCCTTGTATTAGAGCGTTCACTTGAAATGGTGATTGGTATAATGGCTGTTTTAAAGGCAGGAGGAGCATATCTTCCAATAAGCCCCGAAAACCCTGAGGACAGAATCAGATTTCTTATAGAGGATAGCGATGCAAAGCTTGTACTTACTCAGGGCAGGTTTATCGACAAGGTTTTCCATAGCAGTGTAATAAATCTCGAAGATGAAAGCTTCTATATAGGAGATGGTGAAAACCTGGAGCAAATAAACAATCCTTCTGATCTTGCATATATAATATACACTTCCGGCTCTACAGGAAAGCCTAAGGGAGTTATGATAGAGCATTATCCTGTAATAAACAGGCTAAATTGGATGCAAAAAATGTACCCTATAGGAGAAAAGGATGTTATACTCCAGAAAACCCCGTACACCTTTGACGTGTCGGTATGGGAGCTTCTATGGTGGTCTTTTACCGGGGCGAAAGTTGTAATGTTAAAACCGGGAGGGGAAAAAGACCCGGCTCAGATAGTTGATGCTATCGAGAAAAACAGAGTCACAACAATGCATTTTGTACCTTCAATGTTAAATGTTTTCCTAGATTACCTTGAAGGTCTTGAAAATATAGACAGGCTTAAAAGCTTAAAGCAGGTATTTGCCAGTGGAGAGGCCTTGAATACTTTGCAGGTAAAGAGGTTTAATAACTTATTATACAATAGGATTGGCACTAAGCTTCATAACCTGTATGGTCCTACTGAGGCTACAGTAGATGTATCGTATTTCGCCTGCTCAACCGGTGAGGAAATTGAGCTTGTTCCTATAGGAAAGCCTATAGACAATATAAGCCTTTTAGTGGTTGACCGGAACTTAAAACTTTGTCCTGTAGGGATAACCGGAGAACTTGTGATTGCCGGCGATGGCCTTGCAAGAGGTTATTTAAACAGGCCTGAGCTAACGAAAGAGAAGTTTTTGCCAAATCCATACAGCCCGGGTGAGAGGCTTTATAAAACCGGAGACTTAGCAAGGTGGCTCCTAGATGGAAATATTGAATATCTAGGAAGGATAGACCATCAGGTGAAGATAAGAGGAAACAGGGTAGAGTTAGGTGAGATAGAAGCGCGGCTTTTAGAATATGAAGGTATAAAAGAAACTGTAGTTATGGCAAGAAAGGATGCTGAAGGGGGCTATTATCTATGTGCCTATTGTGTTTCAGACAAGGAGCTTACGGTAGGTGAACTGAGAGCGCATTTGGCTTTGGAATTGCCGGATTACATGATACCCTCCTACTTTGTAAAGCTTGATAAAATTCCTATAAACTCTAATGGAAAGGCAGACAGGAAAGCATTGCCAGAGCCTGATGCAAGTATGGACACCGGGGCAGAATATGAGGCTCCACAAAATGAGGTTGAGGAAAAGCTGGTTGAAATCTGGCAGAGCATATTAGGAGTAAAAACCATAGGTACAACTCACAACTTTTTTGACCTTGGAGGACACTCACTTAAAGCAACTGTTCTCGTATCAAGAATAAAGAGGGAATTTGATGTGGAGTTCCCTCTAAAAGAAATATTTAAGCTCTCAACAGTGAAAAAACAGGCAGAATATGTAGGGAAAATGGAAAAGAGTATATTTGAAGCCATAAAACCTGTTGAGAATAGGGAATACTATCCTGCTTCTTCTGCCCAAAAGAGGCTTTTTGTGCTGAGCCAGATAGAAAGAGATACCACTGCTTACAATATTCCGGGCATTATGATTGTTGATGGACCTTTAGATATTGGAAGGCTTAGTGAAGCATACAAAAAAGTAGCCCAAAGACACGAAGCCTTCAGAACCTCTTTTGAAATGGTTGAGGGTGAAATTGTACAAAGGGTTCAAAGGGAAGCCCAGCTTGAAATTGAATATATGGAAAAAGACGAAGAAAGTAAGCTTGAAGGGTATATAAAAGCATTTATTCGTCCTTTTGATTTGGGCGTGGCACCTTTGGCAAGAACATGTATTGTGAAATTATCACAAAGCAGATACCTTCTGATGTTTGATATGCACCATATCATATCTGATGCGACATCGCTTGGTATATTGGTTAGTGAAATAGCAGAGCTATATAACGGAAAAGCATTGGATAATATACCTTTGCAGTATAAGGACTACTCTGTATGGCAGAATGATTTATTTAAATCGGGAGGAATAAAAAATCAGGAAGATTACTGGTTAAAAGTATTTTCCGGAGACATTCCTGTACTTAACTTGCCCCTTGATTATTCTCGTCCACAGGTACAGAGTTTCGAAGGAAACAGTGTTGAATTTGATATAGATGACAGGCTGACTGAAAAGCTTTACGAAGTAGCTAAGGAAACAGACTCCACAATGTATATGGTAATTCTTGCAGCATATAATGTACTTCTTGGAAAGTATACAGGGCAGGAGGATATTATTGTAGGTTCACCTATAGCGGGAAGGCGGCATGATGACCTGCAAAACATCATTGGTGTATTTGTAAATACCCTTGCAATGAGAAATTATCCCGAAAGCGAAAAAACCTTTGTGGATTTCCTAAAGGAAGTAAGCGAAAATGCATTAGACGCCTATGAGAATCAGGACTACCAGTTCGAGGAATTAGTTGAAAAATTAAATATCAGAAGGGATGTAAGCCGAAATCCACTCTTTGATACAATGTTCGAGCTGTTAAATGAAGATGTTTCCATGGAACTCGATTCAATTAAGATTACTCCATACAAAGCAGAACAAAAGGTATCAAGATTTGACATTACGCTTAATGCTTTCGAACATGAAAATAAATTGTCCTTCACCTTTGATTTTTGTACAAAATTATTCAAAAGAGAAACTGTAGAAAGAATTAAAGAGCATTTTATAAATATATTAAATGGGATATCAGAAAACCCTTATAAGAAGATTTCGGAAATAGGCATGTTGGCAGAAGAAGAGAAAGGGCAGCTGATATTTGGTTTAAATAATACTAAAGTAGAATATCCAAAAGACAAGGCAATAACCCAGTTGTTCGAAGAACAGGTGAAGAAGATGCCGGACAGCAAAGCGTTAGTATATGAGGGTAAGAGCCTTACATACAGGGAATTGAATGAAAAGGCAAATCGTCTGGCAAATGTATTGATTGAAAGAGGAACAAGTAAGGACAGCATAGTTGGAATAATGGCAGATCGTTCACTGGAAATGATTTTAGGCATAATAGCTGTGCTAAAGGCAGGAGGGGCATATCTTCCAATAGATCCTGACTATCCTTTGGACAGAATAAGTTATATATTATCTGACAGTGGTGCTGATATTGTGCTTACTTACAATTGTTCAAAAGATTTAAGAGACATTGGTTTTAGTGGGATTATTGATATGGGCGATAGCACAGCATACGGTGAAGATACTAGTAATCCTATCGTTGAAGGTTCAGACAGATTGGCCTATATCATTTATACTTCCGGTTCTACAGGTAAACCAAAAGGAGTAATGATTGAGCACAGAAGTGTGGTTAATCTGACGGAAAGCTTAAACCAAAGAATTTACAAGCCATACGGCCCGGCTCAAAAGGTTGCGCTGGTTGCATCCTATACCTTCGATGCTTCGGCACAGCAGATATTTGCAGCATTGTTGTTAGGACATGCCATTTATATAGTGCCAAATGACGTTAAAAAAGATGGGGAAAGGCTCCTGAAATTTTATATTGAAAACTCAATTGATATATCTGACGGTACACCTATACACTTAAGGTTGATGCTGCAATACCTGCCGGATTATAAAGAAAGGCTTGGAATAAAGCATTTTATAATAGGCGGAGATGTACTGCATTATAATACGGTAGAAGAGTTTTTAGGAAGCTTTGAAGGGAAAAAGCCGTGTATAACTAATGTATACGGCCCTACAGAGTGTTGCGTGGATTCGACAGCCTATTTGATAAACGAAGAGGAATTAAAGGAATATAGCTCAATACCTATTGGCAAACCGTTAAATAACTTAAGACTTTATGTTTTTGACAAGTACAAGAAATTAGTTCCGGCAGGAGTAGCAGGAGAACTATATATTGCAGGGGATGGCGTGGCAAGAGGCTACTTAGGAAGGCCTGAACTTACTAACGAAAGATTTTTAATGGATCCTTTCGTTGAAGGAGAAAGGATGTACAGGACAGGCGACCTTGTAAGGTGGCTTCCTGATGGCAATATGGAGTTCTTTGGCAGAATGGATAACCAGGTAAAAATCAGAGGCTACAGGATAGAGCTTGGTGAAATAGAAAATGAACTGGCAAAGCATGATAGCATAAAGGAAGCTGTTGTAAGCATCAGAGGTAAGGTCGGCGACAAGTATCTATGTGCGTATATTGTTCCTGAAGGTGACCTTTCTGTGAAGGAAGTTAAGGAATACCTTCTTGGGTCTTTGCCTGACTACATGGTACCTTCACATTTTGTGATGCTTGAAGCTATGCCGCTGACAACAAGCGGAAAGATAAACAGGCTTGCCCTGCCTGAGCCTGATACTGGCATGGATATTGGTACAGAATATGCAGCACCTTCTGGTGAAAGGGAAGAAAAGCTGGTTGAGATTTGGAAAGAGGTTTTGGAAGTAGGAGAAATAGGTGTAAATCATGACTTTTTCGACCTTGGAGGGCATTCGCTTAAAGCTACAGTACTTGTTTCAAAGATAAAGAAGGAGTTTAGTGTAGAATTGCCTTTAAGAGAGGTATTCAGCCTCTCTACCGTGAGGAAACAGGCAGAATATTTGGGGAGCCTTGAAAAGAAAAAATATAAAGCTATAAGACCTGTAAAAGACATGGAGTACTATCCTGCATCATCGGCGCAGAAAAGGCTTTTTGTGCTCAGTGAGATAGAGGAAGGAAGCACTGCCTACAATATTCCAGGCATCATGATTGTTGAAGGAGACCTAGATATTGAAAAGCTCCGGGGGGTTTATAAGGAATTAGCAAAACGGCATGAGTCTTTAAGGACCTCCTTTGAAATGGCAGAGGGTGAAATTGTACAGAGGATCCATAAGGAAGTAGAGCTTCCTATAGTATATAATGAGGAAGAAATACCTATAGTATATCAGGAATCAGATATACCTATAGTACATAAGAAAACAGATCTATCTATAATATATAGGGAAGATGCTGTAGTTGTGGACGAGAATGATCTGATTGAAGGTTATATTAAAGATTTCATACGGCCTTTTGACCTTGGTGTAGCGCCTTTGTTCAGGACTTCTATAGTAAAACTTGGCTGTGAAAGATACCTCTTTATGTTCGACATGCATCATATAATATCTGATGGTGTTTCCATAAGTATACTGCAAAATGAAATTGGACACCTATATGTCGGCAAAGCTTTGGAGGCTATACCTCTTAGGTATAGGGACTACTCCGTATGGCAGAATAAATTGTTAAAGTCGGGAGGAATAAAGGAACAGGAAGCTTACTGGTTGAAGTTATTTTCGGGTGAAATACCTGTTTTAAACCTGCCTACAGACTATCCACGCCCTACCGTGCAGAGCTTTGAGGGAAGCAGTTTGGAGTTTGGAATAGATAGAGAAGTGACTCAAAAGCTTAATAAAGCAGCAAAAGAAACAGGCACAACAATTTATATGGTGCTGCTTGCTGCATACAATGTGCTCCTTAAAAAGTATACAGGGCAGGAGGACATTATAGTAGGTTCACCGATAGCCGGAAGAAGTCATAATGACCTTCAAAACATCATAGGTGTCTTTGTAAACACCCTTGCCATGAGAAACTATCCGCAAGACGGTTTGAGTTTACGGGAGTTCCTGTCAAAGGTAAAGGACAATGCTCTCAATGCCTATGAAAATCAAGATTACCAGTTTGAGGATATTATTGACAGGCTGAACCTTGCAAGGGATATGAGCAGAAACCCTTTGTTTGACACAATATTTGTAATGGATAATACGGGCAGCAACCGTATGGAAATTGGAGATTTAAAGTTTGTGCCGTACAGGTTTGACCAAAATGTGGCAAAGCTTGATATAATGCTAAGTGCTTTAGAGTATGAGGACACAATTTCGTTTAACATACAGTACTGTACAAAACTATTCAGGAAAGATAAGATCGAAAGGTTTAAAAACCATTTTATTAATATATTAAAGGAGCTAGCCTCAAACCTTGACAAGAAAATCAGTGAAGTTGAGATGATGACTTGTAAAGAGGAAGAGCAGATTCTCAGTATTTTCAATAATACAAAAGCAATTTATCCAAAGAATAAAACAATCCATGAAATGTTCTGTCAGCAAGTTGATAGAGTTCCAAATAATGTAGCTGTGGTGTTCGAAGGAAAACAGCTTACATATTTAGAACTAAATAGAAAATCCAACCAGTTGGCAGCATTACTCCGTGAAAGAGGCGTAAAACCTGATGACAGAGTTTGCCTTGTAGTAGAACGTTCTCTTGAAATGGTGATAGGCATAATGGCAGTCTTGAAAGCAGGTGGGGCATATCTTCCTGTAAGTCCGGAAAACCCAGAGGACAGAATTAACTTCGTTATTGAGGATAGTGCTGCAAAGCTTGTATTGACCCAGGGCAAGTTTATGAATAAGATTTCACACAGTGATGTAATAGATTTGGAAGATGAAAGCATCTATAGTGGAAAGGGTGGAAACCTTGAGCAAATAAACAACCCCTCTGACTTGGCATATATCATTTATACTTCCGGTTCTACAGGAAAGCCTAAAGGAGTTATGATAGAGCATTACCCTGTAATTAACAGGCTTAACTGGATGCAGAAAATGTACCCTATTGGGGATCAGGACGTCATACTTCAGAAAACCCCTTACACCTTTGATGTATCTGTATGGGAGCTTTTGTGGTGGTCCTTTACCGGAGCAATAGTTGTAATGTTAAAGCCCGGTGGGGAAAAAGACCCGGCACAGATATACGAGGCTATTGGTAAATACAGCGTTACAACAATGCATTTTGTACCTTCAATGTTGACTGCCTTTTTGGACTACATAGAAGGTCTTGAAAATATAGATAAACTTAAAAGCCTTAAGCAGGTATTTGCAAGTGGAGAGGCCTTGAACCTTTCACAGGTAAAGAGATTTAACAAGCTCTTATATAAGAGGTTTGGCACAAAGCTTCATAACCTGTATGGACCTACTGAGGCTACAGTAGATGTATCGTACTTCCCTTGCTCAACCGGTGAGGAAATTGAGCTTGTTCCTATTGGAAAGCCTATAGACAACATAAACCTTTTGGTGGTTGCCCAGAATTTAAGGCTTTGCCCTGTAGGAGTGACAGGAGAACTTGTAATTGCAGGTGACGGCCTTGCTAGAGGCTATTTAAACAGACCTGAACTTACCCAAGAGAAGTTCTTGCCAAACCCATACAGTCCCGGTGAGAGGATTTACAAAACCGGAGACCTTGCAAGATGGCTTCCCGATGGAAATATTGAATACTTAGGAAGAATAGACCATCAGGTAAAGATAAGAGGAAACAGGATAGAGCTTGGTGAGATAGAAGCACGGCTCTTAGAATATGAAGGCATAAAAGAAACTGTAGTTATGGCAAGAAAAGATGCTAGAGAAGAGTATTATCTATGTGCATATTGTGTCTCAGACAAAGAACTTACAATTGGAAAACTAAGAGCACACTTAGCTTTAGAATTGCCTGAGTACATGATACCGTCTTACTTTGTAAAGCTTGACAAAATTCCTTTAAGCTCTAATGGAAAAGCTGACAGGAAAGCTCTTCCGGAGCCTGACTCAAGTATGGACACCGGAGTAAGTTACGTGGCTCCAACAAATGAGGTTGAAGAAAAGCTGGTTGAAATCTGGGGGAGTATACTCGGAACAAAAACCATAGGAATAAACCACAACTTTTTTGAGCTTGGAGGTCACTCACTTAAAGCTACTGTTCTTGTGTCATATATAAAGAAGGAATTTGGCATAGAACTGCCTTTAAGGGATGTATTCAGTCTGTTTACAATAAAGCTTCAGGCAGATTATATAAAAGGTAAGGAAAAGGTTAGATATGAAGCAATAAAACCGGTTGAGGACAGTGAATACTACCCTGTTTCGTCAGCTCAGAAAAGGCTTTTCATTGTAAGCGGCATGGAAGGCGCAAACACTGCCTATAACATACCTGGTACTATCCTTTTAGAAGGAGAGCTTGATTTAGAAGCACTAAGAGATGCTTATAAGGAAGTGGTAAGAAGGCATGAAACCTTAAGAACATCCTTCCATTTAATTGATGGTGAGGTAGTACAAAGGGTACATGATGATTTTGAACCTATACTTTCATATATAGAGGCAGAAGCTTCAGGAAGAGACGATAAGGAGCTTGCCCAGGGCTATATTAAAGAATTTATAGCACCTTTTGAGCTTGGAAAGGCACCTTTATTAAGAAGCTGTCTTGTAAAAATTGATGAGCGGAAATATCTTTTGATGTTTGATATTCACCACATCATATCCGATGGAACATCTATGGGCATACTGGTAAATGAAATAAGAGACCTATACAACGGTAAGACACTTAAGGATATGCCTGTACAATACAGGGATTATGCGGTGTGGCAGAATAAACTCCTAAAATCCGAGGTGATTAAAAAGCAGGAAGAGTACTGGGTGAATACCTTCAAAGGTGAGATCCCTGTTCTTAACATGCCTGAAGACTATCCGAGGCCTTCAATGCAAAGCTTTGAGGGTAGCAGCATTGACTTTGATATTGGTGCAGAAGATACTGAGAAGCTTAAGATGATAGCCAAAGAGACAGGTACAACAATGTTTATGGTGCTTCTTGCTGCCTACAATATCCTGTTGAAAAAGTATACAGGGCAGGATGATATCATAGTGGGTTCGCCTATAGCAGGAAGACCACATACAGACCTTCAGGGCATCATAGGTATGTTTGTAAATACTCTGGCGTTTAGAAATTATATAAAAGATGATATGACCTTTAATGATTTTCTGCTAAGTGTCAGGGAAAATGCTTTAAACGCATACGAAAATCAGGATTACCAGTTTGAAGATCTCCTTGAGAAATTAAACATTACAAGGGATATGAGCAGAAACCCCTTGTTTGACACTGTGTTTGTCCTGCAAAATGCAGACTACGAAGGTTTTGACATGCATTCTCTTAAAGCCTCAGCCTACAAGGTTGACAGCAGTATTTCAAAGTTTGATATGACGCTGTCTGCTTTAGAAGATGAAGGTAAAATATTGTTTACACTGGAGTATTGTACAAAAATATTCAGCAGAGAAACAATGGAAAGGCTGACAAGGCACTTTAAAAATATATTAAGGCAAGTAAGTGAAAAGCCTCAAAAGAATATTGCAAAAATTGAAATGGTAACTAAGGAAGAAAAGGAAATACTCTTTAAATTCAACAATACCAGAACAGAGTATCCAAGGAATAAGACCATAATAGAGCTCTTTGAAGAGCAGGTGGAGAAATCATCTGAGGAACCGGCGGTAATATACCAGGGAAAACAGCTTACTTACAGGGAACTTAATGATAGGGCAAATAGCCTTGCCTTTGACCTTATTGAAAAAGGAGTAGGTCCCGATGGTATAGTTGCCATTATGGCATACCGTTCTTTTGAAATGGTAATAGGTATACTTGGGATATTAAAAGCTGGTGGAGCATACCTCCCAATAGACCCGAAATATCCGCAGGATAGAATTTCTTATATGTTAGAAGACAGTGGAACTGGTCTTTTACTGGCACAGAACACTCTTTTGGAGAAGGCTGCCATAGATGGAGAAGTAATTGATTTAAGCAGATATCTATTGGCAGGAAGGAAGGAAGATACACAAAGTACAATAAAACCGCAAAACACAATAAATTCGCAAAACACAATAAATTCACAAAGCTCAATGAATCCACATAGCGCGATAAATCCATGTAACCTTGCATATATCATGTATACCTCGGGTTCTACAGGAAAACCCAAGGGGGTTATGGTTGAACACAGGAATGTAGTAAGGCTTGTAAGGAATACCAACTATATTAGCTTTGACAAAAATGACAGGATACTGCAGACAGGAGCTGTTGTATTCGATGCTTCAACCTTCGAGGTTTGGGGTGCCTTGCTAAATGGCTTGAGGTTATACCTTGTTGAGGATGATATAATACTCGACGTTCAAAAGCTTGAAAAGGCAATAAAGGAGTTTGGCATAACAACCATGTGGCTTACTTCTCCATTATTTAATCAAATTGCACAGCAGAACCTTGAGGTTTTTGAGGGAATAAAAAACCTCTTAGTGGGTGGAGATGTTCTTTCACCTAAGAACATAAATGCCGTAAGAAACAGATTCAAAGGTATAAATGTTATAAACGGTTATGGCCCGACAGAAAATACCACATTTTCCGTATGCCACCCTATAGATAGGGAATATGAGTTAAATATCCCTATTGGAAAACCTATAAGCAACTCAACAGCATATATAGTTGACAGAAATAACAATCTTCAGCCTGTGGGCGTGCCTGGTGAACTCTTGACAGGTGGAGATGGTGTTGCCAGAGGGTATTTAAACAGTGATGAACTTACCAATCAGAAGTTTGTACCTGATCCATTCCTTGAAGGACATAGGATGTATAGGACAGGAGATCTTGCAAGATGGCTTCCTGATGGCAATATAGAGTTTTTGGGCAGAATTGACCAGCAAGTAAAAATAAGGGGCTTCAGGATTGAAATTGGTGAAATTGAGACACTGCTTTTAAAATTTGAAGGCGTAAAGGATGTTGTAGTAATTCCTAAACAGGGTGAAATGGGAGACAAATATCTGTGTGCTTATATAGTGTCCGAAAAGCAAATTGAAGTATCGGAACTAAGAGAACATTTGTCAGCTAAATTGCCTGATTATATGATACCTTCATTCTTTATAAATATGGACAGTATTCCTCTGAACCAAAACGGCAAGGTGGATAAAAAGGCACTGCCTGAACCGGATGGGGTATATTTCACAGGGACAGAATATGAGCCTCCCCAAAATGAAGTTCAGGAAAAGCTTGTTCAAATTTGGCAGGATGTGCTTGGAAGCAAACGGGTTGGAATAAAAGACAACTTCTTTGAACTTGGTGGAGACTCCATAAAGGCTATACAAATTGCAGCAAGACTTAATAAATACAATTATAAGGTTGAGATAAAGGACTTGTTGACTAAAGCAACCATAAAGGAACTTGGCAAATTTGTAAGCAAAGTTGAAAGAAGAGCAGACCAAGGTATTATAGAAGGCGAAGTAGAGCTGACTCCAATACAAAAATGGTTTTTTGACAAGAGCAAAAAAGACAGGCACCATTGTAATCAAGCAATGATGGTGTTTAGAAAAGAAGGCTTTGACGAGGAAATAGTAAGAAAAGTATTTGGTAAGATAGTTGAGCATCACGATGCCTTAAGGATGGTTTATAGAGAGGAAGAAGGCCGGTTTATACAGATGAACCGGGGTTTTGAAGAGGAATTTTTCACCTTGGAGGTTTGCAATTTAAAGGATGAAGTAAACTCTGAAGATGAAGTAAAGTCTAAGGATGAGGTAAACTCTAGGAATAAAGGAAAGTCTGAGGATGAAGTAAACCCTAGGGATGAAGTAAACTCTAAGCACAAAGTAAACTCTAAGCACAAAGTAAACTCTATGGAGAGGATAGAAGAAATATCCGACCATATACAGCAAAGTATTGATTTAAATCATGGGCCTCTTTTAAAGCTGGGAATATTCAGAACCTCTGAGGGAGACCATCTGATAATGGTTATTCACCATCTGGTTGTAGACGGTATCTCGTGGAGAATCATATTTGAGGATATGGAAATCGGATATAAACAGGCAATAAAAGGTGATGAAATAAGGTTCCAGAACAAGACAGACTCCTATAAGGAATGGGCAGCAAGGCTTAAAACCTATGCAAATGGTAAAGAGGCCTTAAAAGAAATAGAGTACTGGAAAAAGATCGAACAAACAAAAGTGGAGGAACTCCCTAAGGACAGCGTAGGTGAAACTAATCTTGCAAGGGATGGGCATACTGTAGTTTTGCGTTTGTCAAAGGATGAAACAGACAGGCTTTTGACAAAAACCAACCACGCATATAATACCGAAGTCAACGACATACTGCTCACTGCATTAGGACTTTCGGTAAAGGATTGGGCAGCAGCTCCGCGGGTGCTGATTAACCTTGAGGGTCACGGAAGAGAAGAAATCCTTAAGGATATAGACATTAAGAGAACCGTGGGATGGTTTACCAGCATATATCCTGTTTTATTAGACATGGCAAAAACAGAAAGCCTGACACTTCAAATAAAAAATACCAAGGAAAGCTTGAGACACATACCTAAAAAAGGAATAGGGTATGGGGTGCTTAAGTATTTGACTTCAAATGAAAATAGAGGGGATTTAGAATTTAATTTAAATCCTGAAATCTGCTTTAACTATTTTGGACAATTTGGTCAGGAAATAAAAGGCGATGTTTTTGAATTGTCAAAGGCTTCGACTGGAATGCCTGTAAGTCAGGATTTTGAACGCCTGTATACCCTTGATATAAACGGAATGGTAGTTAATGGTGAGCTCCTTATAAATATCAATTATAACAGCAAGGAATACAAGGAAGAGACAATTTTAGGTCTGGCAGAAAAGTATGAACAGAACATAAAAAGAATAATTGAGCACTGTGAAAACGTAAAAGAACCTGAATTGACACCTTCGGATTTTGAGGATGAAAGGCTGTCCCTTGAAGACCTTGACAAAATAATGGAGATTTCGGGCGGAAAAATAGAAAAGCTTTATGAACTGTCTCCAATGCAGGAAGGAATGCTGTTCCAGGCATTAGTTGATAAAAAGTCCGAGACTTATTTTGTACAAATGGGTATAAGGCTTGAAGGAAGGGTGGATATTGAAGTAATAAATAGAAGCCTCCAGATCTTAAGCAGCAGATTTGATATAGTAAGGACCAATTTTGTATATGAAAATATTGAGGCTCCGAGGCAGATAGTACTGGCTGAAAAAGAAGCCGAGCTATATTATGAAGATATTTCAGGCCTTGATGAAGCTTTGAGAGAGCAATTTATTGAAGAGTTCAAAACAAGGGATAGAAAAAATGGCTTTGATTTAACTCATGGAAACCTTATGAGGTTTGCTGTATTAAAGCTTGATGAAAGGCATTGTGAGGTCATTTGGAGCCTTCACCACATCATAATAGACGGATGGTGCCTTGGAATAATAATTAAAGAGTTTTTCCAGATATACCAGTCTGAAATGAATAAAAAGCCATTACAGCTTGAAAAGCCGGCAGCTTACAAGGCATATATTGATTGGCTGAAAAAGCAGGACAGGGATGAGGCACTGGGGTATTGGGAAAATTATCTTTCCGACTACAGTGAAAAGGCTTCCATACCTAGGACCTGGAAAGCTGAGGCTGGGCAATACAAAAAAGATGAGGTTATTTATGTACTGGATGAAAAGGTTACAAGGGGACTTGTTGAATTGTCGGTGGAAAATCAAGTGACCTTAAACGTTGTATTCCAGACAATCTGGGGCATATTACTACAAAGCTACAATAACAGGGAGGATGTTGTATTCGGTTCTGTTGTATCCGGAAGGCCATCTGAAATTGATGGTGTGGAAAAAATGGTAGGTCTCTTTATAAATACCATACCTGTAAGAGTTAGAGCAGATAAGGGCACTAAATTTAACACCTTGGCAGCAAAAGTGCAGCAGGATTATATCGCATCTGAAAAATGCAGTTTTGTTTCCTTGGCTCAGGTACAGGGAATGACTGAGCTAAAGCAGGATCTGATAGATCATATTTTTGTATTTGAAAATTATCCTTTAGAGAGTGAAGTTAAAGGCACAAATAAGGATAATGATGAAATATCAATTAATAGGGTTAATGTATTTGAACAGATCAACTATGACTTTGGTGTTGTTGTTATGCCGGGTAAAGACATAGCAATAAGGATTACCTTTAATTCGAAGGTATATGAAAGAAGCTATATAGAAAAGATTACAGGCCACTTTAATCAAATAGCAGCTACTGTAATTAAAAACCCTGGGGTATTAGTGAGTCAGATAGAAATGCTGACCGAAGAAGAAAAGCAGCAGATACTCTCTAAGTTTAACGATACAAAGACCGATTATCCAAGAAATAAGACCATAAAAGAGCTTTTTGAAGAGCAGGTTCAAAATAGTCCTGAGAAACCGGCGGTTATATATGAAGGAAAGCAGCTTACTTACAGGGAACTGAACGAAAGAGCCAACAGCCTCGCAAAAGATCTTGTTAAGAGAGGAATTCGCCCAGACGGTATTGTTGCAATAATGGCAGAGCGTTCCTTTGAAATGGTAATAGGTATCCTTGGTATATTGAAAGCTGGGGGGGCATATCTCCCGATAGATACGAAATACCCGCAGGATAGGATAAGTTATATGCTAAAAGACAGCGGTACTGGTATTTTGCTGATACAAGATCACTTAACTGAAAGACCTGTCTTTGAGGGTGAAACAATTGAATTGGGAGAGTATTTGAATAAGAAATCAAAACAAAATCCTAAAACTTCAATTAAACCGGATAATATGGCATATATTATGTATACTTCAGGTTCTACCGGAAAACCGAAAGGGGTAATTGTAGAACACAGGAATGTGGTAAGGCTTGTAAGGAACACTAATTATGTTGAGTTTAAGGAAAACGACAGGATATTGCAGACGGGCGCTGTTGTATTCGATGCTTCAACTTTTGAGGTATGGGGAGCATTGCTAAACGGATTAAGGCTCTACCTTGTTGAGGAGGATGTAATTCTCGATGCCCAAAAGCTTGAAAAGGCAATAGAAGAGTACAAAATAACCACCATGTGGCTGACTTCTCCATTGTTTAACCAGCTATCGGTACAAAACCCCTTGATATTCAACGGCATAAAAAATCTGTTGGTTGGTGGGGATGTCCTGTCTCCTAAAAATATAAATGATATTAGAAACAGGTTCAACGGTATACAGATTATTAATGGCTATGGTCCGACTGAAAACACCACCTTCTCCGTTTGTTTCCCTATAGATAGGGATTATGAAGGAAATATACCTATTGGTAGGCCTATAAGCAACTCCACTGCCTATATTGTAAATAAAAATAACAAGCTTCAACCTCTCGGTGTTCCGGGTGAACTTCTGACAGGAGGAGATGGCGTTGGCCGAGGGTATTTAAACAGTGAAGAACTTACCCGTGAGAAATTTGTGCCTGATCCATTTATGGAAGGAGAAAGGATGTACAGGACGGGAGACCTTGCAAGATGGCTTCCTGACGGTAAAATAGAGTTCTTGGGTAGACTTGACCAACAGGTAAAAATAAGGGGCTTCCGTATTGAAATAGGTGAAATTGAAACCAAGCTCAAAGATCTCGAGGGAATAAAAGAGGTTGTAGTGTTGCCAAAGCAGGGTGAAGCAGGGGATAAGTACCTTTGTGCTTATTTTGCAAGCGAGAAGGAATATGAAGTGTCAGAACTGAGAGATTATTTATCCTCACTATTGCCTGATTATATGGTTCCTTCATACTTTGTACACCTAGACAGTCTTCCTTTAAATCAGAACGGCAAGGTGGATAAAAAAGCTCTTCCTGAACCTGATTTAAGCTATACTTTAGGATCAGATTATGAACCAGCTCACAATGAAATACAGGAAAAGCTTGTTGGTATATGGCAGGAGGTCCTTGGCAGGAAGAATGTTGGAATTAATGATAACTTCTTTGAGCTTGGAGGGGATTCCATAAAAGCTATTCAGGTTTCGTCCAGGCTTCATAAATACAATTACAGAATTGAAATAAGAGATATATTGACCAAAACAACCATAAAAGAACTTGGCAGGTTTGTAAAAACCGTTGAAAGCAAAGCAGAGCAGGGTATTATTGAGGGTACGGTTGGCTTGACTCCTATACAAAAATGGTTTTTTGACAGGAATTTTATAAACAAGCACCATTGGAACCAGGCAGTGATGATATATAGAGAAAATGGTTTTGAAGAAGAAACAGTAAGGAAAATATTCAATAAAATTGTAGAGCATCACGATGCCTTAAGAATTGTATTTAAAGAGGAAGATAGCAGTGTTTTGCAGCTCAACCGTGGGCTTAATGGAGAATTTATTTCTGTTGATGTATGGGATTTACAAGGTGATGTGGATTACTTGGGAAAGGTTGAAAAATTATCCAACCTCATTCAGCAAGGTATTGACTTGGGTAACGGGCCTTTAGTAAAGCTTGGTATTTTCAGGACCTCTCAAGGAGACCATATGCTGATAGCTATTCATCACCTTGTAGTAGATGGTGTTTCCTGGAGAATAATCCTTGAAGATTTTGATACTGCCTATAAGCAGGTGTTAAGAGGGGAAGAAATAGAGTTCCAGGATAAGACCCACTCTTTTATGGAATGGTCAAAGAGGCTAAAAGCCTATGCGGACAGCAAACAGGCACTAAAGGAAATAGAATACTGGAAAAAGTTTGAGGGTATGAGCCTTTCGCAATTGCCTAAGGATAAAGCTGCAAATACAGATAGAATAAGGGACGGACATACCATAACATTTAGTTTGTCAAAGGAAGAAACCGATAAGCTTTTGACAAAAACCAACCATGCCTATGCTACAGAAGTAAATGATATTTTACTTACCGCTCTGGGACTTTCTTTCAGGGAATGGGCAGGAATTGACCGCTTATTGGTCAATATGGAGGGCCACGGAAGAGAGGAAATTATCAAGGATATAGACATTAAGAGGACTGTGGGTTGGTTTACCAGTATGTTCCCTGTGATGCTTGATATGGACGTGGCAAAGGATTTACCGGGGCAAATAAAAAACATCAAGGAAAATTTACGGCATATACCCAATAAAGGAATTGGTTATAGCATATTGAAGTACCTCACTTCAGAGGAGAATAAAGGAGATTTAAGCTTTGATATAAAACCAGAAGTCAGCTTTAATTACCTTGGTGAATTGGGGCAGGAAATGAGCGGTGATGTATTTAGCCTGTCAAATGCTCCGTCAGGAAATTCTGCAAGCATGGATTCGCAGCGTCAACATACCGTGGATATCTATGGAATGGTGCTAAATGGGGAGTTTGTATTAAACCTCAGCTATAACAGAAATGAATTTGAAGAGACTTCAATTTCAAAGCTTGCAGAAATATACCAACAGAATCTTAGAAGCATTCTTGAACATTGCATGAGCGTTAAGGAAGCGGAATTGACACCTTCCGATTTTGAAGATGATGAGCTATCTATTGATGAACTCGATGTAATATATGAAATTTCCGGTAAGGAAATAGAGAAGATATATGAATTGTCCCCAATGCAGGAGGGAATGCTCTTCCAATCACTAGTTGACAAAAATCCAGAAACCTATTTTGTACAAATGGGAATCAGGGTGGAATCAAACCTTGATATGGAGGCCTTGAGAAAGAGTATTCAAATACTTAGTGATAGATATGATATTTTAAGAACTAATTTTATCAGTGAAAATGTTGGAAAACCAAGACAGGTGGTATTGGCTAAAAAGGATGTAGAGCTTTATTATGAGGATATAACAAGCCTTGATGACGAACTTAAGGAGCATTATGTTGAAGAGTTTAAGAAAAAAGACAGGAAAAAAGGCTTTGATTTAACCCGTGGAAATCTTATGAGATTTTCGGTAGTAAAGCTTGCAGATAAAGTGTTTGAGGTAATATGGAGCAACCACCATATCCTTATTGATGGCTGGTGCCTTGCAATTATCACAAAAGAGTTTTTCGAGGTATATCGTTCGGTAGCAGGAAAAAGGCCTTTACACCTTGAGAAGACGGAACCTTATAAGAATTATATTGACTGGATGAAAAAGCAGGATAAGGAAGAAGCGTTAAGTTACTGGAAGAATTATCTTGAAGGGTATGAGGAAAAGGCTTTAGTACCAAGGTCCAGAAAAGCAAAAGATGATGCAAAGTATGTTAAGAAGGAAATGGATTTTGTTATTGATGAGAAGGTAACTAAAGGACTTAAGGAAGTGTCTGCACAAAACCAGGTGACACTCAACACATTATTCCAGGCAGCATGGGGGATTTTGCTTCAAAGATATAACAACAGACAGGACGTGGTGTTTGGCTCGGTAGTATCAGGAAGGCCTTCTGAAATAGAGGGTATAGAAAAAATGGTAGGACTATTTATAAATACCATACCTGTACGTATTGTGTCAGACAGCAGCATAAGGTTTTCTGAATTAATAGCAAAAATAAAGCAGGATTCAATATCCTCTGAAAAGTATAGTTTTGTTCCTCTTGCTGATGTACAGGGGATGACAGAATTAAAACACGAATTGATAGATCATATTGTTGTTTTTGAAAATTATCCTATTGAGAGTGAAGTGAAGAACTCAAATAAAGATGATGAAGCTGAAATGACAGTAACAAAAATTGATTCCTTTGAGCAGATAAATTATGATTTCGGTGTAATTATTATACCCGGTAAAACTTTGGTGGTACGGTTTACCTATAACTCCGAGGTGTTTGAAAATGAGTTTATTGATAATATGGTTTGCCACCTCAACAAGGTTTTAGAGAGGATTGTAGAAAATCCTGAGGTAGTGGTAGAGGAAATAGAAATTCTGACACAAGGGGATAAAGACAAGATACTCTTACAATTTAACGATACAAAAACCCAGTACCCTAAAGCTAAGACCATCAAAGAGCTTTATGAGGAGCAGGCTGAAATTTGCCCTGATGATCCTGCAGTAATTTACAATGAAAAGCATTTGACTTACAGGGTATTAAATGAAAAAGCCAATAAGCTTGCGCATGAACTTATCAAAATGGGTGTTGGACCTGACAGCTTAGTTGCAATTATGGCAGAGCGTTCCTTTGAAATGGTAATAGGAACTTTGGCGATAATAAAGGCAGGAGGAGCATACCTACCGGTAGATCCTAAGTATCCTTTGGATAGAGTAAGTTATATGTTAGGAGACAGCGGTGCAGAAGTCCTGCTTATTCAGGAGCACCTAAAGGAAAAAGCTGTATTTGGCGGAAAAGTAATAGAATTGGGTAGCTATCTGGATAAGGGAATACAAGAAAATCCTCAAACTCTAGTTAAGCCTGACAGCCTGGCCTATGTGATGTATACCTCGGGCTCAACAGGTAAGCCGAAAGGAGTAATGGTTGAGCACAGGAATGTAGTAAGGCTGGTAAGAAATACAAATTATGTCGAGTTTAACAAAACCGACAGAATATTGCAGACAGGAGCAATTGTGTTCGACGCCTCAACTTTTGAGGTGTGGGGTGCTTTACTGAACGGTTTAAGGCTATATCTTGTTGAGGATGATGTCATACTTGACGCACAAAAGCTTGGGAAAGTGATAGAAGAATACGGCATAACCACTATGTGGCTGACTTCGCCGCTATTTAACCAGATATCTGTGGAAAATCCACTTGCGTTCAAGGGCTTGAAGAATCTTCTTGTCGGAGGAGATGTACTGTCTCCTAAGAATATAAATGCCGTAAGAAATAGATTTACAAACCTTAGGGTTATTAATGGATATGGTCCTACTGAAAATACTACCTTCTCTACGTGTTTCCACATAGACAGGGAGTTCGATGGAAATATTCCAATAGGTCGGCCAATAAGCAATTCAACAGTTTATATCGTGGATAAAAATAACAGGCTTCAGCCGGTTGGTGTTCCAGGTGAATTGATTACTGGCGGTGATGGTGTTGCCCGTGGTTATTTTAACAGCGAGGAGCTTACACAAAAGAAATTTGTGCCCGATCCTTTCCTGGATGGCGGAAGAATGTACAGGACAGGAGACCTTGCAAGATGGCTTCCTGATGGAAGTATAGAATTTTTGGGCAGAATTGATCAGCAGGTAAAAATAAGGGGCTTCAGAATTGAGACGGGTGAAATTGAGACAAGGCTTAAGAATTTTGAGGGCATTAAAGATGTTGTCGTAATACCAAGGCAGGATAAAATGGGAGAAAAGTACCTGTGTGCTTATATAGCAGGTGACAGGGAGTTTGAAGTGGCAGAACTCAGGGATTTCTTGTCTTCCCAGCTTCCGGATTACATGGTGCCATCATACTTTGTTCAATTGGACAGCATTCCTCTGAACCAAAACGGTAAGGTGGATAGAAAAGCGTTGCCTGAGCCTGATGACAGTATGTCAATAGGAGCTTTATGCGAAGCACCGGTAAATGAAACGGAACAGAAGCTTGTTGAAGTATGGCAAGAGTTGTTAGGTATAAAGCCAATAGGCACGAATTATAACTTCTTTGAAATTGGCGGGCATTCGCTTAAGGCAACTATACTTGCTTCCAGGTTAAAAAGGGAGTTGAATGTTGAAATTCCTTTAAAGGAAATATTCAAGCTGCCTACAATAAAGCAGCAGAGCGAGTATATAAGAAAAATGGAAAAGACTATATATGAAGCAATAAAGCCTGTTGAAGACAGGGAATACTACCCTGCATCTTCAGCCCAGAAGAGACTTTTCGTGCTTAACGATATGGAAGATGACAGCATTGCCTACAATATACCAGGGGTTGTGATAATAGAAGGTGCCCTTGATATCGAGAAGTTTACAAGAGCAATAAAAACAGTTGGCAAAAGGCATGAGACTTTGAGGACATCCTTTGAAATAATTGACGGTGAAGTTGTGCAGAGAGTTCATAAGGATGTGGAGCTAGAGTTATTGTATGAAGAGGCTGATAGCAGATCAAATGAAGATGAAGTTATTGAAGTAAATATGAAGAAGTTTATTCGTCCTTTTGATCTTGGAAAAGCACCTTTGGTCAGGACTCTAATCATAAAACTTAAAGACAATAAGTATGTTCTCATGTTTGATATACACCATATAATATCAGACGGTGTATCCATGGGCGTACTGGTGAATGAAATTGCAGGACTGTATAACGGAGAAACTCTCCCGGATATGAGAATACAGTACAGGGATTTCTCAGTATGGCAGAATGAGCTGTTTAAAAGCGGTGCTATTAAGAAGCAGGAGGATTACTGGATAAATACATTCTCAGGAGAATTGCCTGTATTAAATATGCCGGAAGATTATCCAAGACCATTGGTACAGAGCTTTGAAGGAAACAGTGTGGTATTTGACGTAGATGAAGAACTAACAGAGAAGCTTAATACCATAGCCAAAGAGACGGGATCAACAATGTACATGGTACTTCTTGCCGCATACAATGTACTGCTTAAAAATTATACAGGGCAGGAGGATATCATTGTAGGTTCACCAATAGCAGGAAGACGCCATGATGACCTTCAAAACATTATCGGTATGTTTGTAAACACCCTTGCAATGAGGAACTTCCCTGAGAGTGGTAAGTCCTTCAAAGAGTTCTTGCTTGAGGTAAGGGAAAATGCCTTGAATGCTTACGACAACCAGGATTACCAGTTTGAGGAGCTGGTTGAAAAGTTAAGCCTGAAAAGAGATATGAGCAGAAATCCACTGTTTGACACAATGTTTGCATTGTTGAATGAAGATGCTCCATTGGAATTGGGTTCAATTAAGTTTACAACTTACAAAACCGAGCAAAAGGTTTCGAAATTTGATATTACACTTAATGCTTTAGAGTATGGACCTAAATTGTCTTTTGTATTGGATTACTGCACAAAGATATTTAAACGGGAAACAATAAAAAGAATAAAAGGGCATTTTATTAACTTACTAAAACAAATAGCTCAAAACCCTGACAGAAAGATTTCTGAACTTGAGATGCTGGCAGAGGAGGAGAAGCAGCAGTTGATCTTTGACTTCAACAAGACTAAGGTTATATATCCAAAAGACAGTACAATAACAGAGCTTTTCGATGCACAGGCGGAAAAGTCCCCGGATAGAAAAGCCTTGGTATATGAGGGCAAGAGCCTTACTTACAGGGAATTGAGTGAAAAATCTGATCAACTGGCAATGAGGCTTATAGAAAGTGGAACAGGTCCGGACAGCGTAGTAGGAATAATGGCAGACCGTTCGTTGGAGATGATAGTAGGGATAATGTCTGTGCTAAAGGCAGGAGGAGCATACCTTCCAATAGATCCTGACTACCCAATAGATAGAATAAGCTATATGTTGTCTGACAGTGATGCTAAAACAGTGCTCTTATACAATGCCGACAAGGATTTGGAGGAAACAGGAGAGATAAACGTTATTGATATGGGGGATCCGGGTGTTTATCAAGGAAGCGCACTGATGAATAAAACATATGCAACACCTTGCAGCCTGGCTTATATCATTTACACTTCAGGTTCAACAGGGAAGCCTAAGGGAGTAATGATTGAGCACAGGAGTGTGATCAACCTTGCACAAAGCCTCAATGAAAAAATATACAAACCTTATGGAGAGGCTCTGAATGTTGCACTGGTTGCGTCCTATACCTTTGATGCTTCTGTTCAGCAGATATTTGCAGCTTTGATATATGGTCACGCACTTTGTATAGTACCTAACGACGTGAAAAAAGATGGTGAAATGCTGGTTAAGTATTATATAAGTAATTCAATCGATATATCTGACGGAACACCAATACACCTAAGATTGATGCTCGAACATGTACCACTTTACAAAGATAAGCTTTGCATAAAGCACTTTATAATAGGTGGAGATGTGCTCCTTAACAATATGGTGCAGGAATTTACAGGAGGCTTTGGGGAAGAAAAACCGTGCATAACCAATGTGTATGGGCCTACGGAGTGCTGCGTGGATTCAACAGCTTACTTAATAGACAGTGAAGAACTGAAGAAATATAACTCCATACCTATTGGAAAACCGCTGAATAATTTAAGGTCATATATTTTTGACAAGGATAGAAAGCTGGTTCCAATAGGAGTGGCAGGTGAGCTTTACATAGCAGGAGACGGAGCGGCAAGAGGCTATCTTGGAAGACCGGAACTGACAGAGGAAAGGTTTATGCCCGATCCCTTCCAGGAAGGAGAAAGGATGTACAGGACAGGAGACCTTGTAAGATGGCTCTCTGACGGCAACATCGAATTCATGGGCAGGATAGACAATCAGGTAAAGATAAGGGGCTACAGGATAGAACTTGGCGAAATAGAGAACGAGCTTGTAAAGCATGAAAGTATAAAGGAAGCGGTTGTAACAGTAAGAGGAGAACAGGGGGACAAATACCTTTGTGCATACATAGTTGCCGATGGCAAGTTGACTGTAAAGGAAGTAAGAGACTATCTGCTTATAACCTTGCCTGATTACATGGTACCATCTTACTTCGTTGAACTCGGGAGCATGCCTCTTACTTCAAGCGGTAAAGTTAACAGGCTGGCATTGCCTGAACCAGACACAGGCATTAGCACAGGTACAATATATGAAGCACCTGCTGATGAAATTGAGGAAAAACTTGCTAAAATCTGGCAGGATATATTGGGCTTGGCACAAATAGGAACAAACCATAATTTCTTTGAAATCGGCGGACATTCACTTAAAGCAACCATTCTTGTTTCAAAAATAAAGAAGGAATTTAATGTGGATTTTCATCTGAAAGAGGCGTTCAGGCTGACTACAATAAAGTTGCAGGCGGAATATATAAGGAGCTCTGAAAAGACTCTGTTTGAATCAATAAAGCCTGTTGAAGACAGGGAGTACTACCCTGCATCCTCTGCACAGAAGAGGCTTTTCGTACTAAACAATATGGGAGAAGCAAGTATTACCTATAATATGCCCGGGGTTGTGATAATTGAAGGAGAGCTTGAGGTCAATAAGTTTATAAAAGCAATAAAGGCAGTTGGAGAAAGGCATGAGACCTTAAGGACATTCTTTGAATTCATAGAGGGTGAGGTTGTACAGAGAGTTCATAAGGCTGTTGAGCTTGAGGTGTTGTATGAAGAGCTTGAACAAAGTGGAGTAAAGGAAGCTGAAATAATAGATGCTAAAACAAAGGAATTCATTCGTCCTTTTGATCTTGGAAAAGCACCGTTGGCAAGGACTCTAATCATAAAACTTAAAGACAATAAGTATGTTCTGATGTTTGATATTCACCATATAATATCAGATGGTGTATCCATGGGCGTAATGGTGAACGAAATTGCACGACTTTACAACGGAGATACTCTCCCGGATATGAAAATACAGTACAGGGATTTCTCAGTATGGCAGAATGAGCTGTTTAAAACCGGTGCTATAAAGAAGCAGGAGGACTACTGGATAAATAAATTCTCAGGTGAACTGCCTGTACTCAATATGCCGGAAGATTATCCAAGACCTTTGGTACAGAGCTTTGAAGGAAACAGTGTGGTATTTGACGTAGATGAAGAACTGACTGAGAAGCTTAATAACATAGCTAAAGAGACTGGTTCAACAATGTATATGGTACTTCTTGCCGCATACAATGTATTGCTTAAAAATTATACAGGGCAGGAGGATATCATCGTAGGTTCACCAATAGCAGGAAGACGCCATGATGACCTTCAAAACATAATCGGTATGTTTGTAAATACCCTTGCAATGAGGAATTTTCCTGAGGGTGGTAAAGCTTTCAAAGAGTTCTTGCTTGAGGTGAAGGAAAATGCCTTGAATGCGTATGACAATCAGGATTACCAGTTTGAAGAGCTGGTTGAAAAGTTAAACCTGAAAAGGGATATGAGTAGAAATCCTTTGTTTGACACAATGTTTGCCTTACTCAATGAAGATGCACCAATGGAATTGGGCTCAATTAAGTTTACAACGTACAAAACTGAGCAAAAGGTAGCAAAATTTGATATAACACTTAATGCTTTGGAGTTTGGGACTAAGCTGTCTTTTGTAATGGATTACTGCACAAAGATATTTAAAAGGGAAACAATAGAAAGAATGAAAGGGCATTTTATAAACTTACTAAAACAAATAGCTAAAAACCCTGAGAGAAAGATTTCTGAGCTTGAAATGTTGGCAGAGGAAGAGAAGCAACAGTTGATCTTTGACTTCAACAATACTAAGGTTCAATATCCAAAAGACAGTACAATAACAGAACTTTTCGAAGCACAGGCGAAAAAGGTGTCTGGTAGAAAAGCCTTGGTGTATGAAGGTAAGAGCCTTACTTACGGAGAATTGAGTGAAAAATCGGATCAACTGGCAATGAGGCTTATAGAAAGTGGAACAGGTCCACAAAGCGTAGTAGGAATAATGGCAGACCGTTCATTGGAGATGATAGTAGGAATAGTGGCTGTATTAAAGGCAGGAGGAGCATACCTTCCAATAGATCCTGACTACCCAATGGATAGAATAAGCTATATGCTGTCTGACAGCGGTGCTAAAACAGTGCTCATATACAATGTCGACAAGGATCTGGAGGAAACAGGAGAGATAAAGGTTACTCACTCGAAGGAAGCAGCAGAGAGTAAGGTTACCGACGTTGTTAATTGCTTGAAGGAAGCAACAGTGAAAAAGGTCACTGACTTGAAGGCGGCAGGTGTACAAAACGTTATTGATATGGGAGATCCGGCTGTTTATCAAGGCAAGGCTCTAGATAATAAAACATATGCAACACCTTGCAGCCTGGCTTATATCATTTACACTTCAGGGTCAACAGGGAAGCCGAAGGGAGTAATGATTGAGCACAGGAGTGTGATCAACCTTGCACAAAGCCTCAATGAAAAAATATACAAATCTTACGGAGAGGCTCTGAATGTTGCACTGGTTGCATCCTACACCTTTGATGCTTCTGTTCAGCAGATATTCGCAGCTTTGATATACGGACATGCACTTTACATAGTACCCAATGACGTTAAAAAAGACGGTGAAATGCTGGTTAAGTATTATATAAGTAATTCAATTGATATATCTGATGGAACACCAATACATCTAAGATTGATGCTCGAACATGTACCACTTTACAAAGATAAGCTTTGCATAAAGCACTTTATAATAGGTGGAGATGTGCTCCTTTACAATATGGTGCAGGAATTTACAGGAGGCTTCGGTGAACAAAAGCCGTGCATAACCAACGTGTATGGACCTACGGAGTGCTGCGTGGATTCAACAGCTTACTTAATAGACAGTGAAGAATTGAAGAAATATAACTCGATACCTATTGGAAAACCTCTTAATAATTTAAGGGCATATATTTTTGACAAAGCTGGAAAGCTAGTTCCAATAGGAGTGGCGGGTGAGCTTTACATAGCAGGAGACGGAGCGGCAAGAGGCTATCTTGGAAGACCGGAACTGACAGAAGAAAGATTTATGCCCGATCCCTTCCAGGAAGGAGAAAGGATGTACAGGACAGGAGATCTTGTAAGATGGCTCCCGGACGGCAACATCGAATTTATGGGCAGGATAGACAACCAGGTAAAAATAAGGGGTTACAGGATAGAACTTGGAGAAATAGAGAACGAGCTTGTAAAGCATGGAAGTATAAAAGAAGCGGTTGTAACAGTAAGAGGAGAACAGGGAGACAAATACCTTTGTGCTTACATAGTTGCTGATGGCAAGTTGACTGTAAAGGAAGTAAGAGACTACCTGCTTATAACCTTACCAGATTACATGGTACCATCCTACTTCGTTGAACTCGATAGCATGCCTCTTACTTCAAGTGGTAAGATAAACAGACTCGCTTTGCCAAGCCCCGACTCGAGCATGAATACAGGAACAGAATACGAGGCACCTACCAATGAAATTGAGGAAAAGTTGGTTGGGATTTGGGAGGAAATGCTTGGTATAGAGCCGATAGGAATAAAGCATAATTTCTTTGAACTGGGGGGCAATTCCCTTAAAGCAATATCGCTAGTATCTAAAATAAACAAGGAATTAAAAATAAATATTAATGTCAGTACTGTATTTTCAAATCAGACAATTGCAAAAATGAAAGACATTATTGAAAATGAACTTAAAGAATTGCAATTAATGGAAGAAATGCTGGCTGAAATTGAAGGCTTGTCTGATGAAGATATTGCAAAGTTGCTTTAACATATAACTCAACTTTCTCAAATATAACATTTAGGGGCTATGCTTGCTTATATGTTAAGGGGCTGTTGCAAAAGGTCATTTGATCGCATCATATTGTGCAACTTTGAAAAGTATAAGCACAATATGATGCGGAAATAACCTAGATAGAATTTAGCAAAATGGGGGAGAAATGCATGGAACTGATTAATGATCGATTGAAGGCTCTTTCAAATGAGCAGCGTATGCTTCTTGAAAAGAAGTTGAAGGAAAAGAGTATAAATTTATCCGCAAAAGTACTTGGAGACGACAGATATAAAACTATAAATGCTGTAGAGGAGAGAGAATATTATATTGCGTCATCTGCCCAAAAGAGAATGTATTTGATAAATAAAATGACCGGAGAACAAACTGCATATAATATTCCCTCAGCATATATTATTGAAGGCAAAGTTGATATAAATACTTTTGAAGAGTGCTTTCGGATACTGATAAAAAGACATGAGGCACTAAGGACATCATTTGCAACAATTGACAATGAAATTGTACAGAAGATACATAAAAATGTAGATTTTAACATTACTTATTCTGAGCTTGATGAAGAAAATATAGATATTGCTATAAATGAATTTATAAAACCCTTTGATCTGACACAGGCACCCTTGTTTAGGGTGAGTCTTCTTAAGCTATCAGAGGACAGATATTTGTTTCTTAATGATATGCACCATATAATTTCAGATGGTACATCTATGGGTATACTGGTTAGGGATTTAGCGGATATATACAATGGAGAACCATTGAAGGAGAACCGTTTGCAGTATCGTGATTACTCGGTATGGCAGAATGAACTGTTAAAATCAGGTGTTATACAAAAGCAGGAGGAATACTGGACAAATCTGCTATCTGGAGAATTACCTGTACTTAATTTACCGGAAGATTTTCCGCGACCAAATGTCAGAAGCTTCGAAGGAAGCAGTGTGGAGTTCGAGGTTGGTGCTGAATTGACAGGAAAACTTAACACAATTGCAAAAGAAACAGGCTCAACTTTATACATGGTACTTGTTGCTGCATATAATATACTTCTAAAAAAATACACAGGACAGAATGATATTATTGTTGGAACACCTGTTGCTGGCAGGCTCAATGCCGATCTTCAGAACATTATAGGCATGTTTGTCAATACCCTCGTTTTACGGAATTTTCCTGAAGGTGAAAAAACTTTTACGGATTTTCTAAAGGAGGTAAGACAGAATGCTCTGAAAGCTTATGAAAACCAGGACTACCAGTTTGAAGACCTTGTTGACAAACTGAATTTTAAAAGGGATATGACCAGAAACCCTCTCTTTGATACAATGTTTGTCTTGCAAAACATGCAAAGTGATGCCGCTCAAATTGGCTCTCTAAGATTTGTGCCCTACAAGGTAGACAATCAGGTGGCAAAATTTGATATCACACTTGATGCCCAGGAGTATGCTGAAAACATTTCATTCAGTATAGCTTATTGTACCAGGTTGTTCAAAAAAGAAACCATAGAGAGTGTGTCCAGGTGCTATGTAAATATTTTGAAGGAAATAGCTGAGGACCCGGAAAAAAGGATTTCAAAAATAGAAATTTTATCAGAAGAGGAGAAAAAGCAACTACTTTTTGATTTTAATGATACAAAAAATAAATACCCCGACAAAACAATTCATAAATTATTTGAGGAACAGGCAGAAAGAACTCCTTATGAGGTGGCTGTAATCTATGAAGATAAGGAAATTACATATAAGGAATTGAATGAGAAGTCAAACAGGGTTGCAAGAGAGTTGATAAAGAGAGGAGTCTCAGCAGACAAGGTAGTTGGAATCTTAATGGATACTTCCATTGAAATGGTGATGGCAATCTTCGGAGTGCTTAAAGCAGGGGGTGCTTTTCTACCCATTAATACCGGTCACCCTGCAGAACGGGTTAAATTTATTTTAGAGGACAGCCGGGCCGTAATGCTGTTAACCAATAGAAGTTTTGAGGGGAAAGTACCTTTTGGCTGTAAGATATTATCGGTCGAAAGTGCTATAAATAGTTGTAGTGATGGCTCAAACATAGGTTATGTAAGTGGACCGGATGATTTGGCTTACATTATTTATACATCAGGGACTACAGGAAAACCTAAGGGTGTAATGATAGAGCACAGAGGAATTTATAATACCATAATGTTTAGAAAAGAGTTATTCCAGCTCAATAAAGATGATGTAACACTGCAATTATTTTCATATTCCTTTGATGGCTTTATGACATCTTTTTTCACTCCTGTTGTATCAGGAGCGACGGTAGTACTTCTAAATGAAATAGGAGTAAAGGATCCCCATGCCTTAAGAAATAGTATAGTAAAATACGGTGTTACTCATTTTATTATGGTTCCTCCTTTGTATAAGGCTTTATTGGAGTTGCTTGAGCCTCAGGACATGAAAAGCTTGAGGATTGTGGTGCTGGCAGCTGACAAACTAAGCCTGGCTATTGTAAGCGAAAGTAAACAAAAAAATCCTGAACTCGAGATTGTAAATGAATACGGCCCTACTGAGTGTAGTGTCCTATCCACTCTGTCAAGGGGAATTAGGACTGATTCTCCAATAACAATAGGAAAGCCAATTTCAAATATTATGGTACATATTGTAGACAAGGACAACGCACTGGTGCCATTGATGGTTGCAGGTGAGTTGTGTTTATCAGGGGTAGGGCTTGCGAGGGGGTACGTAAATAATACAGAGCTTACAAATGAAAAATTTGTTCCTAATCCGTTTTTGGAAGGAGAAAGGATGTACAAAACCGGAGATCTTGCAAGGTGGCTTCCCGATGGCTCTATAGAATTCATGGGAAGAATAGATCATCAGGTGAAAATCAGAGGTTACAGAATTGAGCCTTCTGAGATAGAAAACAGGCTTTTGGAACATGGTGCTGTTAAAAGTGCTGTTGTAGTAGATAGGGAAGATGAAAATGGAAATAAGTATCTTTGCGCATATGTTGTTGAACTTTCTGAGGTTGATGTAATAGAGTTAAAAGAATTTCTTTTACTGGAGTTTGCTGAATACATGATACCAAGTTTCTTTGTAAAACTTGATGAAATCCCAGTATCACCTAATGGAAAAATTGATAGAAAAGCCCTTCCCGAACCCGATAGAAGCCACGCAGTGACAAATCAATATGTGGCATCAAAAAACAATATGGAACACAATATTGTAAAAGTATGGGAGAGGGTTTTAGGCATGGAAAACATAGGCACCAATGATAACTTTTTTGAACTCGGAGGAGATTCAATAAAGGCAATTCAGGTTGTTTCCATGTTGTCTGTAAATTATGATGTATCAATAAACGATTTGTTTGAACACCCGACAATTGCCAAACTTGCACAAAATGTCAGCTATAACAAAGACAAATTGAAGAGAAAGATTGAAGAAATAAAACTGTTCATGAGTAATCCAAGCGATGCTGCTTTGAATCAAGCCCCAAACGAAAAGCTAGAAGCTGATTTACAAGCTTATTACAGACAAAATGACAAATACAAGAATCTGGACTTAAGCCTGAAAAAGGATTATAAAAATATTCTCCTTATTGGTGGCTCAGGTTATTTAGGTATGCACATTCTTTACGACTTACTGTCAGGTACAGCTACAAATGTATATCTATTGGTCAGAGGAAGAGATATCAATGAGGCAAAAGAGCGTATTTTATCAAAGTTTAAGTATTATTTTGAGGAGTATACCTTTGAAAAGTTTAAGGATAGAATCTTTATATTTAACGGCGATCTTGCAATGGAGTGTTTTGGACTAGACCAAAAAGTTTATGCTGAACTGACTTGTAAAATTGATTGTGTGATAAATTCGGCTGCCAATGTTCGCCACTATGGTCATTTTAAGGATTTCTACAACATTAATGTGGAGGGAACAAGAAGGATTGTGGACTTTGCAAATAGTGAAATCAAAAAAGATATACACCATATTTCTACTATGAGTGTAGGGATGGGTAAAATTGAGGGGAAGGAGTACCAGTTATTTACTGAGTATAGCGCTGATTTGGGTCAGAATACCAACAGCAACTACATAAATACCAAACTAGAGGCTGAGAGTCTGCTTTATAAGGCAAGAAATGAGGGTCTTAAAATAAACATATATAGGGTAGGCAATCTTGTGTTTGATTATAATTCGGGTATATTCCAGGAGAACATAGCTGAAAACTGGTTCTACTCGGAAATGAAGGCTTATCTTAAGCTTGGATTTGTACCAGATATATCTGAAAAAACAATGGAGTTTTCCTTTGTTGATTTTGTCAGCAAAGCAATTTTGTTATTATTTGATAGAAGCGAATTGGAAAATGAAACTTATCATATTATGAACAACTATAATATAAGCATTTCAGACCTTGGAAAATTTATTAAAAGCAGCGGATATGACTTGGATATTCTGCATTTTGAAAAGTTTATGGATTATATATATGATAACTACAATAATGAAAGTATAAGAGAGTATATATATATACTCCTTAATAACTTCTTAGAAAGCCCTCAGGAAGCTCAAACCGTATTCGTGAAAAAATGTGATAAAACAAATCTGCTCTTAAAACAGCTTGGTTTTAGTTGGGTAACCCCAAGTGAACTCAATATTGAAAGAATGATTAAGCATTGTGAAAAAGTTGGATTTTTAGAATCACCTAAATAAAATACAATTATTTTTTAAAGGAGTCAGCCTCATGGATAAAAGTGAAATGAATAAAAAAAATCCACAAAAAGTAGGGCTGTATTCATATTTAAAGCCCTATAGACTTTTGATTTCTATATGTATGTTTTGTACAGTAATATTTGCAGCAATAAATATTTGGATTGGATATTTGATGAATAATCTGGTCAGTGCAGGCTTTGAAAATAATATAAAGACTCTATCGAGCAGTTTGTTTTATATGTTTCTTATAATCTTTATAGCCCTTATACTTTTCTATATTGTTAAATACTCCTCGGGATGGGTTAGTGCACATGTTATTAAAGATATGCGTATGAAGCTATCAACCCATTTGACAAAAGTTAAGGCGGCATGTATTGACAACAAGGATTATGGTGAAACAGTGTCACTTTTTACAAACAATATATCGGTTATAGGTAATTTCCTTGAAAACGAGATGTTTGAACTGGCTTATCAACCGTTGGTATTTCTTGCTGCGTTTTTCTATGTGTTGATGATAAATTGGCAGTTGCTTCTTGTAAGTTCTATAGCAATAATAATTACCATATTGATTTCAATGATTATTAATGCACCTTTAAACAAAGCAATGCAGAGTTTGCAGTCTCAGTTGGGTGAAGTTAACTCAATCGCTCACGATTCAATAAGCAGTGCTTCCATGGTTAAAGCTTTAAATCTTTACGAGGTTCTTATAAAAAAATATGAAGATATAATAAAGAAAACCTTGAAGACAGGGCTGAGTATTGAAAAGAGATTATCCTTAGTTGTTGTGGTTAATATAATCTTGCGTGTTTTACCAATGCTCATCTGTATATTATATGGAGGTTACTTATCAGCTCAAGGTGTACTATCAGCTGCTGATTTTGTAACAGTTTTATATTTGTTCGGATATATAGGAAGTTCTTCTGGAAGAATTCCGGCATTAACCGCAAGTCTAAGAATGGTTACAGGATCTTTTGAGCATTTAATGAGTATTGTAAACATGCCCCAAGAGGAAGAAAAAGAGGATGTTATACCTGATAACAGTACAGATGTTATTGTAGAATTTGAAGACGTAAACTTTCACTACAATGAAGGCACGGAGGTTATAAGGAATTTGAGCTTCAAACTTAATAAAGGAAGGATAAATGCAGTTGTTGGTTTTAGCGGCAGCGGGAAAAGTACCCTAATTAAAATGATCTGCGGTTTTTATGAAGCGGCAGGGGGTAGCGTAAAGCTTTTTGGATGTGATATAAGACAATTAACCCCCAAATATATCAGGGAGAGAATTGCACTTGTATCTCAGGATGTTTTTCTGTACCCTGTTACAGTTGCAGAAAATATAGGATATGGAAAAGATGGAGCAACCTTTGAGGAAATTATTGAGGCATCTAAAGCTGTGCAAGCTCATGAATTTATTATGAAGCTTCCTCAAGGTTATAATACTGTTTTAGGGGAGTATGGGGCAGGTCTTTCCGGTGGTCAAAAGCAAAGAATTTCTCTAGCCAGAGCTTTTTTGAAAAATGCACCTTTAATACTCATGGATGAGCCAACAGCTGCCCTAGATAGCGAGACTGAAGCTCTTTTTCAAGAAACGTTGGAAATTTTAAGGAAGGAACATGCTGTGCTTGTTATTTCACATCGCCTTTCAACAATAAAAGATGCTGACTGCATTCTTGTTATGGAGGATGGGTGTATAAAAGAAAAGGGCACACATGTTGAATTAATGAAGGAATCTTCCCTATATAGTCAACTCTATGCTGACCAGTCGGTTATGTGTCAGGAAGAGCTAAAGGAATTAAAGGAGGTGTTTTAATGTCAAGCTTGGGAGTTGGAAGTTTTACTAGATTAATAAGCAATATGAAGACGGGAAGAGTAACATATTTTGCTTGTTTGATAGGTCAGGGGTTTGGTGAAGCAATTTTATATACAGCTATCGCATTTGCAACAAGGGATATGGTCAAAGCCTATAGCGAAGGCAATATGAATTCAGTTAAAAATGGTGTGTTGACTCTTGGAATTGCATTACTGTTCTTATCAGTGTTTATGCCCATATTGAACTATTTTTATAAAAGGAGTATTAAGAATGCTGTTGCATATATAAGAACAAGTATTTTCAAACACATATTGAGACTCCCGATGGGTTTTTATGAAAAAAACCACAGCGGTGATATTATATCTCGAATCACAAATGATATACAGCTAATGGAAGTTGCTTTAACCAACGAACTTCAAATGGTGGTATCAAATATTATTCTAGGAATTTGCTCAATTGTTTTTATGTTTTTATTTGAATGGAGGATTACCATTCTTCTTATTATTCTAAGTGCCATATTAGCAGGGATTAATATCCTTTTTGCAATACCAATAAGGCAAATAAGTGATAAAATTCAGAGCAGGTTTTCTATTATAACACAAAGATTTACAGATATTTTAACTGGTTATTATACAATGAAAATATTTGGAATAGAGAAGAAATTGCTATCAAACTATGAGTTTGAAAATAACGAAGTAACAAAGCTTTTGATGAAAAGGATTAAAAATAAATCTTTTCTGGAGTGTACCAACTATTTTCTAGGAATGGCCAGTTTCGCAGTAACAGTAGGTATAGGTTGTGTTATGGTGCTGTATAAAATGACTGATTTTGCTACTATTACAGGTATTGTTATGCTTCAAATAAATGTTACAAATGCATTTTTTATTATTGGAGCTTTTGTTGCAAAAATACAGAGTTCTCTAGCTGGAGCTTCGCGGGTGTTTGAGCTGGAAGATACGCCCTTTGAACCTATAGGGTACAATCTAGAAAGCCAGGCAACTTCTAAATGTATGGTAATGCTTGATAAGGTGTCCTTTGGGTATGAAAAAGGACATGCAGTACTAAATGAGATAACCATAAAAGTGGAAAAGGGGGAAACCGTTGCCTTAGTAGGAACAAGTGGAGGCGGAAAGAGCAGCATTATTAAGCTCTTATTAGGCTATTATCCGCCGGATAAGGGTAATATTATAATTAACGGGCAGCCTCTAAAAAATTATACACTTGCGCAGATAAGGGAGATGATAGCTTATGTGCCTCAGGATACATCCTTATTTAATGCGACTATAAGAGATAATATCCTGTATGGCAATATTTTAGCAGACGACAAGCAAATAATTGAAGCTTCGAAGGCTGCCAATGCCCATGAATTTATTATGGGACTTCACGATGGATATGATACAAAGGTTGGAGACAAAGGAGCCCTGCTATCAGGCGGTCAGAGGCAAAGAATACTTATTGCAAGAGCTTTTTTAAAGAATTCACCTTTGGTTATTCTAGATGAACCCACATCAGCTCTTGACTCGGAGAACGAAAAGCTTATTAAGGGGGCATTACAAAAACTCCTAGAAGGTCGTACAGTAATTATTGTTGCTCATAGACTATCTACAATAGAACACGCTGACAAAATTTACGTCATACACAATGGAAATGTTGTAGAAGAAGGAGGGCATTCGGAACTCCTTCAGAAAAAAGGTGTTTATTATGTCTTAAATAATAAACAAAATATAAATATTATGAGAGTATAAAATAATAAGAGGAGGGCAGTATGCTTCCCATAAAAGTTTTAATAGCTGAAAAACAAGCTCTTTTGAGGGATAGTTTAAGTACCGTACTTAATCTTCAGAAGGATATATGTGTCGTTGGAACCGCAAAGGAAGGTATTGAAGCTGTAAATAAGGTAAAATTGATTAGCCCTGATATTATTCTTTTGGATATATGTATACCAGGATTAAACGGAGTTCAGTGCACTAAGATAATAAAGTCAGAGTATCCCAATACAAAAGTAATAATATTGTCATCCATATCTGATGATGAATATATTATTAATTGTATTTTACATGGAGCAAGTGGATATGTCTTAAAGGATATGAATATAAATATGCTCTTAGAGGCAATATATGATGCTGCCAAAGGTAAAATGACAATTGATCAAAATATCGCAGCTAAACTTGCTCAAGGTTTTGCAAAAGTATCTATAACCGTAAGTGCATCAAATAAGGATAAGTTCTTTTCAAAGAGAGAAAAAGAGGTTGCTGACTTATTAGTAAAAGGCCTGACAAATAAAGAGATATCCTCTTCACTATTTATTTCTGAAGGAACATTAAGAAACTATGTTAGTAAGATTTACAACAAAATCGGGATAGGAGAGAGAACTCAAGCAGTGCTTTACTTAAAGGAGAAAGGGTTTGGTTAAAACTAATACTAATACGCATTATGACATGTAATAAAAATGCTAGATATATATATTACAAAAAATATGACATTAGACACTATTTTATTTAAGTGACAGGTGTTATATTTATTTACATATTCAAGCATTAATACCTTTGTTTGCTAATAAGGTGCAACCTCATTAATACTATATAGATTTAACTCTAGTATTCGTTATCTATATTCTAAATCAAGTTCGCTTCATTAGTCGAAACAAAGACAGTATCAAATTAATTTATTAGGGGTGGTAGCTTATGAAGAAAAGTTTTAGAAAATCCAAGTGTTTTTTGGTGTTGTTTGGTTTTATTGTAACAAGTTTTCTTGGCAATACGGCAAATGCGGCAGGTTGCCTAACAAAGGATCTGAAAACCCTGGGAGGGAATTGGTCACAAGCAACGGATATAAATGAAAATGGTCAGGTTGTTGGGGTTTCTCTAGTTTCTAAAACATCAGGCAGTACACATGCTTTTTTACTGGAAGATGGAATAATGAAGGATTTAGGAAGCCTGCAAGGAAATAATGCTTCTTATTCATTTTCATATGCCAACGATATTAATGACAATGGTCAAGTGGTAGGACAGTCTTGGGTTACAAATGCAAATGCCCAACCTAGTACGGGACATGCTTTCCTATGGCAAAATGATGTAATGGAGGATTTGGGAACATTAGGAGGAAATTGGTCACATGCCGAGGGCATAAACAATAATGGCGAAGTTGTAGGAAGTTCAGGAACGCTGCCTTATGATGGTAATCCAGCTAACATTGATAAAGTATCCCATGCGTTTATATGGAAAGATGGTCAAATGACAGACATAACACAATATCTAATACCATATTTACCACCAGCTTTTGTCCTTGGTGAAGAACCTGCAGAATATATTAAAAAACTTCAGAGTGGGGCTAAAGCTATAAATGATAAAGGTCAGATTGC
>JAEZUI010000172.1 GCA_023421115.1 Bacillota bacterium | reverse complement strand
ACCTAATTATATATTGGAAAGACTATACGAACTTACAAAAGGCGATGCAATAATAACAACAGAAGTTGGACAACATCAAATATGGGCTGCACAGTTCTATAAGTACAAGTCGCCTAGACAATTCCTGTCATCTGGCGGATTAGGTACTATGGGGTATGGTCTAGGTGCTTGCATAGGAGCACAATTTGGTAGGCCGGACAAAAAGGTGATAAATATTGCAGGAGACGGTAGCTTTAGAATGAATTGTAATGAGATAGCAACAGCAGTGGAGTATAAAATTCCTATAATTATAGCTATATTTAACAACCATGTTTTGGGAATGGTAAGGCAGTGGCAAAATCTTTTTTATGACAGCAGATATTCCTCAACAACTATTGACAGGGGTACTAATTTTGTGGCGCTTGCTGAGGCCTATGGTGCAATTGGCATAGATGTTAAAACACCGGAGGAAGTAGATGATGCTCTGAAAAAAGCGTTGGCTTCAAAGGATACGCCTGTAGTAATTAATTTTGAAATAGACAGAGATGACAAGGTTTTTCCAATAGTTCCTCCAGGGGCAGCTATAAGTGATTTGATTGAAGAATAAAATCTGGGGCATAAAGCCCCTTCGGTTTTGTTTTTTCAAATTATTAGGAGTTGGGAAGAAGCAGGTTTGGGAAGGAACATTCAGAAACATTTACTAAATACCTTGACTTTTATAGATAAATGTGTTAAATTAGTGGTTGTTTCTCTCTGTAAGTCTTTTTTTTATGTCGAAAAAATATTTTTGATATATACGATAAGTATGTGGAGGTGTGAAAGATGAGAGTAAAAATTACATTAGCATGCAGCGAATGCAAGCAAAGAAATTATGATTCAATGAAAAACAAGAAGAATGATCCTGACAGACTTGAAATGAGAAAATACTGTAGATTTTGCCGTAAGCATACTGGTCATAAGGAGACAAAATAGTTTTTGTTTCCATGACTCGCGATAAGGCTAAAAATACGAAAATGGAGATGTGTTTATATGGCTGAAGAGGTGAAAAACTCAAAACTTGCTGCTACTAGCAATAAACTTAGCAAGTTCTTTAAGGACATTATTAGTGAACTTAAAAAGGTTGTGTGGCCTACTCGTGTTCAAGTTGTGAAGAATACGATAACAGTTTTGATTGCTTGTTTTTTAATAGGAGCAATTATTTGGTTGGCGGATGCTGGTTTTGGATACTTAAGACAATTAGTGTTCAAAGTATAATGCGTAAGCATTTTGGCGGTATGCAATCTTATTAAAGGAGGACTAGTGGCTTTATGCAAGTAGATGATACACCGGAAGGTGCAAAATGGTATGTTGTTCATACTTATTCCGGGTATGAAAACAAAGTTAAGGCTAACCTTGAAAAAATCGTTGAAAACAGGAGCATGCAAGAGTATATATTGGACATAGTTGTTCCAATGGAAGAGCAGATTGAAATTAAAGATGGGAAGAAAAAAGCTACACTTAAAAAAGTATTCCCGGGTTATGTTCTTGTTAAGATGATAATGTCTGACGAATCATGGTATGTAGTCAGAAATACTAGAGGTGTGACCGGATTTGTTGGACCTGGATCAAAGCCTGTTCCTTTATCTGATGAAGAAGTTAGGGTAATGGGTGTTGAGGAATTTATGCCTGTTCTTGACTATGAAGTCGGTGATAATGTAAGAGTTGCTACCGGTCCTTTGGAAAACTTCATAGGAATAGTCGAGGAGATAAACTTCGAAAAGAAAAAAGTACGTGTTTCCGTATCTATGTTTGGTAGGGAAACTCCGGTTGAATTGGAACTATTCCAGATTCAAAAGATATAAATAATAGAGATTACTTTTTTGTGTTTCTATTTGTTATATAAGTTAAGAGTGGATTTTTACGAGTAAATTTGGGAGGTGGATATTATGGCTAAGAAAATTGCTGGCTATGTAAAACTTCAAATTCCTGCGGGGAAAGCAACTCCGGCTCCACCGGTTGGACCAGCTTTAGGACAACATGGCGTAAACATAATGGGATTTTGTAAAGAATTTAACGAAAAGACTGCAAAGGATGCAGGGTTAATAATCCCTGTCGTTATTACAGTATACGCGGACAGGTCTTTTTCATTCATTACAAAAACACCGCCGGCTTCAGTTTTATTGAAGAAGGCATGTAAAATAGAAAGCGGTTCCGGTAAACCGAACAGAGACAAGGTTGCAAAGATTTCAAAAGATGAAGTCAGAAAAATCGCAGAATTAAAGATGCCAGACTTAAATGCTGCATCAGTTGAGGCAGCTATGAGTATGATAGCAGGAACTGCTAGAAGTATGGGAATAGTTGTTGAAGGCTAAACGTATAGGAATAGCGAAAAACAGGCTTCCATGTTATTGTGAGATAGCATTTAATCAATTTTTTCGTTATTCAAAAGTTGGAACTTAAAATTTAGAGGTTCCTTAATAACTTAATTAGTAAAGTGGGAGGAAACTTAAAGTTTCCGAAATTATTCCGACTCTTTCGAACGAAGTGAAAGAGTCAAAAACGGAGGGACTAGATGTCCCGCAGGTTTTATTACCACAAAGGAGATGAAAATCGTGAAAAGAGGTAAAAAATATCAAGACAGTGCTAAGGTTGTTGATAGACTGAAGTTATATGATCCGACAGAAGCATTGGATTTAGCTCAAAAAACTGCTAAAGCAAAGTTTGATGAGACAGTTGAAGCACATATCAGACTTGGGGTTGACTCAAGACATGCTGACCAACAGGTTAGAGGTGCTGTTGTACTTCCTCACGGAACAGGTAAAAAAGTTCGTGTGTTGGTTTTCGCTAAAGGCGATAAAGCAAAGGAAGCTGAACAGGGCGGAGCAGATTACGTTGGTGCAGAAGATATGGTTACAAAAATACAAAGCGAAAACTGGTTTGAATTTGATGTAGTTGTTGCAACTCCTGACATGATGGGCGTAGTTGGTAGACTTGGTAAAGTACTTGGTCCAAAAGGTCTTATGCCAAATCCAAAAGCGGGTACTGTTACTATGGATGTAGCAAAGGCGATCTCAGACATCAAAGCAGGTAAAATAGAGTACAGATTGGATAAGACAAACATTATTCACTGTCCTATCGGAAAAGCATCTTTTGGTTCAGAAAAGCTTCTTGATAACTTCCACACATTGTTGGCAGCTATTATAAAGGCAAAACCAACTGCTGCAAAGGGCCAATACCTAAAGAGTGTTGTTGTATCCTCTACAATGGGACCTGGTATTAAGGTTAATCCACAAAAAGTAACTGAGTAAGACCCGATTTTAAATATATTGTAACAAAATTATTTTAAAAAAAGGTCTTTACAAAATTGAAATAATGTTATAATATAACCTTTGTGAATTTAATATTGAATTGCCATAGACAGTAGGTTACTTGATAAAACAAGTAGTAATTGATTTTTATATAATCATCCTACCGAGGTGAGTTATAACTTGAATAGTTACCCCTCCATGTCTGTGTGCATGTGAGGGGTTTTATATTTACATTATTTATTATCAAGTTTTAAGGAGGTGGACTTAAAAGTGCCAAGTGAAAAGATTCTTGCAAATAAGAAGGATATAGTGAGTGAGTTATCCGAAAAAATCAAAAGCGCTAAAACGATAGTTTTTGCTGATTATAGAGGACTCACAGTTGAACAGGATACAGAGCTTAGAAATGCTTTGAGAAAAGCTGGAGTTGAGTATGGTGTTGTAAAAAATACATTAACTAAACTTGCAGCAAACGAAAACGGGCTTAATGATCTTGCACCTCACTTTAACGGACCTACAGCTATGGCAATCAGTACAGATGATGTTATAGCTCCTGCGAAGATTTTAGCTGAATACTCTAAAAAGTATGAAAAGCTTCAAATTAAAGTAGGTGTTGTTGAGGGTAAGATTTTCGACGATAATTCAATCAAAGCACTAGCAGCATTACCGCCAAAAGAGGAATTGCTTGCAAAAGCTTTGGGCAGCATGAAGGCTCCAATTACTGGTTTCGTAAACGTATTAAATGGAAACATAAGAGGCTTGGTAGTAGCTTTGAATGCTATTGCTGAGAAACAGGCAAATGCATAAGGAACAGATTAAATATCTTTTCCACAAATATTAAAAATAAAAATTATTAACGGAGGTATATAAAAATGGCTAGCGAAAAAGTTACAAAATTAATTGAAGAGGTAAAAGCATTAACAGTATTGGAATTATCAGAATTGGTAAAGGCTTTAGAAGAAGAATTTGGTGTATCTGCAGCAGCTCCAGTAGCAGTAGCAGCAGCTCCAGCAGCTGGCGGAGCAGCACCAGCTGAAGAAAAAACTGAGTTTGATGTAATATTGAAAGAAGCAGGAGCAGACAAGATTAAAGTTATAAAAGTTGTTAGAGAAGTAACTGGTCTTGGACTTAAAGAAGCAAAAGACCTAGTTGACGGAGCTCCTAAGACAGTAAAAGAAAACGTAGCAAAAGCTGATGCTGATGCTATGGTAGCTAAATTTAAAGAAGTTGGCGCAACTGTAGAAGTTAAGTAATATAGCCTAATAAATTTATAGGGTGTTTAATCCCAAATAATTTTAGGATTTTTACTTGGTAAACTTCTGATAATAAAAGGCTCCTCGTTGAGGAGTCTTTTTAGTATACTTCTTAAAACAAATTGAAATGAAAGAGAGAAAACCGAAGCACAATATAAAAGTAAAAAGAATTTATAGTAGAAGTTTGTTGAAAAAGCAAACTTTTAGGAAAATAAAATATGGGATAAAAATGTAAAATAAAAGTAAAAAATAAAACATAATACTCATGTTGACAAGTTGATACTTATATGTTAGAATTATAAACTGCGTTATAATTTCAGTGCAAAGTACCAAAAATTGCTTAGAAAAATAGATTATTTTAACAGTTTTTTAATTTAATAGTTATTTAATTATAGCATAACTGAATAAGTGAGACAATATTTGTTAATAATAATTTAATGTTCAAACCATTTAATATATGGATTAGTATATGTACATAATAAAAAAATATACTGGACTTATAACAGAATTAAATTATAATACATACCGCAGCGGAAGCTGTAATCAAAGTAGTAAAAGTGTAATGTTAAATAGTACTGACAAAATATTCAATACTACAGAGCTTTAAAAAGGCTTTGTATTAATTTATAGATTTAGTAAAAAGGACGGTTTTAAATTACTTAATTATTTATTTATGTTAAGTAAAATACATAATTTCCTTTTAAAGTCGTGAAAGCTTATAGAGCACTAAGCTCTTGTGCTTTTACCTCTTTCAGCAGAAAGAGGAGTAATAAAGGGTTGTATGTATTAAATCATTTTTTGTGCGTAAAAAGCACCGTGGCAAAAGTCTAATATTATGAGGTGATTTTTGATGGTACATCCCGTGCGATTGGGAAGAAACGTAAGAATGAGTTATTCTAAGATTGACGAAGTCATTGATATGCCAAATCTTATTGAAATCCAGAGAAATTCCTACATTCAATTTCTTGAGGATGGATTAAGAGAAGTATTTAGAGATGTTTCGCCTATCACTGACTATACCGGAAATTTGATTCTAGATTTTGTGGATTATTCCATTGACGATAATCCAAAATACACTGTCGAAGAGTGTAAGGAAAGGGATGCAACTTACTCTGCTCCATTGAAGGGAAAAGTGCGTCTGATCAATAAGGAGACTGGAGAAGTCAAGGAACAGGAAATATTTATGGGTGATTTTCCTCTTATGACTGAAAACGGAACCTTTATTATCAACGGAGCAGAGAGGGTTATAGTAAGCCAATTGGTAAGATCCCCAGGAATTTATTATTCTATGAAATTTGATAAAACAGGAAAGCAGTTGTATTCAAATACTGTTATTCCAAACAGAGGTGCATGGCTTGAGTATGAAACAGACTCAAATGATGTTATGTCTGTTAGAATTGATAGAACGAGGAAACTTCCAATAACAGTTTTAATTAGAGCATTAGGATACGGAACTGACCTTGAAATAACTGAGTTGCTAGGCGAGGATGAAAGAATTATTGCAACAATACAGAAAGATAGTGCAAAGACAGAAGACGAAGGTTTGCTTGAAATTTACAAAAGATTGAGACCGGGTGAGCCACCTACTGTTGAAAGTGCACGATCTCTTTTATCTGGATTGTTCTTTGATCCGAAAAGATATGATTTGGCTAAATTTGGTAGATTTAAATTTAACAAGAAGCTTTCTATTGCTTCTAGAATTAATGGCTTTTTGGCCGCTGAAAATATAGTTGATCCTGAAACTGGAGAAGTTATAGTAGCAGAGGGTGAGAAAATAAGTAGGGAGAATGCGGAGAAAATACAGAATTCCGGTATTAATTCCGTATACCTAAGTGTTGAAGGCAAAAAGCTTAAAGTTATGGGAAATGGTATGGTTGACCTTAAGAACTATGTTGATTTTGAGCCTAAAGAAATAGGCTTCAATGAGAAGGTCAGACTCAGTGTACTAAAAACTATTCTTGAAGAAAATAAGGATAGAGACGTTGAAGAACTGAAGAAAGCCATAAAAGAAAAGATAGATGAATTGATTCCGAAGTATATTACAGTTGAAGATATTATTGCTTCAATTAACTATATAATCACTTTAAGTTATGGAGTCGGCCAAGTTGACGACATAGACCATTTAGGAAACAGAAGACTTCGTTCAGTGGGAGAGCTTTTGCAGAATCAGTTTAGAATAGGTCTTGCAAGAATGGAGAGGGTAGTAAGAGAAAGAATGACTATTCAGGATATTGACATAGTTACTCCTCAGGCTCTTATAAACATTAGGCCGGTAGTTGCTGCGATAAAAGAGTTTTTTGGAAGCAGCCAGTTGTCACAGTTTATGGACCAAACCAACCCTCTTGCAGAGCTGACCCATAAAAGAAGGTTAAGTGCATTAGGTCCGGGAGGACTTAGCAGAGAAAGGGCTGGATTCGAAGTCCGTGACGTTCACCACTCTCACTATGGTCGTATGTGTCCTATAGAAACCCCTGAGGGACCGAATATAGGTCTTATAGGATCCTTGAGTACTTTTGCCAGGGTTAATGAGTATGGCTTTATTGAAGCACCTTATAGAAAAGTAGATAGGGAGAGCTTAAGAGTTACAGATGAGATAGTATATCTTACTGCTGATGAAGAGGATGAATTTATTATAGCTCAGGCAAATGAACCTCTTGATGAAGAAGGAAGATTTCTTGATAAAAAGGTAATATGTAGGGCAAGAGAAGAATTTCTTGAAGTCGAACCTATAAAAGTAGATTTTATGGATGTATCGCCAAAGCAGATAGTATCTGTAGCTACGTCTATGATTCCGTTCCTTGAAAATGATGACGCAAACCGTGCGCTTATGGGAGCAAACATGCAGCGTCAGGCTGTTCCGCTTGTCAGAACAGATTCACCTATAGTAGGAACCGGGATAGAGTATAAGGCGGCAAAAGATTCAGGAGTTTGTGTATTGGCAAAGAATTCCGGTGTAATTGAAAAGGTAAGTGCGAGTGAAATTGTTATAAGAACTAAAGAAGGAAAAAGAGATATATATAAATTATTGAAATACTTAAGATCCAACCAGGGAACATGTATCAATCAGAAACCTATTGTCAGAAGAGGCGAAGAAGTAGAAAAAGGTGATGTAATTGCTGATGGACCATCTACTGATAAAGGTGAAATAGCTTTAGGAAGAAATATTCTTATCGGTTTTATGACCTGGGAGGGTTACAACTACGAGGACGCTATTTTGATAAGCGAAAAGCTTGTTAAAGAAGATGTATTTACATCTATTCATATAGAAGAGTACGAAGCAGAATCAAGGGATACAAAATTGGGACCGGAGGAAATAACAAGGGAAATTCCAAATGTCAGTGAAGATTCTCTCAAAGACTTAGATGACAGAGGAATTATAAGAATTGGTGCTGAAGTTAGATCCGGAGATATCCTTGTAGGAAAAGTAACTCCAAAGGGAGAGACGGAGTTGACAGCTGAAGAAAGATTGTTAAGGGCAATCTTTGGTGAGAAGGCAAGGGAAGTTAGAGATACATCACTTCGTGTACCTCATGGTGAATCAGGTATAATTGTTGATGTTAAAGTGTTTACAAGAGAAAATGGAGATGAGCTCTCACCGGGAGTAAATCAACTTGTTAGAGTATATATAGCACAGAAAAGAAAAATATCTGTTGGAGATAAGATGGCAGGAAGACACGGAAATAAGGGTGTTATTTCAAGAATACTTCCTGAAGAGGATATGCCATTTCTTCCGGATGGTACACCGCTTCAGATAGTACTTAACCCTCTTGGGGTTCCTTCCCGTATGAATATCGGTCAGGTATTGGAAGTCCACCTTGGCTTTGCTGCAAAGGCTCTTGGATGGAAGATTGCCACTCCGGTTTTTGACGGAGCAACAGAGCAGGATATAATGGATACGTTAATTAAAGCAGGAATTTCAGAAGACGGTAAGACAGTTTTATATGATGGAAGAACAGGATTACCTTTTGAGAACAGGGTTACGGTGGGGTACATGTATATATTGAAACTTGCCCACCTTGTTGATGATAAAATACATGCTCGTTCAACCGGACCATACTCCCTTGTTACTCAGCAGCCACTCGGAGGTAAAGCTCAGTTTGGTGGACAGAGGTTTGGAGAGATGGAAGTTTGGGCCCTTGAGGCATATGGTGCTGCCTATACACTTCAGGAAATACTTACAGTTAAGTCAGATGACGTTGTAGGTAGGGTAAAGACCTATGAAGCTATAGTTAAGGGCGAGAATGTTCCTGAGCCGGGAATACCGGAATCATTCAAGGTTTTGATTAAAGAATTGCAGAGTTTATGTCTGGATGTTAAGGTTTACTCTGAGGAACAGGAAGAAATTGCTATTAAGGAATCTGTTGAAGATGACCTTGAAGAACTCAATGTTAATATTGAAGGACGTGAAGATGAGATTCCTGTAAGTGAATTTGAAGATGTTGGCGAGGAGATCTTAGAAGATGATTTGGATACAGATGAATTTGAATTATCGGACATAGGTGATGTGGTTCATGAGGAAAATCTTGATGAGACTACTCTTGACGAAGACCTCTTTGTTGATGAAGACTTGAGTGATGATTTCGAAGATGATGGTGAATTTTAAGGAAGGGAGAAATGGCCGTGTTTGAACTTAATAATTTTGATTCAATGAAAATTGGTTTATCTTCTCCAGAGAAGATTAGAGAATGGTCTAAAGGCGAAGTAAAAAAGCCGGAGACAATAAATTACAGGACGTTAAAGCCGGAAAGAGATGGCCTTTTTTGCGAAAGAATATTTGGTCCCCAGAAAGACTGGGAGTGTCATTGTGGTAAATATAAGAGGATAAGATATAAAGGTATTGTTTGTGACCGATGCGGAGTTGAAGTAACTCGGTCAAAAGTTAGAAGAGAAAGAATGGGGCACATTGAACTTGCTGCCCCTGTATCCCATATATGGTATTTCAAGGGTATTCCCAGTCGAATGGGTTTACTTTTGGATATGTCACCGAGAGCGCTTGAAAAGGTATTATATTTTGCATCCTATGTTGTAATTGATCCTGGACAGACACCGCTCTCCAAAAAGCAGATACTGTCTGAAAAGGAATATAGGGATAGTGTTGAAAAGTTTGGACACAATTTTAAGGCAGGAATGGGTGCAGAAGCAATTAAAGAGCTTCTTGCAGAAATTGACCTTGAAGCACAATCAAGAGACTTAAGAGCAGACCTTTCCGATAGTACAGGACAAAAAAGAGTAAGGACAATAAAAAGACTTGAAGTTGTCGAAGCTTTTAAACAATCCTCCAATAAACCTGAATGGATGGTCTTAGACGTAATACCTGTAATTCCGCCAGAATTAAGACCGATGGTACAGTTGGACGGTGGTAGGTTTGCGACTTCAGACCTTAATGACTTATATAGAAGGGTTATCAATAGAAATAATAGGCTCAAGAGGCTTCTAGATCTTGGTGCTCCTGATATTATTGTAAGAAATGAAAAGAGAATGCTTCAAGAAGCTGTTGATGCTTTGATAGATAACGGAAGAAGAGGAAGACCGGTAACCGGCCCGGGAAACAGACCTCTAAAATCCCTTTCGGATATGCTTAAAGGTAAACAGGGACGTTTTAGACAGAACCTTCTCGGAAAACGTGTTGACTATTCCGGACGTTCTGTTATCGTTGTAGGTCCCGAACTTAAAATATATCAATGTGGATTGCCTAAAGAAATGGCTTTGGAATTGTTCAAACCTTTTGTTATGAAGAAGCTTGTAAATGATGGGCTTGCCCACAATATTAAAAGTGCTAAGAGAATGGTTGAAAGGGTAAAAAATGAAGTTTGGGATGTATTGGAGGAAGTTATAAAAGAGCATCCGGTACTTCTGAACCGTGCGCCAACTCTTCATAGGCTTGGTATTCAAGCTTTTGAACCTGTTTTGGTAGAAGGTAGAGCACTTAAGCTTCATCCACTGGTTTGTACAGCATATAACGCTGACTTTGACGGAGACCAAATGGCTGTTCACGTACCGTTATCAGCTGAAGCACAAGCTGAAGCAAGGTTCTTGATGCTTTCTGCAAATAACCTTTTAAAGCCACAGGATGGAAAACCGGTTGCGGTTCCAACTCAGGACATGGTTTTAGGAAGTTACTATATGACTATAGTTAAAGATGGTTCAAAGGGTGAAGGTAAGGTATTTGGAAGTGTTGATGAAGCTGTTATGGCCTATGAAAGCGGAGATATAACACTCCATTCTAAAATAAAGGTAAGAATCAGGAAAGAGTTTGACGGTGTGGTAAAATCAAAAATTATTGATTGTACTGTTGGTAGATTGTTGTTTAACGATGGTATTCCACAGGATCTTGGATTTGTAGACAGATCAGATCCCGATAAGGCATTTGATTTAGAAATAGACTTCTTGGTAGGGAAAAGTGAGCTCAGGAAAATAATTGAAAAGAGTATAAGAGTTCACGGTATAACCGATACTGCAAAATTGCTTGATTTAATTAAATCAAAAGGTTTCAAGTATTCAACAAGAGGAGCTATAACAATAGGGGTATCCGATATGGTTATTCCTGAAGTTAAGGCAAAGCATATCAAAGAAACGGAAGATAAGATTGAAAATATCTTAAGGCAATACAAGAGAGGTCTTATATCCGACGAAGAAAGATATAACTCTGTTATCGCATGCTGGAATGAGGCATCGGAAATAATTACACAGGCACTTATAAGTAACCTTGACAGATTTAATCCTGTATACATGATGTCACAGTCAGGAGCGAGGGGTAACATTAACCAGATAAAACAGCTTGCAGGTATGAGAGGACTTATGGCTGATACATCAGGTAAGACCATTGAGGTTCCTATAAAAGCTAATTTCCGTGAAGGACTAAACGTTATGGAGTTCTTTATATCAACCCACGGTGCGAGAAAAGGTCTTGCGGATACAGCGTTAAGAACGGCTGACTCTGGGTACTTGACAAGACGTCTTGTTGACGTTAGTCAGGATGTAATAGTAAGGGAAAACGATTGCGGAACGAGAAAAGGTATAGAAGTTGGAGATGTTAAGGATGGTAACGAAATAATAGAAGAACTTGCAGAAAGATTGGTTGGAAGATACCCTGCAGGCAATATTATACATCCTGAAACCGGCGAAATATTGGTAGCCGCAGATAGAATGATAACTGAAAAAGATGCCTCCACAATTGTAAAGAGTGGTATGAAGAAGGTAAAGATAAGATCAGTATTAACTTGTCATTCCGAATACGGAGTGTGTGCTAAATGCTATGGCGCGAATCTTGCAACGGGTGAAGAATGTAACGTAGGTGAAGCCGTTGGTATTATAGCGGCACAATCTATAGGTGAACCTGGAACCCAGCTTACAATGAGAACCTTCCACACCGGTGGTGTTGCTGGTGATGACATAACACAAGGTTTGCCTCGTGTTGAGGAACTTTTTGAAGCAAGAAAGCCTAAAGGATTGGCTATTATTTCTGAAATAAACGGTACAGTCAAGCTGGTTGAATCAAAGAAAAAGAGAGAAGTTGTAATTACATCTAATGAAGGTGAATCAAAGAATTACTTGATTCCATATGGTTCAAGAATTAAAGTAATGGATGGAGATCTTGTGGAAGCCGGTGATGAGCTTACAGAAGGTTCTGTAAACCCTCATGACATATTAAAGATTAAAGGTATAAACGGTGTTCAGGCATATTTACTTCAGGAAGTACAAAGAGTTTACAGACTTCAGGGTGTTGATATCAACGATAAACACATTGAGGTTATTGTAAGACAAATGTTAAGGAAAGTTAAGGTAGATGATTGCGGCGATACTACTCTTTTACCAGGTGGGCTTGTGGATGTATTCGATTTTGAAGAAGAGAATGCAAAAGCTGTAGCGGAAGGTAAAAGACCTGCAGTAGGCAAACGTGCATTATTAGGAATAACAAAGGCATCGCTTGCTACCGAATCCTTCCTGTCGGCGGCATCTTTCCAAGAGACAACAAGGGTGTTAACAGAAGCCGCTATAAAAGGAAAGATAGATCCGTTAGTTGGTCTTAAGGAGAATGTTATTATAGGTAAGCTTATACCGGCAGGAACTGGTATGAGCAGGTACAAGGATATAAGTATTAGTACTGTGACTGAATAATACCTGAATTATTATTGTTTTGATAAAATCTCGTACTTTTAAAGGTACGGGATTTTATTGAGCATCTTTTTATCTTTTTTTTTATATACCTTGACAAAATAAGAACTTCGGTGATAAAATATTGCAGTATGTAAAATTGTGAATTTTGTATTTGGCTGCAACTAATGAATATAACAGCTAAACTGCAAAGCTTTATGAAGATTTAAGTTTTTTATCAAAAACCTGATAGGAATAACAAAGAAATAAATTATCATATTGTATTTATAACAGTATTTAATTTCTCGTTATTCTAAGTAGGAGCATGATAATAAGCGTTCCTTACTGGTAAGGAGGGTAAGAGTTGGTTGAAAGCTTAAGAGATGGAAATAAGGCAGTAGGTATTAAGCAGACAATTAAGGCAATTGAAAAAGGTTCAGTTAAGATTGTCTATATTGCAAAAGATGCAGATGAGCGCGTAGTGGGTAAGGTTGTTGAGTTGTGTAGAAAAGACAATATTCAACTTAAATACGTTGATACAATGAAGTCGCTGGGCAAGGCTTGCAATATAGATGTTGGAGCCGCAGTTGCATGTAAACTTGAATAACATGACCTAATTAAAGCAAATGTCCAAAAATCAATGAGGCTTAAAAGTCTCTAAGATTTTTTTTACATTACAAAATACTTAAAAGGAGGTGAAAAAATGCCAACATTTAACCAGTTAGTTAGAAAAGGGAGACAGACTATTGAAAAGAAATCGGCTTCTCCTGCTCTGCAAAAAGGATTTAATTCATTGCAGAAAAAGTCTACAGATTTGAACTGCCCTCAAAAGAGAGGTGTATGTACTGTAGTTAAGACAACAACACCTAAAAAGCCTAACTCTGCATTGAGGAAGGTTGCAAGGGTTCGTTTAACTAACGGTATTGAAGTATCTGCTTATATTCCCGGTATAGGCCATAATCTTCAGGAACACAGTGTTGTTCTTATAAGAGGAGGAAGGGTTAAAGACTTACCTGGAGTTAGATACCATATTGTTCGTGGAACACTTGATACTGCCGGCGTTGCAAAGAGAATGCAGGGAAGATCAAAATATGGTGCAAAGAGACCAAAAGCAGGTGCAGCCAGCAAGTAAGTAAGATCATATGACGTGCTTTGCGCGATGTATGGTAGTTAAAAAAATTAGGTGCTTAGTACGTTGTTTTATATATATTATATTGGCAAGTACACAGCGCTGACGACGGGCAGGCAAGATGTCAAGTCCGCGAGTACCGATGATATTTTTATATCATAAGAAGGAGGGAAGAAAGGTGCCAAGAAAAGGTTATATAGCAAAAAGAGATGTATTACCGGATCCAATTTATAATGATAAGGTTGTTACAAAACTTGTTAATAACATAATGGAAGACGGTAAAAAGGGTGTTGCTCAAAAGATTTGTTATGAAGCTTTTGATATCATCAAGGAAAAAACTGGTAAAGACCCGCTAGAAGTTTTCGAACAGGCATTAAACAATATTATGCCGGTTCTTGAAGTAAAGGCAAGAAGAGTTGGTGGTGCGACTTACCAGGTTCCTATGGAAGTTAGACCCGAAAGAAGACAAGCTTTAGGTTTAAGATGGTTGGTTAATTATTCAAGACAAAGAGGCGAGAGGACTATGAGAGAAAGACTTGCCGGTGAAATACTTGATGCAACTAACAATTTGGGCGGAGCTTACAAGAAGAAGGAAGATACTCATAAAATGGCTGAGGCTAACAAAGCTTTTGCACATTATAGATGGTAATTTCCAATTTTATATATGGATAAAGTCATTGCTGTTAGAGCGTGATGTTTTGAAAGGAAGGTAGAAATGCCCAGGCAATTTAGTTTAGAAAATACCAGAAATATTGGAATTATGGCTCATATAGATGCAGGTAAGACAACAACTACTGAGCGTATTCTATTTTATACCGGTAAAGTTCATAAAATAGGTGAGACCCATGAGGGTGCTGCAACTATGGACTGGATGGAGCAAGAGCAGGAAAGAGGTATAACGATTACATCAGCTGCCACTACTGCTCAGTGGAAAGGAAATAGAGTAAATATTATAGATACGCCGGGCCACGTTGACTTTACAGTTGAAGTTGAGAGATCACTTCGTGTTCTTGACGGATCTGTTACATTGTTCTGTGCTAAAGGCGGAGTTGAGCCTCAATCAGAGACTGTTTGGAGACAAGCGGACAGATATCATGTTCCTCGTATGGCATATGTTAATAAGATGGACATAATGGGAGCCGATTTCTACAACTGTATTAAAATGATGAAGGAAAGACTGCAAGCTAATGCTGTTCCTCTTCAACTTCCGATAGGTAAGGAAGATGAATTTGCTGGAATTATTGACCTTGTTTTAATGAAAGCATATTATTATAAGGATGATCTCGGAAAAGATGTTGAAGAGAGAGAAATTCCCGATGATATGAAGGAACTGGCAGATGAATATAGAAGCAAGCTTATTGAGGCAGTTTCTGAACAAGATGAAGAGCTTATGATGAAATACTTAGAGGGTGAAGAGCTTACACTAGAAGAAATTAAAAAGGGTATAAGAAAAGCAACAATTAGTGTTAGCATAATACCTGTTATGTGTGGTTCTTCATATAAAAATAAAGGTGTTCAGAAGCTTTTGGATGCTGTTATTGATTATATGCCGTCGCCACTTGATATACCTGCAATAAAAGGTATGTCACAAGACGGAGAGCAAGAAATAGAAAGACCAGCTGATGACAATGCTCCTTTTTCAGCGTTGGCATTTAAAATAATGGCAGACCCTTTTGTAGGTAAACTATGCTTTTTCAGAGTTTATTCAGGTAAACTTACATCTGGTTCTTACGTTTTAAATGCGACTAAAGGTAAAAGGGAAAGAATCGGTAGGATACTCCAGATGCATGCAAACCATAGAGAAGAAATCGATATGGTTTATTCCGGAGATATTGCTGCTGCGGTAGGACTTAAGGATACTACAACAGGAGATACCTTATGTGATGAGTCTAATCCTGTTATATTAGAATCGATGGACTTCCCAGAGCCGGTTATTTCAGTTGCTATTGAACCTAAGACAAAAGCTGGACAAGAAAAGATGGGAATAGCTTTAGCAAAACTTGCTGAAGAGGACCCAACCTTTAGAACGCATACCGATCCTGATACTGGGCAAACTATAATTGAAGGTATGGGTGAATTACACCTTGATATTATTGTTGACCGTATGATGAGGGAATTTAAAGTTGAGGCAAACGTTGGTAATCCTCAGGTTGCATACAAAGAGACTATCAGAAAGACTGTAAAAACAGAGGGTAAATTTGTTAGACAGTCAGGTGGTAGAGGTCAGTATGGTCACTGTTGGATAGAAATGGAACCTAGACAGCCCGGAGAAGGTTATGAGTTTGTTAATAAAATCGTTGGTGGTGTAGTTCCAAAAGAATACATCGGACCGATTGATTCAGGTATTCAAGAAGCGATGAATAACGGTGTTCTAGGCGGATATCCTGTTGTGGATATAAAGTGTACTCTTTATGATGGTTCATACCATGAAGTTGACTCCTCAGAAATGGCGTTCAAAATAGCTGGTTCCATGGCGTTTAAGGACGGTATGAAAAAGGCAGATCCTGTACTACTTGAGCCTATAATGAAAGTTAGTGTTACAGTTCCTGAAGAATATATGGGAGATGTAATGGGCGACTTGAACTCAAGAAGAGGAAGAATTGAAGGTATGGAAGCTCGTAACGGAGTTCAGGTTATCAATGCAAATGTTCCTTTATCTGAAATGTTTGGATATGCAACAACTTTGCGTTCAAGAAGCCAGGGTAGAGGCGTATTTACAATGCAGATAAGCCATTTTGAAGAGGTTCCTAGAAATATTCAGGAAGCTGTTATAAGTGGAAGAACAGGTAAATAATATATTGTGTATTTATCAATAGGAACAGCATAAAGCAGGGGATGTGCAAGTACTGTATATTCCCTGTAAACAATAATTATACTTATTAATAAAAAATCAGTATTTTTACTGAAAAAGGAGGAGAATTAATAATGGCAAAAGCTAAATTTGAAAGAAGTAAACCCCACGTTAATATCGGAACTATAGGTCACGTTGACCATGGTAAGACTTCATTAACTGCAGCTATAACAAAAGTATTGAGTTTTCTTGGAAAGGCAAGTTTTTCTGCATATGACCAAATTGATAAGGCTCCAGAAGAAAAAGAAAGAGGTATTACAATCTCAACTTCTCACGTTGAATATGAAACTGACAACAGACACTATGCACACGTTGACTGCCCAGGTCACGCTGACTATGTTAAAAACATGATTACTGGTGCTGCTCAGATGGATGGTGCTATCCTCGTTGTTTCAGCTGCCGATGGTCCTATGCCTCAGACAAGAGAACATATTCTTTTGGCTCGTCAGGTTGGTGTTCCATACATAGTTGTTTTCTTAAACAAATGTGATATGGTTGATGACGAAGAGCTTATCGAGTTAGTTGAAATGGAGCTTAGAGAGTTATTAAGTTCATACGAGTTCCCTGGTGATGATATTCCAATAGTTAGAGGTTCTGCTCTTGATGCACTTGAGTGCACAGCTACAACTACAGATGCTAAAGAATATTTACCAATCATGGAGTTAATGACTAAAGTAGATGAGTATATACCAACTCCTGAAAGAGCAACTGATAAGCCATTCCTTATGCCTGTGGAAGATGTTTTCTCAATCACAGGTCGTGGAACCGTTGCTACAGGTAGGGTTGAAAGAGGTACAGTAAAGGTTTCCGATGAAATTGAAATTGTTGGTTTGATGGAAGCTCCTAAGAAATCTGTTGTAACTGGTATAGAAATGTTCAGAAAACTTCTTGATTCAGCTGTTGCTGGTGATAATATCGGTGCTCTTCTAAGAGGTGTTCAAAGAGATGAAATCGAAAGAGGCCAGGTTCTTGCAAAACCAGGTTCAATCAAACCTCATACTCATTTCGAAGCACAGGTTTACGTATTGACTAAAGAAGAGGGTGGAAGACACACTCCATTCTTTAACAATTACAGACCACAATTCTATTTCAGAACTACAGACGTTACAGGAGTTGTTGAACTTCCTGCAGGTACTGAAATGGTTATGCCTGGTGACCACATCACTATGACAATCAAATTGATCACTCCGATAGCTATGGACGAAGGATTAAAGTTCGCTATTCGTGAAGGTGGAAGAACTGTTGGATCAGGTAACGTTAATAAAATTATTGAATAATAATGTAATAATTATAAGAGGGATTGGACATTTTGTCCGATCCCTCTTTGTTGTTGAAAAAATCAATAGGTTTTTTATTGTTTTGAAATGATTATTTTATCTCCGATAGTAGAAGCCGTTTTTGCGATAGTACCGGTGGGAAGTTCTAATACCGAATTTGCTTTTGATATTATTTTTGAAACTTTCCAGGGTTTGATACCTTCTATAATACTTACAATATCCATATTTTTATTAAGAAATATAATGTCGAGGGGAAAACTCATAAAGCACATATGGATAGAATTACAGGGAATAATGTGAAGACCTTTTCCCACAGGTAATTCTTTCGTAAACATTAGACCGATAAAACGCTTAAAAAAATTATCGGCAACACTTAAGTTGTCAGCAAGAATGATGTTCTTTGAAAGATTTCTTACTACCATATAATCACAGCTCCTAATAACAAATTTAAATGTATAGCGGAGTATAAAAGTGTTTTTAGTGGTATTTTTACAGTTAATAATGTTAACTTTTAATTCAGACAAAATATATTTAAATACGTAAATAAGATTAGGTAAATATTAAGAAAATATATTAATATTATATCAGTTTATTTCAATTAATAAAATAGGGGGAGGTGACATATTATTGGAAACACCGGATATTGTTATAATAAAAAGATGCCTTTCAGGCGATAAGGAAGTATTCGCTGAACTAGTTACAAGATATAAGAAATTGATATATAATGTAATATATAATATTATAAATAATAAAGAAGAAGTTTACGATATTGCACAGGAAGTATTTATCAGAATATACAAGGCGCTTGATAAATACGACCCTAGTTATAAGTTTTCGACATGGTCGGTTAAGATTGCTACAAATTACTGCTTGGATGTTGTCAGAAAGAAAAAAATTGATACAATGCCTATTGATGATGCTATTGGTGTTTCTAGTGATATGGATACCCCCGAATCAAGTTATATAAAGCAAGAATTAAGTGAGCGAATTAATGATGAACTATCAAAATTGCCTGATAAGTATCGGGTTCCATTAATCTTGTACCATAAAAACGGATTATCCTATGAAGAGATGACAGAGGTTCTCAATGAGCCCATGAGTATAATTAAAAACAGGCTTTTTAGAGCGCGACAAATGCTCAAACAAAAGCTATCTGATCAAAGAAAGGAGGGAATTCTATGAATTGTAAACAGTCTTGTGATTATATGATGAAATATTTAGATGGTGAATTAAGCGATTCGGAGCATGCACAATTGATACATCATATAAATAAGTGTAATCAATGCTGTGTCGAGTTTCAAGAATACAACAGTATTGTAAAAGCACTTGAAGAAGATAAAGGAATAGAACCTCCAGAAAACTTTGAAATAAAAGTTATGAGCAAAATTAAATTAATAGATAATAATGCAAAATTAAGAAGGGAAAAAAGACTTGTTCTTTTGTATTTTGTATCGAGTATTATTTTATCAATGGGAATAATAGCATGTTCTTTTTTCTTCAAAGATTACATTTTGGAATTTATGAAATACGCAGGAATTCCTACAGGTATTACTTATACTATATATGGAATTCTCAGCAATATTGAATATATGGTAAAAATGTTAATTAGATTCATATATTGTTTTAATTCTATGTTTACTGATATTTATTATGTGTTTTTAGGGTTATTTGTAATAGCTGCCATATCGAAAATATACAGTAAAGATGAAGCTGAGAATAGGAAGAATGAATCAGCAGTGCTACAAAATGAATAATTATTAAATTATATAGATTTGTAAAATGCGCAGTTTTCACAAAAGTGAAAATGCGCATTTTTTTGATGTTAAGGAGATTATGGTGGTTTTATATTTCATGGAACTGATCAGTTGCTTTTTTGAAATGTAAAGTTTTTAAGAAATAACCTAAAATTCAACGTTTATTCATACTTTGAAAATTATACTTGAATATATGTTTTATTATCACTCATAATAATCACACGGAGGTGATTCTATGAGCGAGGATTTTTATGGAAAAGAAAATAAAGTTAATGATAATGAAGATAATATATCGCACTTCGAATTTAATGATAAAAGAGACGATCAGGATTTTCATAAAGTACAATTGGACATTAATAATAGACATGAAGGAACGCTGGCGGTACCCGAAAATGCAAAACTATATGTAATACTAGGTTGGATAAGTGCGGCATTGACATTTTTTATTTCTCCATTGTTCGCAGTAGCAGGAATAGCCTTCGGTATTTTATTGAATAGACAGATAAAAGGAAGTGGCAATACTTTAATAATAGCCAATGTTGCCCTAGGACTTATTAATTTGATACTTGGAGTAGTATTTGTACTTCTGACTGAAAGGATGATTGGCTACTAGGAAGTAAATATATTTCTTGCTATATCTTCTAAATAAATATTTTAGAAGATATAGTTACTTTTTTTGAAGTATAAAAAAGTCAAAAAGTATATTAATTATTGTGAAAATGATTTTAGGTTATTCCTAACAAACTCTATCAGGAGGTGGCAAGATGATTATAAATTCAAAGATAACGAAGCTTGTTTCTATTTGTTTGATTACTATGTATATAACAGCTTGCAGCTCAGATTATAAAGATTATACAGGGAAAGTGTCTAGTAATCAAAAAATTAAAAAGGAAGTATACCTTGAGAATAGAAACTTAGAAGGCTTAAGTGTTGAGCAGATAATTGATATTTTAAAGAAGTATTCTAAAAAAACTGATATTGAACCTAAGAACGCATTTTTTGATAAAGAAAAGTGGAGTGTCGAGCCGGAAAGAAATGGGAGAAAATTAAATATTGATAAGACCATTGATTTGATTATTCACTCTCAATCAGGGGAAAAATTAAACCCCATTGTTGAAGATGTTAAGCCGGACATAACTTCCGACACTATTAAAAAGAATATGATTGAGATAGGAAGCTTTTCCACAGAAATATTGGATGATCAAAAGTATAGAGTTAGTAATCTTGAACTTGCCGGTGAATATATCGATGAAATACAAATTATGCCTAAAGAGGAGTTTTCCTTCAATGGGACACTAGGGAAAAGAACTAAAGATAAAGGTTACAAGAAAGCACCTATTATCATAAATACAAAGAAAGGTCCTAAGAAAGGATATGGCGTAGGTGGAGGAATATGCCAGATATCTACAACACTTTATAATGCTGCACTAGAAGCTGATTTAAATATTACTGAGAGGCACCCTCATTCAAAAGATGTGGGATATATTGAAAAAGGTCATGATGCAACTGTAGTATATGGCGGAGCTGACTTGAAATTCGTAAATAACCGTGCTAATCCTATTATTATAAAAGCATCTGTAACAAGTGAAAAAGTAACTGTAAAACTGTTTGAAATAAAAGACAAAGAATTACTTTAGGCCATTTCAAAAAATAACCTTTACAATATTTAAGGTATAAGCCAATCAAATAAATTTTTTGAAATGGCCATTGATCAGTTTTTTTGAATCACCTTAAACAGTTGTAACAGTATTATTTTTAAAAATAAAGTTACAAATTATAAAATTTAAGTTGCTTACATGACATTATTTGATATAATTCTGAATAGGGAATTAAAATCGAGGAGGCAAATTACACTATGACAAAGAAGGAAATAACAGTTAACAATGTATCCGGCTTAGAGTCAAAGCCTGCAGCGCTCTTTATTCAGAAGGCATCAAATTTCAAATCTAGCATATGGGTTGAAAAAGGAGAACGAAAAGCAAATGCAAAGAGCTTATTAGGATTACTTTCATTAGGAGTGGGTAGCGGAAATAAGATAACAATAATTGCTGAAGGGGAAGACGAATCTCAGGCAGTTAGCGAATTAGAAAGCTACTTAGTAACTGATTTGGGGGAATAAAACATTTTGCATGAGTTTATGGATAAAATAGTACTTGAGGGATTGCCGGTATCAGGTGGAATAGGTATTGGAAGATTTATATGTGTTAAAGAAATAAGCTATGACGTGAATACCCAATTGATTGATGAGGGAGAGGTTGAAAGCCAGATAACTGACCTTGAAGTTGCTATTTGCAAGACTTTTATTGAGATATATGATTTGAAGGACGGATTTAAAGGTCTACTAAGTGAAGAGGAGAATAGAATTTTTGAATTCTATAATGAAATCTTAGATGACAGTTATTTCTTTGAAGAGATTAAAAATACTATAAGAAACGAAAAGTATCATGCAGATAATGCGATTTATACATGTATCCAAAAATATATAGATTGTATACAAAATAGTGACAATGAATATGTAAAGTATCGCATTTTTGACTTAAATGACGTGCGTAAAAGACTTATTAAGAATGTATACGGTCATAGTGAAGTGAATTATGAAGAAATAAACTCTTCACATGTAGTGGCTGTAAGAGAGTTAAATCCGATAATTGCTGGGGTGCTTAGCAAAAAGGAAGTAAGAGGAGTTGTTGCCCAGGAGGGGGCAGGGTATTTTACGCATGCTTCAATAATTCTTAAAAGTGTCGGAATACCTACTCTTGGTAATATAAATTTCAAAGAACTTATACAACATCAAGAAAAAGATGTAATTATAGATTGTAATAAAGGAATTATGATAGTAAATCCTGACGACAGTCAGATTTTTAGCTATAGTGAGAAGCTACGGGGGAAAGCGGATATCAAAAACATTGATAATTTTGAGCCTGCTGTTACAATGGATGGCTGTAAAATCTCCCTTTATGCAAGCATAAGCAGTCTTAAGGAATTTAATATCGCTAAAAGAATAAATTTTGACGGTATTGGGCTTGTAAGAACTGAGTCCATATTTATAAACTATAATAAAGTACCAGACGAAAAAAGGCAATTTGCCATTTATTCAAAAATGGCCAAAACAATGAAAAACAGGATGCTGGTTTTAAGAACTGTAGATATAGGCGGAGATAAGGTGCCGGGATCACTTGATTTTTATAAAGCACCCTCTGAATATACTACAAGAGGGATTAAGAGATCTCTTGAGCATAAGAATGAATTGACCCTGCAAATGCGATCAATAATACGTGCAAAGGGCTACGGTAATATAGGTATTACCTTTCCTATGGTAAACAATGCAGACGAAATAAGAGAGATCAAGGAAATAATAAGAGGGATAGAAAATGAGACAAAGGCAGAAAATAATGAGGGAAATAGCAGAATAAAGATTGGTGCATTTATTGAAACTATTTCTGCAGTTAAGGACATTGAAAATATAATTAAAGAAGTTGACTTTATAAATATAGGAACTAATGATTTACTGCATCAGTTTTGCGGACTGAATAGAAAATGTTCAACTGTATTGAAGGATAATTACCTTGATCCTAAATTCATTAAAATAGTTAAAAAATGTGTTGATTGTGCAAAAGATAATGGTAAGCACGTAGTTTTGTGTGGTGAAATGGCATCAGATCCTATGTCGGTTGTTGTTTTGATAGGTTTAGGTGTAAAGGATTTAAGCATTACATTAGGAGCCTTTTACGATATCTATGAGATAATTAGGAAGACAAATTGTGAAGAAGCAGCAAAAATAACCGGAAAAGCAGTCAGGAGCAAGAGTATGGAAGAAGTAAAAAAAATGTTGTCCGATTGCTTATTATTTTAAACATATCGCGTTCATTATAAAACATTTGAAAATGGATTTTTGGTGATTATTTATGTTTGATATACAGGAAGAACTCAAAAAACTGCCCGATAAACCGGGTGTGTATATTATGAAAGACAGCAACGGGGAAATAATATATATTGGTAAAGCAGTTGTGCTTAAAAATAGAGTGCGACAGTATTTTCATTCATTATCAAAGCAAACTCCAAAGGTCCAGGCAATGGTTCCTAAAATAAAGGAATTCGAATACATTGTTACAGACACTGAATTAGAAGCTTTAATATTAGAATGTAATCTGATAAAAAAGTATAGACCTAAGTTTAATATAATGCTTAAGGATGACAAAAGCTATCCCTATATAAAAGTAACAATGAATGAAGATTTTCCGAGAATAGTGATGACAAGAAAAGTCGAAAAGGACGGAGCTAAATATTTTGGGCCTTATACTAGTGGTTTTGCAGTAAAGGATACAATAGCACTTATAAAAAAGCTATTTCCCATAAAGTCGTGTAACAAGGTATTTACTAAGGATGGAAAGAAGCAAAGACCCTGCCTTAATTATTATATTTATCAATGCTTAGGGCCCTGCCAGGGAGATGTCAATAAACAAGAATATAGAGCTTTAATGAATGACATATGCAGCTTTTTAGGTGGCAAGCAGGAAGAGATAGTTAAGAGGCTAGAAAGTGATATGGCTAAGGCCTCGGAAGATATGGAGTTTGAGAAAGCCGCAGCCCTAAGAGATAAAATAACCAGTCTAAGGCACATAGCACAAAAGCAGAAGGTTGTATCTAATGCTATGTCTGATCAGGATGTGGTTGCGTTTTCTAAAGATCCTACCGATTCATGTATACAGGTATTCTTCATAAGAGGCGGAAAATTAATCGGAAGAGAGCACTTTATATTTGAAGGAGTTGGAGACGTTTCCGACAGTGAATTGATGACGTCTTTTATAAAGCAGTTTTACACTGCTGCAGCATATATTCCTAGTGAAATAGTTCTGCAGGAAGATATAGATGAGATGGATATAATTGAAAGATGGCTAAGCTCTAAAAGAGAAGCAAAGGTACACATAAAGGTCCCTAGAAAGGGCGAAAAACTCAAGCTTGTGGAGATGGTGTCTCAGAACGCACTTATAGCATTAAATCAGTTTAAGGAAAACATAAAAAGTCAGGACAAGCTTGCTAAGGAAGGAATGGCAAAACTTAAAGAAATTTTAGGGCTCGATGAACTACCAAAGAGAATAGAAGCCTATGATGTTTCCAATACAGGAAGTACTGAAATAGTAGCTTCGATGGTAGTATTTGAGGGTGGCTATTCCGAAAAAAAAGAATACAGAAGATTCAAAATAAAATCACTAGCATCACAGAATGACTATGGCAGTATGCAGGAAGTGATATATAGGAGATTCAATCATGCCCGTAAAGAGAAGGAAGAGACGGCTTCACAAGCTAAATTCAGCAGACTTCCTGATTTAATTTTGGCTGATGGTGGACTAGGACATGTGAATTCTGTTTTGAGTGTTCTTGAAGAAATGAATATAACAATTCCTGTTGCCGGAATGGTAAAGGATGAGCGCCATAGAACAAGGGGATTAGTAACGAGAGCTAAGGAGTATGATCTTACAAAAGATCTTAATTTACTTAGATTTATTACTTCAATACAAGATGAAGCGCATCGCTTTGCGATAGAATATAACAGAAAACTTATACAAAAAAGGTATAAGGGGTCTGAGTTGGATGAGATTGAAGGAATCGGTCCTAAAAAGAAGAAGGCTCTGATTAAGCATTTTGGATCAGTAAAACACATAAAACAGGCACAAGTAGACGATTTAACAGCTGTTGAGGGTATAAGTCCCGGGCTGGCAAATAGAATATTTGAATATTTCAACGGCGGGAGTAATATATAGATGTCAATATTTGCAATATCAGATCTTCATCTGGCTTTAAGCATAGATAAACCGATGGATATTTTCGGTGAAAGATGGTACAATTATATGGAAAGGCTTAAGCAAAATTGGATGAAAACCGTTAGTGATGAAGATTATATTATTATACCGGGAGATACATCATGGGCTACATATATTGAGCAGGCCTATGAGGATTTTAAGTTTATTGAAGCATTACCGGGAAAGAAGATAATTTCAAAAGGAAATCATGATTATTGGTGGACTACAATAAGTAAACTAAATAAATTTTTGGACACCAATGAGTTTAAATCCATAAGTTTTATGCATAATAACAGTTTTTTTATAGAGGGAGTTGCTTTTTGTGGAACAAGGGGTTGGAAATGTCCTGGGGACGATGAATTTGGTGAAGATGACAGGAAAATATTCGATAGAGAGCTTCAGAGACTTGAATTGTCTTTAAAAAGCTCCTGCGATGATACAAAAAATGGAAGTGTTATTGTAGCAATGCACTATCCTCCCTTTAATGCTAAGAGAGAGCCTTCGAAATTTGTGGAAATAATGGGGAAATATAACGTAAGCAAATGTATATACGGACATCTGCATGGGGCAGGGTTTAAAAGTGCGGTGGTGGGAGAGGTTAATAGTATAGAGTTTAGTCTCGTATCGGCAGATTTCTTGAATTTTGAACCTTTGAAACTTCACTTTTCGTAAAATACTATATAGTAAATTGGCAGGTTCAAAGCTTTTTTGTAATCACCCTACAGTGTTTAGCATAAGGTGTTTACAAAAAAATAACTGGCCATTTGATGGGCTTTGCGACTTAAATAATGTATATATTTTTTTTTGAAATGGCCTAATCTTAAAAAAAAATTAGAGCTTGATATTGGCTTTTCAAAATATATTATGTTATAATGGAATGGCTGATTTTTTGTACGTTGGCATGGTACGGTAGATGTACCGATGGTCAAACCTAAATCTTAAAATCGGTTTTAATACATATGAGTTGGAAATTAAATAAATATTAATATAAACCAAATAATGGGAGGAACGGTTACAAATGAGTGTTAAGATGGAAAAAAAAGAAAAGAATACAATTCAACTTGAAATAGAAGTTGATGCTGCGAAATTTGAAGAAGGCCTACAGAAATCCTATTTAAAAAACGTGAAGAGGTTTAATGTACCCGGCTTTAGAAAGGGTAAAGCTCCAAGAAGTATTGTAGAAAGACATTATGGTGAAGAGGTTCTTTATGAAGATGCTATAAATATAGTTTGTTCTGAAGCTTACGACAAAGCAGTCGAAGAAAATGATATTCATCCTGTGGACAGGCCTGATATTGATATTAAACAAATCGGAAAAGGTCAAAATCTTATTTTTGTTGCAGATGTTACTGTTAGGCCTGAAGTAACAATAGGTCAGTATAAAGGTGTTGAAGTTGAAAAGGTAAAGGCTATGGTAACCGAGGATGATGTTGATAAAGAAATTGAAAAAATAGCTGAAAAAAGTGCAAGATTGATTACTGTTGAAGATAGAGGTATTGAAAAAGGCGATATCGCGGATTTAGATTTTGAAGGTTTTATTGATGGAGTTCCTTTTGAAGGTGGAAAAGCAAGCGGTTACAGACTTGAAATCGGTTCTGGGAATTTCATTGAGGGCTTTGAGGAGCAGCTTATGGGAGCAAAACCTGGAGATGATGTAGAGGTAAATGTTACATTCCCAGAGGATTACTCGAGCGAGGAGCTTGCAGGAAAAGCAGCACTGTTTCAAGTTATAATTAACGATGTGAAAATTAAAGAATTGCCTGTTTTAGATGATGAATTTGCAAAAGATATAAGTGAATTTGATACTCTTGAAGAATATAAGAGCGATATCAGAAAGAAACTTACAGAAGCTGCAGAGCATAAGGCAAAACATGAGACAGAAGACAGGATAATAAATAAGGTAAATGAGAATTCAACTGTGGATATACCTGATGTAATGATACAAAAACACATTGACAATCTTATCAGGGATTTTGATTCAAGACTACGCCATCAGGGACTAGATCTTGAAAAATATCTTAGCATTATGGATATGGGCTATGTAGATTTCAGAAGCCAGTTTGAAAAGAGAGCTGAAGCAGAGGTTAAGACTCAGCTTGTTCTTGATGCTGTATGTAAAGCGGAAAATATTCAGGCAACTGAAGATGAGTTTAATGAAGAGTTGATGAAGGTTGCAGAAAATTATCAGCAAGATCTGGAACAATTTAAGCAACATTTGCAGAAAAATGATATAGAATATATTAAAGATACTATAAAAATAAGAAAAACTATTGGTTTAATGGTTGAAAATGCAAAAATAGTTTAGGATATATTGAACTCAAATTATTATAATAAAATTTGAGTTCAATGCGCATATGTATATATATATGGTATCTTATAAAAAGTAAAATGATTTTTGATAATAAGTATCTATAGGTTTAATTTAGAAAATTTATGGGAAGAAATAATTAAATAAGAATAAAGGTGAACAGAGGGAGGCATTGTTATGAGTCTTGTGCCAATGGTAGTTGAGCAAACAAACCGTGGAGAACGTTCCTATGATATTTTTTCTAGGCTATTAAAAGATAGGATAATTGTTTTAAGTGATGAAGTTAACGATGTTACGGCAAGTCTTATAATTGCACAGATGTTATTTCTTGAAGCTGAAGACCCGGATAAAGATATACAGTTTTATATAAATAGTCCGGGAGGTTCTGTTACATCAGGATTTGCTATTTTTGATACAATGCAATATGTTAAACCGGATGTTTCAACAATATGTATCGGTCTGGCTGCAAGTATGGGAGCATTCCTTTTAGCAGCTGGAGCAAAAGGAAAAAGATTTGCCCTTCCGAACAGTGAAATAATGATACATCAACCACTAGGTGGAACTAGAGGTCAAGCAACAGAAATCAAAATACATGCAGAGCACATACTCAAAACCAGGGACAGATTGAACAAGATTTTGAGTGATAGAACAGGGCAGCCTTTAGAGAAGATCGAAGCAGACACGGAAAGAGACTTTTTTATGTCAGCTGATGAAGCTAAAGCCTATGGATTGGTAGACGAAGTAATGGAAAGAAGAAAATAAACGAGGTGGTAGGATGTCCAGATATGATGAGAAGAAGCAGCTAAAATGCTCTTTCTGTGGCAAAACTCAAGAACAGGTGAAAAGGTTGGTAGCTGGACCTGGAGTTTATATATGCGATGAGTGCATAGAACTCTGTTCAGAGATTATTGAGGAAGAGTTTGAGGAAGCAAGAACTGATACCGAACTTAACGATGTGCCCAAACCGGCCGAGATTAAGGAAATATTGGATCAGTATGTAATTGGACAGGAATCTGCCAAGAAGTCTTTGTCTGTTGCAGTATATAACCACTATAAGAGAATAAACACTGAGATTAAGGGTTCGGATGTAGAACTTCAAAAGAGTAATATTATAATGCTCGGTCCTACAGGTTCTGGAAAGACTCTTTTAGCTCAGACGCTTGCAAGAATACTCAATGTACCTTTTGCTATTGCTGATGCTACATCGCTCACTGAAGCGGGTTATGTTGGGGAAGATGTTGAAAATATTCTTTTAAAGCTAATACAAGCTGCCGATTACGACATTGAAAAGGCTGAAAAGGGTATAATCTACATTGATGAAATTGATAAAATTGCTAGAAAGTCCGAAAATCCATCAATTACAAGAGATGTTAGTGGTGAAGGTGTACAACAGGCATTACTTAAAATTCTTGAGGGAACAGTTGCTTCTGTGCCTCCGCAAGGTGGCAGAAAACATCCTCATCAGGAGTTCATTCAGATTGATACCACTAATATATTGTTTATCTGCGGTGGAGCTTTTGATGGAATCGATAAAATCATACAAAACAGAATAGGCAAAAAGTCAATGGGATTTGGTGCTAAAATAGAAAGTCAGAAGACGATAGATGTTGGAGAAATCTTAACGCACATATATCCGCAGGATTTATTGAAATTTGGGCTTATACCTGAGTTTGTAGGACGTCTGCCAATTATGGTATCATTACAATCACTTGATAAAGCGGCTTTGATACAGATATTGACAGAGCCGAAAAATGCTCTTGTAAAACAATATAAAAAGCTGTTAGAGATGGATGATGTTGAATTGGAATTTGAAGAGGGTGCATTAGAAGCAATTGCAGAGAAGTCAATTGAAAGGAATACCGGTGCAAGAGGGCTTAGAGCCATAATTGAAGAAATTATGCTTGAAGTTATGTATGATATTCCTACTATGGGGAATGTTGAGAAATGCACTGTTACAAGGGATACCGTATCTAAAAACTCACAGCCTGCAATAGTTGTTAATGAGAACAAGAAGTCAATGAAAAAAACAGTTAAAAAAAAGTCAAGTGTTAAGAAGGAATCGGCTTCTTAACTAAAAAAATAGTTTTTAAAAGTTTAATTTAAATATATTTGGGTTTAATATAATAAATATTAACAAAAAAAGTCCGTCATGGAAGCCTTTATGCTTACTTGCCGGACTTTTTTTAATGTCATCTAAAAAGTGTCAAAGCCGAAGGGCATAAATTTTAATTGTAAAATAATAGATCTCAAGAAAATGCATACCATTTAAAAATCTCAGGATAAAATGGCTAACATAGTCAATAATATATTTATAACCTAAAAATTATTACAGTTACAATTGCAAAAATTACATCTTAGGAGGATAAAAAATGCTAACAAGCACTCTCTTTTTAATACAGCTATTCTTCTCAATTGTCATAGGACTTTATTTTTTTAATATGCTAAAATCGCAGCAAGGGAACAAAAGTGCCATTGAGAAAGAATCAAAGAAGGAGATGGATAAACTAAGGAGGCTTCGGGAAATTAAACTTTCAGAGCCGTTATCGGAGCGTACAAGACCATCTAATTTAAAGGAGATAGTTGGACAGGAACAGGGGCTTAAGGCACTTCGGGCGGCTTTGTGCGGTCCTAATCCTCAACATGTACTTATATATGGACCGCCTGGGGTAGGCAAAACTGCTGCAGCACGGGTAATTCTTGAGGAAGCTAAACGAAATAACATTTCACCCTTTAAAAAAGAGGCTAAATTTGTAGAGGTAGATGCAACTACATTGCGGTTTGATGAAAGAGGAATAGCGGATCCCCTGATTGGTTCGGTACACGACCCCATATACCAAGGTGCAGGCGCATATGGAGTTGCAGGTATTCCACAGCCAAAACCGGGAGCTGCTACAAAAGCTCATGGTGGAATACTATTTTTAGATGAAATAGGAGAGTTGCATCCGATACAGATGAATAAACTCCTTAAAGTGTTAGAAGACAGAAGAGTTTTCTTAGAGAGTGCATATTATAGCTCGGAGGATAAGAATATTCCTTCCCACATACATGAAATTTTTCAAAAGGGTTTACCTGCCGATTTCAGGCTAGTAGGGGCTACAACGAGAACTGCGGATGAACTGCCAGCAGCAATAAGGTCGAGATGCGTAGAGATATATTTTAGGCCACTTACAGCAGGAGAGGTAAAGGAAATTGCAAAAAATGCAGCACAAAAGGGAGGCTTTCTGCTGGAAGAAGGCGGAGATGAGTTGATAGCCAAATATGCACAGAGTGGCAGGGATGCAGTAAATATAGTTCAAATTGCCGGTGGGGTCGCATTAGTTGAGGAGGGAAAGCTAATAAAAAGGAAGGACATAGAGTGGGTGATTGAATTTGGAAAGTACAACCCCCGTGCAGATAAAAAAGTGGATAAGGATGAGCAGGTAGGTTGCATTAACGGGTTAGCGGTATTTGGGAATAGCACAGGTATAGTTTTAGATATTGAAGTTGCTGCTACTAAAACTATAAGCGGTAAAGGAACTTTAAAAATTACAGGTATAATTGAAGAGGAAGAGATGGATGGTAGGGGGCACAAATTAAGAAGGACAAGCACTGCAAAAGCATCTGTTGAAAATGTGTTGACGGTCTTAAAAAGAGTTTTTGATATAGAGTATAGAGACTATGACTTACATTTGAATTTTCCTGGAGGTGTACCTATTGATGGGCCTTCAGCAGGTATTGCCATTGCTACTGCAGTGTACTCTGCCATAAATAATCTTCCCATAAGCAGCGAAATTGCAATGACTGGAGAAATATCAATACGTGGAAAAGTCAAGCCTGTAGGTGGAGTAATTTCAAAAGTTGAAGCTGCGATGAATGCAGGTATTAAGAAGGTAATAATAGCAAAGGACAATTGGCAGGAGCTGTTTGAAGCAATGGATATTGAAGTGATACCTGTTGAGGACATATTTGAAGTTACGGAAATTGTATTCGGCAAAAAGGAAAAGGGAGAGGCAGAGAAAATCTCGATACAGGGCAAACCTGTAAATGTATTGAGTGCATCTGGTGCATAAAACTTAGGTGCATCTGTCTATGGAACAAGAATTTTTAATGTAGAATATGAAACTGAGTTCAATATTAATTAAAGGGATGAGGTGGCAAAAGCTAACTCATTTCTTTTTTTGTGCACAATGTTGATTCGACTATGCTTCTCGAAATAAAATATTTGTGATATGCTATATTTGTTTAGGTGATTATAAAAAATTTTAGGTGAGCAGGTGTTGAAAGTGACAGATAAAATTATTCTTGGAATTGAGTCAAGTTGTGATGAAACTTCAGCGTCGGTGGTAAGAAACGGACGTGAAGTACTGTCAAATGTTATATCTTCGCAGGTGGACCTTCACCAAAAATATGGTGGTGTGGTGCCTGAGATTGCATCTAGAAAACACGTTGAGCTAGTTATACCTGTAATTAATCAGGCTATAGAAGAGGCTGGAATAACACCGGAGGTAATTGATGCTATAGGCGTAACATATGGACCGGGACTTGTGGGGGCATTACTTGTAGGATTATCAGCTGCTAAGGCAATTGCTTTTGCATGGGGCAAGCCTTTAGTGGGAGTTCACCACATTGAAGGTCATATTGCAGCAAATTATATAGAGCATAAAGAGTTGGAACCACCTTTTGTTTGCCTTGTTGCATCAGGAGGTCACAGTCATATTGTACATGTGGAGGCTTATGACAGGTTTAAAATCCTTGGTAAAACTAGGGACGACGCGGCTGGTGAGGCTTTTGACAAAGTGGCAAGGGCAGTTGGGTTGGGCTATCCAGGTGGTCCTTTGATTGACAAAACAGCTAAGGAAGGTAATCCAAAAGCAATTGACTTTCCTAGGGTACACTTTGAAAAAGGGTGTTATGATTTTAGTTTTAGCGGTATTAAGACAGCAGTATTAAACTATTTGAACAGTCTTGAGCAAAAAGGTGAAAAGTATAATATTCAAGACTTGTGTGCAAGTTTTCAGTCTGCAGTTGTGGATGTATTGGTTACAAACTTGATTTCCGCAGCAAAACAGGTAAATTCAACAAAAGTTGCATTAGCAGGTGGTGTGGCAGCCAATTCGGAACTTAGAAAATTACTAAAGGTGCAGGCAGACAAGGAGGGACTTGAAGTATATTATCCAAGTCCGATTCTGTGCACAGACAATGCAGCGATGATTGCTTGTGCAGCTCATTATGAATTTGTAAGAGGAAATGTATCGGATTTGAATTTAAATGCAATACCGGGGCTAAAACTTGGAGAAAGAATATAGACTAAAATCTGTGGATAACTATATCTTATCCACAGATTTTAGTTATTTCCAAATATTTTAGGTTTACTAATAGAAATTGGGAAAATGTGGCATAAATTTTAGGAAATTATTCATTAAATATTTCCTAATTTAATATACAAAAGCAACTAAGAAATTCCGAAAGGCTTTATTTGAGGCGATTTACAAAAGCTAAAGAGCAAAACGCTACACTCTACTGATACCAGTTATTTCAAGCGAACTTACCTGAAAATTAAAATTATACGGATGGTTTGTTTACGTAATTTTATATTACAAAATTAATTTTTTATAGTACAAAAGTCCTATGAAAAATTTGACGAATTATACCCAATGCTGTTGAAATTTTTTATGTGAATAATGTGGAAATAATTCGCTAAGCCTTATAAAATCTATGGTGGGGACTGTGGATAACACTGTGGATATTGTGGATTAAAATATGTACAAGTACTAAAAAAGTTAAAATTTAAATGCAAAATCTTAAGATTTACTATGATTTTTTGTAAACTATCTTGAGCTGTGAAATAGGTTACTTCCATAAAGCTTCAATCCTATTTCACAGGTGGAACTATCTTAAAAAGGGTCTAAAAGGGTGGATTATGAGAACTGCAACAAAAGATTATATAATAAGTACAGTATATAAAACCAACATTCTTCCTATTATTTCTGCATGTAACACAGCCTGTGTTTTTTGCAGTCATAAACAGAACCCTCAAGAGGTTGAGGTTTATAAGCTTGACAAACTTGAGATTGAGGATTTTAAGGAAATTATAGAATTTTTGTCCCCGGATAGAAAAATAATAGTCGGGGAGTCGGCAACTAGAATTATTGAAGGAGAGCCTCTTCTTCATAAAGATTTTATTGAGATCGTGGAAATGGTGAGAGGAAAGTATAAAAATTCTCATATACAGATAACTACAAATGGAATTTTACTAAAGGAAGAGTTGGTAAAAAGGCTGTCAGAGCTTGGGGGTATAGAGCTTAATGTGTCGGTGAACAGCCTGCGAGACGAAAAGAGGAGGTCAGTATTAGGCTTAAAAAATCCGGATAATATAAAGGAAAAACTTTTGCTGCTTAAAGGCAGAATTAGCTATAGTGCAAGTGCTGTTTTTGATCCGGGATTTATGGGGTATGAAGATATTGAAGAAATGGTAGATTTTTTAGACAGAAATGGTGCTGGTTCAATTCGATTATTTTTGCCTGGGTATACATATTTAACGGGAAAGAGCCTTGAATTGGACTCATTATATAGCGAAGTCCACTCGTATGTCACAAAGCTCAAGCTTAAATACAGTATACCAGTAATTATTGAGCCTTCGTATATTTTTGATTTGAAAGCAAGGGTTGAAGGTGTTGTGGATAAATCAGCGGCTAAGGAAGCCGGAATTTTAGAAGGCGATATTATTGAAAGAGTAGCAAATGAGAAGGTATTAACAAGAGTTGACGCTTTCAATAGGGTTTTTCGTTTAAGAAACCCTGAATTGGACATAATCAGAGGCGATAAAAAATTAAAGTTGAGACTTAAAAAAGATAAGAATACTGCTCCGGGTTTTATTGTGCTGTACGATATAGATCCCGATGAAACGGATAGAATAAGGCGAGTTGTGGAAAGACATAACTGTAATAAGGTGCTTTTTATAACCTCTGAGCTTGCTTATAATGTTTTAGAGAGTCTTTTTGAGGTTGGAGGATTTACTTTTAACTATGATGTTATAAAAGCTCATAATGCCTTTTTTGGAGGAACGATAAAGTGTGCAGGGTTACTTACCGTACAAGATATTATAGATAGGGCAAAAGCATACATAGTACAAAAGGGTAAACCTGATTTGATAGTAATTCCTCCAATTATGTTTGACAATAGGAGAAGAGACCTTTTAGGAAGAAGTATTGATGAAATCGTGACAGTGCTTGAGATTCCTGTAGATATACCTTGAGAGTTTAAGAAGGCTAAAAAAGTTGGAGTGAAAAAGTTAAAAGCCTTGGGGTGCTCTAGGGCTTTTTGTTATTGAGCACCTTTATACATGCTGTAGTATTCGGCAACTTTTTTTACATAGTTCTGTGTTTCATTATATGGTGGTATTCCATTATACTTTCTTACACTGCCGGGTCCAGCATTATAGGCAGCTAGGGCAAGCTTTATGTCTCCGTTAAAGGTTTTAAGCTGGTCCCTTATATATCTTGTACCGCCGTCTATATTTTGATCAATATTCCATGGATCGGTGACGCGAAGAGCATCTGCCGTACCGGGCATTAGCTGCATCAAGCCTTGAGCACCTGAATGAGACAGAGCCTTAGGATTAAAGCTTGATTCCTGTTTTATAATAGCACGAATCAAATGAGCGTCTACTCCATACTTTTGAGAGGCTTTTTCGATACTAGAATTAATTATGTCCATTTGTTCGGATTTGCTCTCAGGTATATATGATTTGCTTGCTGCTCTTGAATTTTTAGCTCTTGCAACATCGGCAGATCTGTCGTTTCCGAATTTATCTACAGCATTTGATATCGTTTTAGTAGACTTTTTTGTAGGCTCTATTATAGCATTATTGATGGAAACGACATCCTCAGTGCCTGTTAAAATATCCTCAAAGGATGTTTCCTTTGTATTTGCGGTCTTCATTTTGACCGGCACTCTGCTTTGTATTTCATTTATTTTTTGACTGAAAATATCGCTCACTCGCATTGTAAACCTCCAAACCTAATTGTGATATTTTAAAATAAAACAACTCTACTTTTTTATCGGATAGTTTACAGATAAATATTAGGTAATTTCAAAAAATAAATATTTCCATAGGTTTTATGAAACTTCAAGTTTGCTGCGTTTCACAAATTTTGAGCAGGCGTTTTTCTTTCTCCCGTCGTATTTTCTTACGGTAAATAGCTGACATATTCCAAAGGCCCTTTCTTCTATATGAGTTGTATCAAAGACAATAAAGTTTTCGCAGTCCAAACAAGTATTTATTCTCCGCTTAATGGATTTAAACTCAGGTAAAAATCTGTGTTTTGCACAGACATAGTCTGAGGACACTACTCCCTTTTCTATGCAAAGTATATCATTATTGATAGTAATTGCAGTTCCTTTGAGACAATTACTACAGGTTCTTGTTCTTTTAGAATTCAAAACTTTCTCCTCCTAACAAGAATGGTTGAACGCATTTTACAGTTAATTTTGTTGCTGGGCGCTAATACATTATAACACTGTAAACCTTGCTGTGGAAGAATACGGGAAATATTATAGCCAGTAAATTTGAGTTTTCAAAAACAGTTGATTGATATATAATTAATAAAAAGATGGGCATTGGAAGTTTGCAGATTTGAATATAAAAACTTTTTTTGACAGGAGACTAGTATGAAGAAACCTACAGTATTGAGAAAACGGTATATTCCTTTTGAAACAGTTGATATATCAGGAGATGAGCTTATATCAAGAGGTGAGGATTTGCTGGTAACTAGATGGAAACCCATCAAAAGACGATCGGATATTTCCGGGGGGATGTCCTATACTTTTTTAAAGGAAGGTTATAAAGTCAGTAAATTTTTAGGACCATCCGGTGAATTTAAATATTGGTATTGTGATATTATATATGTAGATTATGATGAGGAAGCGGATAAATACACATTGACAGATTTGCTTCTCGACGTAAAAATAATGCCCGACGGCTCTGTAATGGTTTTAGATGTAGAGGAAGTTGCAGAGGCGATGGAAAAAGGAATTATAACAACAGAGGAAGCGTGTACTTCTTTAAGAATACTTGCTAAAGTACTGGAGTTGGCTTATGCCGGTAAGTTTCCGCCAACGCTATGTTTGGAATAGAAAAATACTTTGAATAACGAAAAAATAACTTCCTATTCTCATATTTTGAAAACATTATCGAATCAGGTTTTTTCGGTATCCAAGAGTAGGAAGTTAGATAGTCTTAACAACGGTGTGAGACTGTTTATGGAGGAAGTAAGATGAATAAACTTATAGATTTACATACTCATTCGACTGCGTCCGATGGCAGCATGAGTCCAAGAGAACTGGTGAGACACGCAAAAGAGAGTGGCTTAGCAGCAATTGCCATTACCGATCATGATACAATAGACGGTGTTGAGGAAGCTCTAGATGAAGGTGCAAAGATCGGAATTGAGGTGATTGCAGGAGTAGAAACAAGTGTTGACTTCAATCCCGAAATGCATATTTTGGGATATTTTTTTGGAAATACTTATAAAAATTTGGAGTCAACTTTAGAATACCTTAGGCTTAGCAGGGATGAGAGAAACCCAAAAATGGTTGAAAAACTTAAAAGCTTAGGTTTTGATATAACTATGGAAGAGGTTCGGGCAGAAGCTAAAGGCAATATTGTAGCAAGACCCCACATGGCAAGTGTTTTAATGAAAAAAGGATATGTCAAAAGCATTCGAGAAGCCTTTGATAAATATATTTCCGACGGTAAACCGGCTTTTGTTAAGAAAGATAAAATGACTCCGGAGGAGTGCGTGGAAGCCATAACTAAAGCCGGAGGAATACCTGTAATTGCTCACCCGATATTTCTTTACTTGACCTGGGGGAAGTTGGATGAGCTTGTTGAGAGACTTGTAAAAGTTGGGCTTAAAGGAATTGAAACATATTATGTTGAGAATTCAGGGGACGATACGGGCAATCTTTTAAGAATTGCCATAAAGCATAATATAATACCCACAGGCGGAAGTGATTTTCATGGGATATTTAAGCCGGACATAAAAATAGGGAAAGGAAAAGGCAACTTATCTGTGCCAAACGAGGTGCTTGAAAAGCTTAAGAAATTATAAAAAAAGAACCCATATAAAATGGGTGAAATTGGGGAGTAAGCATTATGTACAAAGTTGTATATAAATATGAATAAATTTCAATAGTTAGCTAGGTGTTCAATAAACAACCTTATATTTACAGTAATAATGTATTAAACTATTAATGGATTACTTGAATAGAATTGCTGTGCTTCATGCAATATCTTATTATATTTTAATGGGTAAAACAATAGTAAATAGTACCTATTAGTATAGGACCATAGCACTAGAAGAAAGTGTAATATAATTACAAAATATTCAAAGAACTTGACATAGATTTAAAAGGTGATATAATTAATAGACGCAGTAAGAATTTTTGATAACAACACCCTTTCAGTGGAAGGGGTATTTTTATCTAAGAAATAATTTGACAAAAGGTGTAATTCTATGTCTAAGGAAGCTAAAAAGACAATTGCACAAAACAAAAAAGCCAGACACGACTATTTTATTGAGCAGACTTTTGAGGCAGGTATTGTTTTGTCGGGTACAGAAGTAAAATCTATCCGTCAGGGGAAGGTCACTATTAAGGAAAGCTATGCAATTATTAAAGGTGGAGAGGTCTTCATTTTTGGTATGCATGTAAGTCCTTATGAACAGGGAAATATATTCAACAAAGACCCCTTAAGAGATAGAAAACTTTTGCTGCACAAGTTTGAGATTAATAAGCTTATAGGCTCAATACAGCAAAAGGGAATGTCTTTAGTTCCTATCGAATTATACTTTCGTCACGGCAAGGTAAAGCTTGAGTTAGGTCTTGGAAAAGGTAAGAAGTTGTACGATAAGAGGGAAGATTTAGCAAAGAAGGACGCAATGAGAGAGATTGACAGAAAGATGAAAGAAAGCAATAGGTAACTTGACAACTTTATATATGGGGGCGTAATGGTTTCGACGGGATTGTTGAGACTTGAATAGCGGGTAGAGGATTCTCGTTGGCCTCTTAAAAAACGAGAAACTAAAATTAAACGCTAAAAACGATAATTTCGCTTTAGCTGCTGCCTAATTAGGCGGCCCGTCAGTCCAGGGTTCCTGCACCTTGGGTAGCTGGCGTCATTAAGTCAGGCCTTTTGAGTAGGAAGGTTAAACTCTAGAACTGGTCAGCCAAAGCTTTGAGGTTGATCCGAATTTATGAAGCTACCAAATTGCACAGCCTGCCCTTGGGCGTTGCAATGAGGGAATTTTAAAATAAGGGCTGCACCCGGAGAAGTTCTTGTGGATATAGTTTCGGACAGGGGTTCGACTCCCCTCGCCTCCACCATATTAACTACCATCAATTGATAAAAAGTTGTTGCAATACCCATAAATTTTCCGTTTTGAAAAGATATGCTTCCTTTTGGAAAAGGAAAATTTATGGTTCCACAGGAGAAGTTACGTTTCAAAAAGAAATGCAACTTCTTTTTTTATACAGACTGCGTCAAGTTTAATCAAAACTCCTCAATTTATATTCTTAATTTGTCACAATCCAGTTCAATTTAAAATTTAATTTCCAATTTTCACATTTGCAACACTTTCTATTATACGATAACCAAGTTATTCAAATTTATATAAAGACGTTTCGGAAAATGACAAGAATACTTAGCAGATTAATTTATTTTTTATGATATTATTTTTATATTTATTAAAGGATATTTCTTAGAAATATAGAATTATCCATTTGTTGAATATCTTTCACATATTCTTATTAGTTGAAAATATAAGTTAGTAAAACAAGTGTTAACAGCATTATGACTATACAAATATAAATCAGTAGAAAGAGTTCTCCAATGCCATCATAATTGACAGTAACCTCAAAATATCTTACATTCCACTTGCGGTTTCGCTTCTCTTTACCTTGAGTTTTCAAATTATTTATGAGTTCCTTTCCGTTCAAATCAAGACCATCGTAGTTATACCTACGCTTATCACGTTTTATTCCTGCTATTAAGTGCATACCACCATCCTTTATGCTTCTTATAGTCTTAATATATTTTCTACTTGTAAACCAACTATCATTTAGTATATATTTAGCTTTAAAGCCATTCTTAACAGCTCTTTTGATCATATTTAATGAATTTGTTATCTTATCTAAATTACTCTCTTTTCTACGTTTTGCACCATTTGAATTTTTGTTGTAGTCCTTCTTGAATTGTGACTTTTTTTTAGACTTCGGTAACGCCTTTTCTTTGCGTATACTGAAATCAATTGGTATTATATTCTTGCCATCATAGTATCCTAGCATAAGGTTCTTAAACCCTGGAACAGAGCCCTTCTTACCTAAAACATGGTTGTGAATTATAGAGATGTTTTCAATATTGTATCCCACTCTCATATCAGGTGTATCATCAATTATAAATGCTGAATTTGGATCAACATACTTTTGTGGGTTTACTAGTTGTTGAAATCTCTTTGCTACTGAGTATAAAAGCCTTCTCCACGGCATGTTTTCATTATTTTTTAGTCGATAAATTGTATCCCGTTTCATTTCTGCAGCTTTTGCGTATTCGCTTTTATACAATGAATGTACACTTTTTAGAAGCATCAAAGGTAAAACCAGCATTAATACTACTATTTCACTAACTTTATATCCAGAAGCTTTCGAAAAACCACAATTACAAATTAATGATTTAAACTTGAACTTTTTTAACAAATCGAATACAATCATGTTAATCGAATATTCGTGTTTATCAAATACTGTTTTAATTTCGTCTAAATTTTGCCGCTATTTTTTATGAATTTATCTTTTTTAATTCCAACCCTATTATATTGCCTCAATTAATTTCCTAACTCCAACTATATTTATTGCTCTTTTCATATTATAAGCAAGGAAACTAAGCCCCAGCAACAATCGAGGGGAAATAAAATTGTATCAATGACGCCAGAACAAAGCTCTGATACTTGATACCTTTATCAAAGGCATTGAATCACGCCCGCTGATATTAGAGGAATTTGACAATAGGCTGTGGGCATTGGCGGTCGAGCAAGTCAAGATAATGCAGGATGGTAGATTGCTGTTCGGCTTTAAAGATGGTACAGAAATAAAAGCATAGTTTTTAAGAAATTAGGATAAAAGAGATAATTTTTTTGAGGAAAATAACGCATATAGTAAATGATTTAAGCTTGATTTTATTGGAAATATGTTATAGTATTTATAATAAACATATGTTCTTGTTTGTTTATAAAACGGAAGCAAGCATGTTTCAAGGATTGTGAGGTTTTCAAATGAAGAAGGATAACGATAACGAAAAAAATTACATCGTGCAAGAGGAAAAAATCATCCTCTATTCTACAGAGCAAGGAACTCAAAATGTAGATGTTTATTTTGCTGATGAAAATTTCTGGCTGACGCAAAAATCTATGGCTGAACTTTTTGATGTTGATTCTCGAACTGTAAATGAACACTTAAAGAATATTTATAAAAGTGAAGAGTTAGATGAAAAGTCAACTATCCGGAATTTCCGGGTAGTTCGATTAGAGGGAAAACGACGGGTTGAAAGGGAAATCATGTTCTATAATTTAGATGCAGTGATTTCAGTAGGATACAGAGTAAATTCCAAGAAAGCGACGCAGTTTAGAAAATGGGCAACAAAGACTTTACAAGAGTTTATACTTAAAGGTTTTGTGCTTAATGACAAAATGTTAAAGAACGGAAGACCTTTTGGAAAAGACTATTTTGATGAGCTCCTTGAACGGATTCGTGAGATAAGGGCCAGTGAAAGGCGAGCTTATCAGAAAATTACAGATATCTTTGAACAATGCAGCAGTGATTATAATAAGAACGCTGAAGAAACAAAACTTTTCTATAAAGTTGTGCAGAACAAGATGCACTTTGCCATAACGGGACAAACGGCAGCAGAAATTATTTATAACCGGGCAGATGGTGAGAAAACTTTTATGGGGCTTACCACATGGAAAAATGCGCCTGATGGTAAGGTTTTGAAATCAGACTCAAAGATAGCCAAGAATTACCTGAATCAAAATGAGATAGACAGGCTCAACCATCTAGTGGTTATGTTTATTGATTTTGCAGAGTTTAGAGCACTGAACCATCAGACGATGGAGATGAAGGACTGGCTTGGCTACATTAATAAGTTCCTTGCTTTTTCAGATAGTGAGATACTGGAGAATGCAGGAGCCATTTCTCATAAGCTTGCCATGGCGAAAGCAGAGGTGGAATATGAGAAGTTCAGGGTGAAACAAGATCGTGAATATATTTCTCAGTTTGATAGGGAGCTTGCAAGATACCTTAAAGGGGATATCGGCGATAAATAAAAAGGTGATGCCATAGCCTTACCTTTAGGCACTGGCCGGTAACATGCCCTTATAGGGCTGAGCAAACCACCCGTTTTACTGGTGGTCAGTGATTGTTCAGTACATTTTACTGTGAAACTTATATATGATGAGTCACTAAAAAAGTACAGACTACCCCTATCAAACTTTAAAATGCTATTTATGAACTTAACTAGTAAGCTTATGAGGCAACTACAGAAGATATGTTGCAGCATCAGGCGATGATCCACAAAGTATTGAAATGCGTTATGAAGGCGAAAATATCTGGCTTACACAAAGGATGCTGGCAACGTTGTATGGCGTGAAAATACCGACAATAAACTATTATATTAAGAAAATTTTTGATGATATGGAGCTGGTTAAGGAAGCAACTATTAGAAAATTTCTAATAGTTCAATCTGAAGGCAACAGGCAGGTTTCTCGTGAAGTGGAACATTATAATCTACAAATGATTTTTGCCGTGGGTTTTAAAGTGAACAATGAACGTGCGGTACAATTCCGTAAATGGGCGAATCAGATTGTGAAGGATTACACAATTAAAGGATTTGCTATGGACGATGAACGCTTGAAAAATGGTGGTTCTATTTTGACAGAGCAGTATTTTGAAGAGCAGCTCCAGAAAAGATTAGCTGATGTTTGGGGTTCAGAATATATTCGGCGAAGACGAATGACATTAGCTGCATTTGAGTTGCAAAACAGCAATACTAAAGTTATTGACCTTGCCATTAAATATGGTTATGAATCTCCAGATTCCTTTTCACGTGCATTTCAAAATGTTCATGGGATACTGCCTTCAATAGCGCGCAACGCGGGGATATCCTTAAAAGCCTACCCACGTATCACCTTTCATATTTCTATAAAAGGAGATGCTGAGATGAAGTATAGGATTGAGAAAAAAGAAGCATTTAAAATTGTAGGTATCAAAAGAAATTTTCAGGGACCTAATGATGACGAAAGTGCTGTTCCAAAGTTTTGGAACGAGATTTATTTGAATGGCATTTATGAAGAAATCCTGAGTATATCAAATGGTAATCCGAAAGGAGTTCACGGTTTTATACAAGTGTTAAGTGAGGAAAAGGTGGACTATACTATTGCTTGTATTAGTGATAAAGAACCACCGAAGGGTATGAACAGCTATATCATACCCGAATCAACCTGGGCTATTTTCGAAGTGGACGGCCCAGTAAATATAGCAATGGCAGATGCATGGAAACGTATTTTTAGTGAGTGGCTGCCAACATCAAGCTATAAGTATGCCGAAACAATCGATGTTGAATATTTTCCGTATCAAGGTGATAAGAGAGCACCCGATTATAGATTTGAAATATGGTTACCTGTTATTAAAAATGAATAGAAGGTGATAGTATGAGTTATGCAATTTTTTGTTTTTAATAATTAATAATAATCAAGGCCAGGAGGTAGATTCTTATGAATATAAAACCAGTTTTTGAGCGAAAGAAGGATTATATTGACTTGCTATTGCTAGCTGACGAACAGGAAAGCATGGTGGATAAATATCTTGAGCGTGGAGACATGTTTGTTTTGGATGACGATGGAGTGAAAGCCGAATGTGTTGTGACTAAAGAATCAGATGGAATTTATGAACTTAAAAATATTGCCGTTTATCCAGATTATCAACGAAAAGGTTATGGAAAAAGGCTGATAGAATTTGTACTGTCCTATTATGCGGATTGTAAGGTTTTGCTTGTCGGGACGGGCGATTGTGCATTTATTTTAAATTTTTATAAAAGTTGTGGCTTTACAGAATCGCACAGGATAAAGAATTTTTTTACGGATCACTACGATCATCCGATATATGAAGATGGAAAACAGCTGGTTGACATGATCTACTTAAAAATTGAGCGTTAACAGCAGGGAGATGCCAGGAAAAATTAATAATAAAATTCATTTATCCAAAGAAGTTAGGTTATTTGTTCCCTTTATCCATTGACCTCAAAAACCTCCTTCACTGCCACAAACCGATCAAACCAGTTAGCCCGTTGTAGTGGCGTGGCGTTTTTTTATATTACCCTCGTCTCCACCAAATCAAAAGACTGTCGTTGATACAATGGCAGTTTTTTGTTTTGCCCTCAAACGGCTTTATTAAGCAGTTTGGGGGGGCTGCTCTTGATAAGTAATTAAATTATGCGGTCGAAGCTTTGGATACAATACATTATTTCGGTTTTTAAACTTAGAAGTAAAATATTGCTTCCTTAAGAAATTCAATAGTTGCTAAGAGTTTCTTACCACAGAGGGGAGCTTTTGTAAGGAATATACACTGTTTTTTATATCCTAGTCTATAATTCTGTGATAAAATAGAAAAGTTAAATAAATTGTTTGAGATAGAAAAGTGTGCAAAAAAATTTTTTTAGAAAAATTATATAAGTAAATCTTTTAGAAAATGTTTAAAATTATTAAGAATTGATAAGTACATAAAACTTACTTTATTTTAACAGGGGGAATTTTTATATGAAAGGTACAAAGAAAATAATAGCTATTATGATTGTAATGTTCATGCTGGTTCATGTGGCGTGTGCAAAGCCTGTAGTAAAAGCTGAAACGGAAATCTCTTTTAAGACATTTGTGGATATTCAGGGACACTGGTGCCGGGATTCTATTGAAAAATTTCTAGAGAAGAATTGGGTAAATGGATATCGTGATAATTTATTCAGACCTGACAGAATAATAACAAGAGCAGAATTTACTGTTATGGTCATAAATGTACTTGACAAAATGGAAAAAAATGCAACTTGCAGTTTTGAGGATTTAGACAGTAGTAGTTGGTACTATAGTGCTATAGCATCTTCTGTATCCAATAATTATATAAAGGGATATCCAGACAATACTTTTAAGCCAAATAATGAGATGAGCAGACAGGAAATAGCAGTATTTGTGCAAAATCTTTTAAAAGTGGTTAATAAGAGTGATAAGGATATCAACTTTACTGATGCGGATGATTTTCCAGAGTGGTCATCACCAAGTATTAAGGCGCTAGCTTCAAATGAAATAATTAAAGGGTATGAAGATGGTTCTTTCAGGCCATTCAATCTTAGTACAAGGGCCGAAGCTATAAAAATGCTGGATGTTGTTAATAAAGAACTAATTGAGGAATCTGAGAATACAGTGCCAGGTGTTGTTGTAACAGCAGCAACACCAACAGCAACACCAACAGCTACACCTACTTCAAAGCGAACAAATACATCAAAACCAGCAGGCGTTTACATACCATCCAATCCAGCACCAGCATCAACACCAACATCAGCGCCGCAACCAACATCAATACAAACATCAACGCCAACATCGACACCAACATCAACACAAACATCAACGCCGCAACCAACATCGACACCAACATCGACAC
>JAEZUI010000268.1 GCA_023421115.1 Bacillota bacterium | reverse complement strand
TCCCAATGCTCCCCAAAAATATGAAAATCCAAGACAGAGAACTATATTAAGTAAAGCGGTACTCATATAAACATAAGATTTTATTCTCACTTTATTTAATGCTACCACAGTAATATTCGCAATTTCTTGAGTTAATGATATTAGACTTGGTAAAGTCAATACAACTGTACAATAATATGTAACCAAATAATCCTTACCAACCCATAAGAGAATAAATTCTCTACCTATAGAGATAAAACCAACCTCTATTAATCCTATGATTGCGAGCTGAATTCTTCCAATCTTAATCATCAGCTGCAAAATATTCTCCTTGGAGTTTTCATTTTCCAACATTCGGGTTACTCTAGGCATAAACATACCATTTATTGCATTGGCAAATGTAAAAACATAACCTTCTAGAGTACTTGCCACTCCAAATAGTGCAATACTTATCGAACCCGACATAGCACCTAATACCGTCGGAGTTATATTAAAAATAAAACGTTCAGAGATACTTGTAATGGTTGACCATATCGAAAAGGTAGCAATACTTTTCAACATCAACTTACTTTTAAATTTAACATTTATCTTTATCGGTGTTATATGCTTTAAAATAATTATTTTGATCCCTATAATTAGTAATCCACTGATTGCATTTGCCATTACTAAAGCAACCACTCCGTAATCAAGTAGGATCGAAGCTGTTATTAATAGGATTGATAATAATTTGTTGAATAAATCACATATTTTTAATTGTATAAATTTTTCATAAGACGAAAATATACCATTTAAAGTAATAAATGGAAATGAAACTATGCTAAAAGTAGCTGCTATAATATAAACAGTCTTGAAGCCAGACAATTCAGCTACTGTTAATTCTGCATATATTGAATCAACAAGAAAGAACGCAATTACTAATGCGGTTAATATAATTCCATCAATCAAAACGTAAAGTTTATAAACGATTCCAAGAAAGTTATTTACACTTTCTTGATCATTGTTTGCATTATATTTAGATAAATATTTAGAAACTGCTTCACTCATACCAAAATCTACTAAAAAGATACTGATTAATGATATAGCTAATGTATATATTCCATAATTATTTTGACCAATTTCACGAATCATCCAAGGTGTATATATCAGCCCTGATACTATATTAACAAAGATTGCGAAATAGGATACCATTGCACCAAATTTTATTTGTGTCGAACTATTGTTCATTAACATTTCCCCTAATCTATTTCCTACCAAGTCTTTTTTTAGTACTTTTTATTAATCCTTGAAAATCGCCATAACGTAATCTTAACAGAATCCCTTCCATCCTATTTAGAAAGAGTTGCTTTTTGGTTAATGTCATGTTTTTCTCATACTCTTTATTTTGAATAACATAACTCGGATGATCCATTGGAAATTTAATATCATATGTTTTCATATATAATAATCTTCTAGAATACTTAGGAAGAACCTTTATACTACTAGCACCATGGGTGGTTTCTTCACCAACACCGATATTGGAAATCATATTATATTTGGGAACTATATTTAATCTATAGTTAAAATATAGAGAGGCAGCATTAATTGTCTCATAATGAGCCTTTCCGGTTTCTTTGTGCTTTCTTGAATCAAAAAGAAAAGTTTTGTATTCATCCAAATTGTCAAATGCATTTCTTAACTTCTCTACCTTTTCTGGGTCATCTAGCCAGCTATATTGTCCATCCCATGTATTTAGAACTCTTCTCCAACTTGCCCAACCCCAGATTGAACCTTTCTTTGTAAAAAAATAACTTGTACTTATATCTTTTGAAACGCCAATATTATTCATTCCGCATATAATATGAACTCGCTCATCATCTTTATATCTTTCCAACAATTCTTTACAGAACGGAAAAAAACTTTGAGAAGGGACATCGTCATCTTCTAAAACAATTCCCATTTCTTCTGTTTCAAACATCCACTTTTGGGCAATATATTCCGATGGATCACATCCTACGTTCTTTTCTTGATAGAATTTATGTACATCACACTCCCAATCAATATCATCAGCAATCTCACGACATCGCAATAATACATCCATATCATCGCTACGATTCTCACGCGGACCATCTTGATATAGATATAGTCTACTAGGACGGGCAATTTTAACCTGTTCAAATACCTTCGCAAACTGCTTGTCTCTAACAAAGAAAATCAATAAAACAGCTACATCAATTTCAGCTTTTTTTTTCATCTAGCACCTCGTTTACACCCTTTTTTTTATTACCTTAACAGGTACTCCAACTGCAATACCATAACTTTCAATTTCACTATTTACTAAACTCTTAGCTCCTATGACTACACCATTATTTATGATACTACCTTTCAATATCGTACAATTATCTGCAATCCAAACATCTTTTCCAATTGTAATTTTTTCACTAGACATTTTTTGATCTCTTATTAATGTATCTTTTTCTATTCCATGATCGCTGTCAATAATATAACAATGTGCGGCAATTGAAACATTATCATCCATTATTACTCCACCATTTTTAGAGGAAAAAATTATTGTATTATTTCCAATTTCAACATTACTACCAATAACAATTTCACCATCTCCCCAAAACGTAACATCAGGAAAAATTGTTACATTATTTCCAATCGTTACATTTGATGCCAATACGTTTACTTTGCCGAGAACAACACAATTCTTTGCATTCTTACAACCGATTCTTGAAAGGAATACTTTTCTACGATAAAACCTTAAAAATTTTTCTTTCAATCTATCTATCAACAACCACAAATTAATATACCTCCAATATTCCATTTATATTATCACTCTAGTAAATACCTCATTCTGTGAATTATATATCAACTATCAAATAGCCAATACCTGCCAGAAAAATAAGTACTGAGGATTGTTTTTTGCAAATAATACGATTAACAATGTTGATCCAACACACAGAATAATTGTTTTATCTCTTTTATTAAAGGTATCTAATATATCCGGTATTAATAACAATAAAAATAAAGCATAATAATATACAATTCTCATGGCTGAAGGATTTATAAATGTTAAGGGTAAAAAAGCGAATGCCAAAAAAGTTGCATTCATATAATGAGTAGCATATGGATTATTTTTTATTATTTCCTTATGTCTCCATATTGTTACAAATGCTATAATTGTAAACATTGCAGTAAATGTCCAGGTACCAGCCCCTTCATATTGGCTGATAAATTGATTATAACCCATTATAGTTCCTAAAAAATAAATAAGTTGATGTTTAAAAACAAATAAAATCGGAATCACTATAGCCACTAGTGATATATACTTTTTTGTAATTTTCATATTAGCAATAAAATAAAACGGGAAAAAGGCTACAGCAGATTTATGTATAGTAAATGCTACTATCGTTAATACCAGGAAAGGCCAAAACTTTTTTTCCCTTATAAATTTATATCCAATAAATAGAACCATTGCTGTGACAATAGTCTGTCTAATACCTGTTAATGCATAAAATGATGAAAATAGACAAAAATAAATTAAGAAACTTATAAAAGGTTCTGAAGAATACTTATATATCCATAAACCTAAAAAAATAGTAAAAAATAAAGCAATAATAATAAGGTATATCTGATAATTAGGAATAATCATATTTATAATTTTTTCAATAAACGCAAAACTTGGTTCTGTATTTTTCACCCCTAAAAATAAGACCCCAATAAAATTTTTTCCTAACTGTGACCAGCTTATATTTGCAACATCGACAAATCTTATTTTATATGCAATTGTATCCGCACCAATACTTTCATGTCTAAGACCAGATAATATAATCCATTGTATCGATGCTAAAATACAAAATACCTTTTTATTCAACTTTGTTGGTTTATATGCTAATAAAGTAATTCCAAAAAAAATTAATAGACATATATTGATAAGATATGCGGCCATTCCATTCTCCTAACTATTATCTAACAGTTTTTGATATAATTCTACATAATTATTAATTCTTTCGTTCTTATTAAATCTGGTATTTGCAAATTCAATGCATTTTTTTGAATAATTTTCTTTTCCATTCTTATGAACTTCAAATATAGCATTTCTTATACCTGTCATATCATTCTTCTCCACTACATAACCACACCCATCACCAACCAATTCCGGGTTTGCCGTAGAATCAAAGACAATAATTGGCGTCCCACATGCTAGCGCTTCAGCAGATACCTTTCCAAATGATTCTTCAAATGACATATTTATCAGTACGTTAGCCATTGAATAATAGCTAATCAATTCTTCAACATTATGAGTTTCTTTAATATTCAATATGTTATCAGGTAATTTTGTATTAATATTTATATTACCTACAAGGACTATCGTCATATCATCCTGTAACATCTTAGAAAGCTCTATAAATTTATCTAACCCTTTCGCATTACTCCATTCGCTTGCCACGCCTACTATAATAAATTTCGATTTCAATTTTAGCTTATATTTTATATCATCTACATTTATTGGTTGAAAAACATTCGAATCAATCCAATTATAAATATTTGTAATTATTTTATCTGAGGTAAAATATGATTTTTTTGCTTCATTTGTAATCCAATCAGATACTCCTACAATAGCTAATCTCCGGATTTCATTAAGTATTTTTCTTTTATCGTTATACATTTTTTTTGTGCAATCAAAAAACCAACTAGGATTGTCATTTCTTAGTCTTGGACAGTCCTTACAGCAGGTTTTCCATTTATAACAGTTATCAACCGTATAATGTGTGCATTTACCGGTATAAAACCAACAATCATGAAGTGTTATTACTGTTGGTATATCATTTTTTGCTAAATAGTTAGCTAAAAGTTTTAAATTGATATAATTGCTGTGAAGATTGTGCAGATGCACTACATCTGGCTTCAGATTATCGATATATTTTAATAGATGTTTGGTTCCGAATCTTGAAAAATGAGCCTGTAGGCCAAAAACTCTCGAAAAAAGTGCATGTAGTCTTTTTTCTAGTGCTGTACCTATCTTATAACCTTTTTCATATGGTATCCCTTCAGAGTAAGCAATGTAACCCTCTGCTCCATTGTCATTCAGATAATCAGCAATTTCAACGCAGATTCTACCTGTACTTCTAATACCACTTACTGCATTAATTTGTAAGATTCGCATGGTCTTTTTCCTTTATCTTATTGGTATTAATAATTTACCGTCTACTGATGATTCTCCGATAAATTTATAATATGTTTAAAGTCCTCGTACAACATTTTTTGTACATTTTCTCTCTGATGGTTTTGCTTCCCGCACTTCATTGCTTTTTGTCTATATTCATTTATTATTTCTGGTGTTTCTATAATTTTCTTTAATTCAAGAGAAATATCGCCTTTTCTACTTATCACAAACGCAGCATCCTGGCTTTTCAGATATGTATAACCTGAATGTTTATCCCAGCTGATTGCCATAACCGCACATCCACTCTCTAAACAATCAATAATTTTTGTAGAGAAAGATACTCTTGTGAGTAATCTATTCTGAAGATCAAAGGATTCCACATGCAATGCTATATCTGCATTCTTGTATATGTCAATCAATTCCTCTGATGATACCGAACCCCTGACATATACATTCTTCCCGTCATTCAAGAGACTCATCTGTTGTTTTGTTAATTTATCTCTCGTATAAATCTCAAGTATCATTTTTGTTTCTGTTACATTCATTTGTCGTAATGCTTTACCAATCTCTGCAAGAGTCTTCCAACGGTTACTATATAATTTACCCGCATAAACTATTTTAATTGGCTTATTAACTTTCTTATCTTCCAATTTTTTTTCAAAGTCTCCGCATTTTCTGAGAATTTTGAATTTGTTTCCAAACTCTGTTTGGTACTCTTCTAATTGCTCATCAGACAAGGTATAATATAGAGAATAATTAGGCATCATTCTTCTGAATTTCTTACGTAATATTAATCGCTTGATCCAAAACACTGGGGATGTACGAAACAATTTCATGGAATATTCTGCGTCACCTGTGAAGGCAACGATAGGAACCTGAGCAATATCGTAAACTAATTTCTCAAGTCTGAGAATTTTTAGGGTAGCTAATCTTGGACTAAAAATAATGTCTGGCTTAAACTCGTCAATGAATTCTTGCAGCGCCTGGGTATCGTACTTGCCATAAGACCATATCATCTCTCTAAGCACTCTCATGGATTCTGTTGTTATAGACTTTAGCTTGGAATATAATTTTGTATTCTCTTCTTCGCCCAAAAACTCATTATCATCTACAGTAGAATCATCTAGTTTAAAGAGTTTACCTGCTTTTTTCTTACCAATGATACTTTTCAACATCATTGTATCAGTAATTTGAAAGTACTGATTACAACATTTAGTATAAGGCATGCCTGGGTTGCAATATATGTTAGCAAAATCTGCATCAAAACCATCAAACCAGTTCGATAGAACATTATTTCCATTCGTTTTATCATTCCAAACTTCATCTGTAATAAGTAAAATTCTCATATTCATTCCTATCTTAATCTTAATTTATTAACCAAATATGCAGTTGAATGTGGCAATAGTTTAAATATAAATAATATCATCTTTTCTTTTGCACTAATACATCTACTGTGAGTAATTTGAGAGTAATAATGTTTGTATTTTTTTAATAACTCAGAAGAATTATTTGTATTTATTTTCATACCTTTACATTTAATATAACAGAGCATAAGTTGTATGCAAAGTTCCTTAATTGAAATTTCTACTAATTGAACTGACTTTTCTTCTCTAAAATATTGGATTCTCTCATTATAAGCATCAAGGAAGTCTAATTTTATATATTCATTATTATTTCTCATAATACTGTCAGGCGACTGATAATAGTAGTATAATATTTCATCGGTCAACATAATATTATCGGCCTTATAAATAACTTTATATGTGACAAACTCATCCTCATTGATTTTACCAATCGGAAATCTAACATCTAAAAATAATGATGAATCATATAATTTAGCCCATACGGTTACTTTATAAGATCTCTGACTAAAAATCTCAACATAATTATATTTCGTATTTTTAATCACCTCATTCGTTATGCTAAATTCGCTTTCACTTCCCTTTTCAAAGGAACATTGTGCAATCTGACAATCGTTATTCTTGCAAAGGCTATATAGTTTAGTAATATATTCATATGACAAGAAATCATCACTATCTACAAAGGTTACATATTGTCCCTTGATAATATCAAGACCGGCATTTCTTGCAGAAGATAACCCACCATTTTTTTTGTGAATTACCTTAACTCTGTTATCTAATTCTACATAATGATCACAAATCTGTGGACAATTATCTGGCGAACCATCATCAATCAATATAATCTCAAGATTTCTATATGTTTGATTAATGATACTATCAATGCATCTAATTATATACTTCTCTACATTATAGACTGGTACTATTACACTTATAAGTGGTTCTTCCATGGTTAATCCTCTACTCATTTATTTTATATAATTATTTTGCGTTTTTATAAATTTGCTTCATTTTATTTTTCACGTTTTCTTTATCAAACTTTTTGACTATTTCCATATTCCTAAGTCCCATACTGAATCTTAATTCTTCGTTTTCCATCAATTTCTGAATTGCTTCTGCAAAACCATTGATATCATCTGATTTGCAATTATAACCAGTTTCTCCATTTATTGAATAATCTACAATTCCATGTATATTAGAAGTAACAATTGGTAATCCGGAAGCCATTGCTTCTAAAGCAGCTATTCCAAGTCCTTCCCGTTTAGAGGGAAAAGCAAATATATTAGAAGCTTTACATAATTCTGCAATATCATTTCGAAATCCTAATAGCTTTACTCTATTTATTAATCCAAGTTGTTTTGCTAGGTTAACTAGATATCCATCGAGTGATCCCTGACCACATATTATGTAATATATATTACTATTATTCAGCCTTGCCATAGCATTGATTATTACTTCATGATTCTTGTTCTTGTTAAGTTCTCCAACAGAAAGTATTAAGAAAGCATCGTTTGGAATTCCAATTTCTTGGCGTATTTTTTCTATGTTTATAGATGTTTTAAAAAATTTATTAGTATCAATACCAGCTCCTGGAATATATTTAATCAAACCTGCCTTTAGTTTGTTACATGCTCTTTTATAATCTTCTTCATTAATAGTAATTAATATATCAGTATATCTTGATAAAGCCTTTTCAATATTATAATATAATAACCAATTCCTTTTTGGCGCTCCCTCAAAAAAGTGAAATCCATGCGCAGTGTATATAACTTTTGTTCCATATTTCCTTTGATTTTTACTAGCAAACCTGGTGACTACACTACCAATTGGTGAGTGACAATGTATTATCTCAAATCTATTTACTTTAAAGATTTTTTTAATTAATCTATGTGACTTAACTATATCTTTTATTGCTAATACACTCCTAGGAATAGGGATATGATATGTTTTTATTCCCTTATGTTCCAATTCTTTACGAAATTCATCTACTCTAGTTTGACTTGTCATGCTTCCGTTTTCAAAATTACATGCTATATGTACCTCATAACCGAAATCATTTTGAAGTATATCTATATTATCCTGATTGAAAACATCAATCATTGAAGCAACTGATGCTGTCATTAATACCTTTTTCATTATATCCCCCTTTATTATTATTTGTAACCATATTAATATTCCTTTCCAATGCTAACTTCATCTGTTGCAGCTACTTCAGTACTATATAATTCTATTTGCCCTGTACCGCCCTCAACAATTC
>JAEZUI010000219.1 GCA_023421115.1 Bacillota bacterium | reverse complement strand
GCTCCTTCTCCAGTGAAGAATAAAAGTCAATTTCAATTACTTATGAATAAGCTGCCTGTTGACCATAAAGCAAGGTGGTTTGCTGGAGCAGCACTAAATACAGCAGATCAAGCAATGGCTTCTGTGCTTTCCTCAGCCATGTCTAGACTTAATGCATTTCTGGATTCGGAAATGGAACAAATCCTGTGCTTTGATAGCTCACTAGATACGGAAACTTTTTGCAAAGAAAAATCCGCTATTTTTATTGTGCTGCCGGAGGAAGATACGACTAAGTATTTTATGGTGTCTTTGTTCTTGCAGCAGCTCTATCGAGAAATGCTGACTGTTGCTGATGAATACGGTGGTAAGCTGCCAAACCGTGTGATAATTTTCGCAGATGAGATTGGTACGATACCAAAAATTCAGTCAATGGAAATGATGTTTTCAGCAGGGCGCTCTCGAAGAATCAGCATGGTGCCGATAATTCAGTCCTTCGCCCAGCTTCAAAAAAACTATGGCAAAGAGGGCTCTGCCATCATCATTGATAACTGTCAGGACATTCTGTTCGGGGGCTTTGCTCCAAATTCCGAAAGTGCAGATATTCTCTCCAAGGCGCTTGGTAATAAGACAGTTATGTCGGGCTCAATCAGCAGAGGAAAGAATTATCCCAGCCAGAGCCTCCAGATGATTCAGCGACCATTGATGACACCGGATGAATTAAAAACACTTCCAAAAGGACATTTCATATTAGCGAAGACAGGGTGCTGCCCAATGCGAACAACTCTCAAGTTGTTTCTGAAATGGGGTATTGTGTTTGAAAAGCCATATGAAGTAGAAGAACGATCAGCTCGTAAGGTTTCATATGCTGACCGCTTCGAGTTGCAACAAGAAATTCTCCAGCGAGGCTGTGCTTATGAGGATGACTTTGATGAAGTATCGGAGACACCTGATGATACTACAACAAGCGGTACGTTGCATACTCCTGTTCAGGAGCATCAAGGCATGATGCAGAAGCCGCCGCTTCGTACGGATTAGGAGGTGTTTATCTATGGGTTATTTTACATCTCTCTATGCGGAGGATATTCCTCATCGTGCAATCACTGTGTATATGTATTTGAAAGATAGAGCCAATAAGGATGGCACTTGTTATCCAGCTATCGGTACAATTGCAAGAGATTTGAAGCTATCTCGCAGAACCGTTCAGCGAGCTATTACTGACCTTGAACAGTCCGGATATCTTATCAAGGAGCAGCGGTGGCGAGAAAATGGTGGAAAAAGCAGCCTACTGTTTACAGTAAAGTAGGCAAAAAACATATAAAACCACCAAGGGAGCAGTCTGTTCTCTTGGTGGCATATGGCATGTGACATTATGGCTCATGCAATGAAGAACTTACTCTAAGAACTTTATTTAACAACAGAGAAAGAACAATATATTTTGGTGAGATGGAAAAAACCCATAAGATAGAATGTTTATCTGCTGTCTAATAACGTCTTAACGGTTGCTGTGGCTACCTTGATTTCCTTTTCATCGCACAGTCGAATCATTTGGATGAGCTGTTCTTTTTCTTTATCTGTATGTTGAGTTTCAGGATAAAAGATTGTATCTGCAGATATGTTCAAGATGCGGATAATCTTAAACAACACATGCATACTTGGGTATTTACTTTCATTTTCAATAGCCATTATATATCGTGATGTGACTTCGGCCTGTACGGCAAGCTCTTCCTGTGTTAATCCTGCGGCTTGCCGAGCGCATTTTATTGCTCCACCAAAATTGCTAAGTAGTTCATCCATTGTGGTTCACCTCCCAATAAATCTCATTGGTATTTTATATTTTTATGGCTTAGCTATAAATTTGTAGCCATAACCGATTAGTGTTTGAATAAATTGTGTATTTGAAGAATTTTTATCCATCTTTCGGCGTAATTGATATATTATATTTTCCACTGCATGGTGATTACAAAAACACTCTTCTCCCCATACAGCCTCATAGATTTGCCTTTTTGTAAATGCCCATCCTGGATGACTAGCCAAGAAATACAGAACATCAAATTCCTTTGTTGTTAGATCTAGGATAGCGTTATATAGTAAAACATTACGATAACAAGGACTGATAACCAAATTATTAAAGCGTAGTTCTGACTCTGGCGTTAGTTCATTTAAGTAATTCATTACGTCTTTCCTCCTTTGGTTATATAAATTTCATACCAAACTGCTGATCTTTGCTGTCTATCTGTTCATAAGCCTTATTAAATAAATGACGAGTTTTGTCCAATCGGTCATCTGGCTTTCTAGCTTGGGTAAAAACTTCCCCAATATTTTGCTGGTATCCTGCTTGTTCTGTCAGAAAAACTCCACATCCTTTGGTATACTCTGAGAGTTGTTCTCTGTAGCATTGTGATGTGCGAGCTGGGATTTTGCCTTTCACTACGATTTCATTATGTTGTGTTTTTATAGACTCAATAGTAGCATGAAGTTTTTTTAAGTCATTGTAGACACGAGCATTGCAATCTTGGGGAACATAAAGTTCAAAAGTGAAACATGGCTCTAAAAGCTCTGTACCTGACTTTTTTAAAGCTTGTTCAAACACAATAGGAGCCAATTGTCGAAAATCAGCCGGGGTACTTACTGGACTGTAGTACAAGCCATATTCAAAGCAAACTTTGAGATCGGTTACTTCCCACCCATATAGCCCTTGCTCACAGCCGTATCTGATACCTTCTTCAACAGCATTCTGAAAGGACTTGTTTAAATATCCATATGACACTTTACTTTCGTAGCATAGCCCAGCACCAATCGGAAGGGGCTCTATTGATAATCCGATAGATGCCCAAAAGGGATTTGGATGAGTTTCAATATGAGCGGTAAAGTTTGCTTTATTCAATGGTCGTTCTTTATAAATAGTAGTGATATTTTCTAATTTAACTTGTAGATGATATCTGCTTTGTAATAAAGCAACGATAACTTCCATTTGAACTTTCCCAAGAAACTCCATTATAATATCATCGCTTCTGGAATCCAATTTGTATTGTAAAAGAGGGTCTGTTTCAGCCAATTCTGACAGAGCTTCTAATAACGATGCTCTGTCGGCAGAAAAAACAGGGGAAATATTGGCCTGCATCATCAGATCATTATTATGCAAAATCAAGTTGTTTTTGGGTATTGTTCCTATGCTATCACCAATTTTCAATCGATTTTCATTTGGGAAAATGGCAATATCTCCGCATTCAATTTTCACGGCTTCTGCAATTTTTCCATTGCTTGAGGCTTCTAATTTCTTAATTTTAATGATCTCGGAATTTCCTTCAGGAATTAATACATCACGTATTTCAATTGAACCTCCAAAAATGCGCATATAAGTGCGCTTATTAAGCTTATCATCTCTTTCAATTTTGTATACTAATGCAGCTAACTTAGAATTTGTTGGCAATATATATGAACTGAATTCTAAAATAAGAGCATCCATTAGTTCTCTTGTTCCTATGTGCTTAAGAGCACTACCATGATAAATAGGTAAAAGATTACAGCTGCCTATATTCTTTTTTCTGCTATTTAGTAATTCTTCAGTTGTAATAGGCTGATCAAGCAGAAATTTTTCCAACAGCGTATCATCTGTTTCGATAATCGTATCTCTAAACCCTTCTGATAACATATCAACCGCTTTAAACGAAAGAGCATTATCTTTTATAATGTTTTGCATTACAAGAATATGAGAAACCAGTTTATCTTTAATATCTCCGTAAAGTGAATCAAGGTTAACATTTGGCTGATCAATCTTATTGATATAGATTAGAGTAGGAAGTTTCATTTTTTTTATTGCATCAAAAAGTATGCGTGTTTGTGCCTGAATGCCATCTTTAGCGGAAATTAGAAGAACGGCTCCATCTAGTACACTTAATGAGCGTTCTACTTCAGAATAGAAATCTATGTGTCCTGGAGTGTCAATTATATTGATTTTAACATTATTCCATTGATAAGATGCTATGGATGCTTGTATCGTAATTCCTCGTTGTTTTTCAAGTGTCATTGAATCTGTAATAGTCGAACCACTATCAACACGTCCGGATTCGGCAATTGTACCGCTGGTATAGAGCATACTTTCAGTTAACGTTGTTTTTCCTGCATCTACATGAGCCAAGATGCCTATATTCATTATTTTCATAATTTACACCTCATAAAGTCGTTATAATATAAAAATCCCCTGTGATTAAAATACTTTCATCACAGGGGATTGCTATCATAATAATTATGAGCATGACATCAAAAGCTGTTAGAAATAAAAAATCTACAGCACGGCATCATTAATAAATATGAAAGTATTCTTAAATTAAGGTATAAAAAACTACACCTATTACATCCGTAATAGGGCTAAACTTATCATACCTACCATCATTTAGTTGATTGTTATTTAAGAATACCTTGCCGCATTGTATTTAAACTCCTTATATTGCTTTTTCTCATCTTACCTTATAGCCATTGGATTTGTCAAGCGCACTTTAAGTTGCTGAAGTAATTATGATAGAAACAAGATATCAACGTGAAACAAAATAGAATTAGATATGAAAAATATTTAATAAGATGGATTAAGAGATGTAAATTGTGCAAAAAAAGAGATTGCTTGATGGGCTATCTCTTTATGTTTGATTGTACTATCAAACATAACAAAGTTTGGAGGGTTACTTATGTGTTGGTCAATTCAGGCTGCACCGCTGCGGATTTACTGCAGCGATATTAAGTCGGTTACATAACTGATTTCCATAGCTGTAATTTTTTAAAAAAAGTTTATATTCTTTCTCGGAGAAGTGTGCCTACCAACACGAACCAGTAGAACAGGTTCGACAAGAATTGAATTGTAAGAGTGTACAAACGGACAAATATGTCTGTACGTATGCTCTTTTTTTGTTATACAGAATTGATACAAGATGTCGATCACCACCACTTGTCCTTCGTTTTCAACTCATTTTTGAAAATTAGGAGGACAAGCAATGTTAGAAAATAAGAAATATACAATCATTGTTAAAAGCAGCCGTATAGAAGTCAATGAGGCTGTCTACCGTGCATATCATAAAGAGCGTGAAGCGGAAAGATATCAAAATAAACTTATTCATCAATTTGAGCTTTCCTTGGAACGATTCCAAGATGACGGCGTTAATGTGGAGTATTTAATCACTCGTTTTCAGCCGAGTATAGAGGACATGATGATTGATCAGGAACAGCTTCGGAAATTACATATAGCACTTGATGCCTTAACGGTTGAAGAACGGCTGCTAATCCATGAATTATTTTTCATTGAAAAAAGTGAGCGAATATTGGCCGGAGAGCTCGGTGTTCCCCGCATGACTCTTAGTGATCGTAAGCACCGCATTCTCAGAAAGATGAGAAAAGTTATAGAAGATTAAAAATAAATCCGTCCAGCTCCCTCATTTTTTCCTTTATAGAAGTGAGGGAGCTTTTCTGTTCCCTGTTGCTCTTTGAAAATTAAATATCCAGCAATTTAGATACGTTAGCTGCTCAAGCGTGATGAGCGAAAGCGGCATTGGAGAACACGCCAAGACCACCTGCAGACAGGTAAGAACTGTTTGTAAAAAGATAGCATCAAAGGTGCAGAGCGATAAATGTTCGTCCAAAAACGATCCGTGGTGGATCGTACCGCCAAAATCTGAACAGCCTACAATGATACTTCCGCATAGCCACAGACATCGCAATGGGTGCGGCAGCCGGAGAACCCGGCTGGGGTGAGATTCCCATGACAGCCAAACCAAGGCTGGTCTAAATTGACTGCCCTATAAAGCCAATTGGCTTTTGCTCTGGGAAGTAGTGTCGAATAAGAGCAACAGAAAACGAAGAACAAGTCTGGCAATTTGATGTCAGATACTATGAGGACAGCAGACATTATTATGTTGCTGTCCTTATGAATGTGACATTAAAGAAAATGAAATGGAGGGTTCTGTATGGAAAAAGCAAAAAGAGCATGGATTTATTGTCGTATTGACGCGCCGGAAGATACACATGGTGTTTTAAAAGGGCAGCACGAAAAGCTGGACAGCTATGCTAACCAGATGTGTTTTACTGTGGTTGGTTCTTTCCATGATTTGGGAAATGGCCTTACCCTGAACTGCCCCGGTTTGACGGAGCTGATGGAGGCTGCCATTATCGGAAAAATGGATGTGCTGGTTATTGACTCCCTCAACCGCATTGGTCGTGATGTCAATCAGGTGTTAGGGTTCTTACATAAGCTGAATGGTTATGGGGTTAAAGTCTATTCCCCATTAGAGGGAGAAATCAATATAGAACATCGGAAATTGATGCTCTCCCCTGTTTTCAAATAGGAGGTGTGCCTATATGTCAGAGTCTCAGGAAGCAAATGAAGTGAAATATAAGGTGGCATTAAAGCTGTTAAATATCATGCTTCGAAATGGACTTATTTCCACTGCTGAGTATGTAAAAATAGATAAATTGAACCGTCAAACCTTTTCTCCGGAGCTTGCAAAAGTATATGCGTAATAACACTAGCTATGTTGGAAATAGTGTGGTAGTGTATGTTGCTAACAGGAGGTCACGTCCTGAAAGAAAGGAGAAAACCTATGGCAAAGAAGATAACAAAAATTGAGCCTGTTAGCGTACAAGTGGCTTTGCAGCTGCAGCCGAAGAAAAGAGTTTGTGCCTATTGCAGAGTCAGTACGGACTCCCGTGAACAACAAAACTCATTTTCTGCACAGGTTAAGTACTATATCGAATTAATCGGCAAAAAAGATGAATGGCAGTATACCGGGATCTACGCAGATGAAGCAAGGAGCGGTACAAAGCTGCAAAAGAGAGATGAATTTTTGCGGATGATAAAAGATTGCGAAGCTGGCAACGTAGATATGATTATTACAAAGTCCGTTACCAGATTTGCACGAAACACCGTAGACAGCATACAAGCAATCCGTAAACTGAAAGCACTCAGTATCGCTGTATATTTTGAAAAAGAACACATCAATACATTATCCGAAAAGAGCGAACAGATGCTGACGATCTTAAGCTCACTGGCACAAGGTGAATCAGAGGGTATTTCTACCAATACTAAGTGGGCTGTTAAAAAGCGATTTCAAGATGGCTCCTTTATCCTCGGTTGTCCGGCTTACGGTTATACAAAAGATGAAGCTGGTGAGCTGATCATTAAGGATAAAGAAGCAGTGGTTGTTCGCCGTATTTTCAAAGAATACTTAAATGGCAAAGGCTCCTATGTCATTGCAAAAGGACTATCAGAAGATGGCATTCCAACTATCCGTAATGCTGAAAAATGGCAGGATAGTGTGGTAAAAGAAATTCTGCAAAATTCAACCTATACCGGAGATCTATTACTACAAAAAACATTTACAACTGAGGTAGTTCCCTTTAAGCGAAAAACAAATAAAGGGCAGCTGCCTCAGTATTTTATTTCAGAAAACCATGAACCTATTATCACCAGAGAACAGTTTGAAGCGGCCAAAGAAATTTATGAATACCGCAGAGAGCAGATGGGCATTGATAATTCTGGAAAATATCAAAACCGTTATGTATTCAGCAGCAACATCATCTGTGGAGAATGCGGCGGTATCTTCCGCAGACAGAAAATCTACATCGGTAAGCCTTATGAGAAAATACAGTGGTGCTGCAGTCAGCATATCGAAGATAAATCAAAATGCAGCTTAAAGGGCATTCGGGAGGATGTAATCAAAAGAGCATTTACAGTGATGTGGAATAAGCTTACTAGCAATTATACAGATATCCTGATTCCCCTGCTGGAATCGTTAAAGAGTCTTCGGATAGATGAACAGCAGGAGCAGGAAATCAGCGAATGCAACAACAGAATTATGGAATTAACAGAGCAGAGCCATATCCTAAGTAGTGTCGTAGCGAAAGGGTACATTGACTCTGCTGTTTTTATAGAAAGACAAAATACCTTAACGCTGGAGCTTGCTGCCGCCAAGAAAAAAAGAAGTCAGCTTCTTGACAGCAATGGGTTTGACCGAGAAATTGCTCGGACAGAGCTTATGATCGTATTGATCCAGAGCAATCCCAATATTTTAGAAGATTATGATGAGAATTTGTTTCTACAGGCGGTAGATAAAATTATCGTACACGAAAAACATACAATCACATTCAGGCTAAAAAATAGCTTAGAGCTGACGGAATACTGCGGAAAGGAAGTGGATGAGGAATGATGCAGCGACATATGCCGATCGGCTATAAAATGGTTGATGGGAAAATTCAAATCGATGAAACAAAAGGGAAAGTAGTGAAAAAGGTTTTTAAGGATTATCTTTCTGGAGTTTCCACCTATGGTTTAGCCAAGGAACTGACCGCAATGGGATTTTCAAATGCCAACAATAAGCCTTCATGGAATCATGGTTCTATCGGCAAGATTTTAGAAAACACCAAATACTTAGGCGATGACCTTTATCCGCAGATGATAGAGAAAGAACAGTTTGAACAGGTGCAAAGCCGCAGAAAAGAACGCTGCCAGACATTAGGCAGAACCGCACAGCCCAATAGTATGGTCAATCAATATATCTTCAGCGGCAAGCTTCGCTGTGGAGAATGCGGTGAGATTTACCGCAAATATGTGGAACACAGCGGTAAATCTTCAGAACGCACGAATTGGAAATGCAAAAAGTATATTTATAAGAATAGAGTACAATGCCGATGTGGAGTGATTACGGATGAACAGATCAAGGAAGCATTCATAAGTGCTGCAAATCACATTATTTCCAAGAGGTACATATTAGACCAGAAGCCCAAGACAGTTTCCCAACCTGTTAATATAGAATTTAAAAAGCTAGATCAAAGGGTAAAAGAGCTTGAATCAAATGGACGGTATTCTTCGAAAGAACTGTCCAGCTTGATTTTTAAAAGAGCAATGGCTTTTTACAACAGTGCGGAAATTAAGGATTATGAACATACCACTGAGAAAATGAAGCAAGTTTTTTCACAGCGAGAGCAGCTAAAGGAATTTGATGATGATTTGTTTTTGACGGTAGTCAAGCACTTGACGATTTATGCCGACAGGCGGCTTACTTTTGAATTCATCAACGGATTAACCATAGACGGAACCTATTAAAATCTCAAGAAAGGATGCGATTAGATGCAAACAGCAAGAAAAAAGAATATATCGGTGATACCGTCTCAACCGGAATATGACCGAAGCATAAAAGTACAATATAAAATGCTCAGGGTAGCAGCGTACTGTCGAGTAAGTACTACCTTAGAACAGCAGGAAACCAGCTATGAAGCACAGGTATCCTATTACACTGAAAAGATACAAAGCAACCCAAATTGGAAACTAGCAGGAATCTACGCTGATGACGGAAAATCAGCAACAAACACCAAGAAACGTGATGACTTCAATACCATGATAGAAGATTGCATCGCAGGAAAAATTGATCTGGTCATCACCAAGTCAGTCAGCCGATTTGCAAGGAATACGGTAGACTCCCTACAAAATATTAGAAAACTCAAGGAAAAAAATATCGGTGTTATTTTTGAAAAAGAGGGAGTCAATACACTGGATGGTACAGGCGAGCTTTTGATTACTATACTGAGCAGTCAGGCACAGGAAGAAAGCCGTAACCTAAGCGAAAACACTCGCTGGGGATTGGTAAGGCGATTTGAAAACGGAGTTATCTCGGTCAATCATAATAAGTTTTTAGGCTACACCAAGGATGGAAATGGCGAGTTGGTCATTGTACCGGAGGAAGCCGAGCTAGTAAGACGAATATTCAGGCTTTATTTAGAAGGTAATAGCAGCATCAAGATTGCAAAAATATTGAAAACGGATGGTATCAAAACAGTAACAGGAATGGATACTTGGCATCCAAGTGTAATAGATCAGATGCTCCGAAATGAAAAATATATGGGCGATGCATTACTGCAAAAGACCTATACCGTAGATTTTCTTAGCAAGAAACGAGTTAAAAATCAAGGAATTGTTCCGCAATATTATATTGAGGATAACCATGAGGCGATTATCCCAAGAGAGCTTTTTTATAAGGTTCAGGAAGAAAAAGCAAGGCGGGCTGCTATATACAAGCCATCTTCCGAAAAGAAATCCAAGTCAGAAAAAAGCAAATACAGCTCTAAATACGCTTTATCGGATATTATGGTATGCGGTGAATGCGGTCAGCCATACCGCAGGCAGACCTGGTCAAAGTATGGGCAGAAAAGCGCCGTGTGGCGCTGTGACAACCGTTTAAAGAACGGAACAAAGAACTGCAAACATTCCCCCACTTTGAAAGAACAACCCCTGTATGAGGCAATTATGACCGCCATAAATAGCGTAGTTGAAAATCAAGGTGAATTTGTAGGAGCCTTCCGGGAAAATGTAATCAGAGTCATCGGTAGCTATTCTACCAGACATATCCCTTCTGAGTATGATGAGCAAATAGAAAAGCTGCAAGGTAAAATGCTTACCCTGATTGAAGAAAATGCAAAGCAGGGTTCTGTTAATGAGAATTTTGACGAGCAATACCATAGCATCGCCGAACGAATAAGAGACTTGAAATTGAAAAAGCTTAAGCTGACACAGGAAAACAGGCTGGCAGAAACCTTTAGTCAGAGGATTGATGATGTGGATCATTGCCTCAAGGATAGCACTTGTACAGTAGGGGGATATGACGATGAACTGGTCAGACAGCTGCTACAGAGTGTCAAAGTTATCAGAGAAGATAAGATAGAAATACAATTTAAATCCGGAATTGTGATGAAGCAAAGGGTGGCATATGGTGAGTAGTCAAGAATTATTTGAGATACATAATTAAATAAGAATTTTGTACTATTATAGAAAGGATAGATATTATGCTTACAGAAAAATTAGTATTAGAAGAGCAGGAATGCGAAGGTAACTTTAATTTTAACAATAAACCAGTGTGCACCAAGAAATTTCAAGAATTGTTTGGAGAAGATTCTTCATTGATAATATTTGCAGCTATAGCATTGATTAATGAAACTTATGAGAATCCAGACTACATACAAGTTTTTTGCTATGGTGATAAAAAATTTTGGGTAATTGCTAAATTTCAGAAAGATGAAAGAGTGGAAGACTATAAGAATATTGAGTACTTATATGTTACTTTTCTACTCCCAGAAGAATATTAAAAATTATTAAGAAACTTAGAGGCGAAAAATCAGAAAAATACCCATTTATATATATTAAATATAGTCAATATAAGATTTTTGATATATTTTGTGTAAATATTTCATTGGAACGGACGGGTGACTAGCATTTGAAAGTGCTTTGTGCTATAATCTGATAGGTGAATATATTAAGTAAGACATCAAATATTAGACAAGGTGGTAACAAATGGCACGATCAACGGTTCATTATGCAGATACAAAAACAAATAATTCATTAAAAAAGCTTCACAATAAGTTAAGACCCGCAGGGACTCCGGTTCAAAGAGTTGAGTATATAATAGAATTATTACTTCTTCGGATTTTTGAAGTGAAACTTAAAAAGGATTCAGCTTTTAATGAACTTAGAGAATTATTTAATAAAGAAGAAAATCAGAATAAACTGTTCTATTATCTAGAAACAATCGATAGTCAAAAGATAACCGAAGAGTTAAATAAAAACTTCTTTCCTTTCTATGGAAATATTTTAACTGAAGCAAGAAAAGTGTTAAAAGGTAATCTGTCAATAAAAGTTCAAGATCAACTTGTACTTATTCAAGAGGTTTTTAAAAATTCTAACTTTACGAACAATGTGCAAAGCGGAAATCTTGAAGAAGTTATTACATTAATTTCAGACTTAGATGAAGATAGATTGTTAAATACTGATCTACTCGGTGATGCAATTGAATCAGCATTATCTGAAACTGGTGGAACAAAGGAAATTGGCCTTTTTAGAACTCCAGACCATATAAGACAATTTATGGTTGGATTGGTAGAACCGTCAATTAAGGATACAATATTTGATCCAGCCTGTGGTACAGGAGGATTTTTGTTTGATTCCTTTGAATTTGTTATGGAAAGTATTACTAAAGATGACAAATGGCCAGGAACTAAAGCACACCCTGAATTGAAAGAATGGTTTAAAAATTATTTTGATAAAAATAATTCAAAAATGCCTTCAGAAGAGGAAACATTTAACTTTTATCGTGCAGGAATATCTGGAATTGAATATCTTGGTATGATAAGAAAAATGGCTGCAGTCAATTTTTATATCAGAGGGTTAAATCCTCATAATATAAGACAGGGAGATTCGTTAGATATTTTTGACTATAATATTATTAATTCTAAGTCCATTATACTTGCAAATCCCCCTTTCGGAGCTGAAAGGGATAAAGAGTCATATCCTAATGTTTGGGAAGAATTTAGCAAGGAAAATGAAACAACAATTTTGTTTGTAAAACTAATGCTAGATTCGTTAAAGCCAGGTGGTAAATGTGCTGTAATAGTGTCAGAAGGATTTTTGACTTGGGATCAAGCAAGTGCAAGAACATTAAGAAGAATGTTGCTAGAGGAAGCAAATCTCATAGGAGTAATTGGATTACCACAAGGCGTATTTGTTAGTAAAGGCGGTCAAGGACCAAAAACATCAATATTATTATTTGAAAAAGGTAAACCTACAGAAAATGTTTGGTTCTATCAAGTTACTAACGATGGATATACATTAGGTGCGAATAGAACTGTTAAAGAGGGATCACAACTTGTAGAGGCACTTGATATCTATCATAATTATATTAAAAGGGGACTGATGCCCCCCGAAAAGAAAAACTCATTCATGCTTTCAGTTGATTGGCTAAAGGTTCTTGATCCAAGAGTAAAATATAAAATTATTAATGAGGTCAAAGAAACACTTGAACCAAAACGTGACGAGGAACGTGAAAAACTTCGATTAGCACTACAAGCTAGGATTGAAAATGAAAAAATACTTCTTGAAGAATTTACTAATCAATTAAATCAATTTGATTTAAGCTGGGAAAGTAAAATCCAGAATGAAATTGCAAAAAGAATTGATAAAGCATATTTGTTTTCTTTTAATGCTATTACTTATAGAAGTAGTTTACCAGATAATCAACTAAAAGATTGGGGAGATCTTATAGAACCATATAAACCGGAAAAAATAAGTAAAAGTTTAGAGAAACGATATGATAACCTATTAAAAGCTGACTTTAAAACTGCTATAAAGAATATAGCAGAGTTTGATTTGAATAATGCAATAGAAGCAGATATTGTTAGAGAGTATATTGCTGGCATATCACAAGATCAGACTAGCTCTATTAAAGAGTTAAAAAGAGCTGATGCAATACTAAAAAGTGGTGCACGTTACCCGATGGTTAAACTAGGTGATTACATCATAGAGAATACTAATAAGGTCAAACCTTCGAATAATCCTGAGACTAATTGGAAAATCCTTGGTGTTTCTAATGAGATTGGTATTTTTAGAAATGAAACATTAAAACCAGAGGAAACAAATCAAACCTATATATTAGTTAATAAGAATGAGTTTTGTTATAACCCCTATAGAATTAATGTTGGATCAATAGGACTCAATGAATTTGATTATGAAAACCAAATTATAAGTGGTGCTTATGTTGTTTTTGGAACTAATTGTGAAATATTACATCCTAAGTACCTTGATTTTGTTTTTAAAAGTGAATTGTTCTCTGAATATGTAAACCAAAAAGCAAATGTTGGTAATGGTGTGAGAATGAATTTTACATTTGGAGATATGTGTAATTTTCTAATACCCTTACCAGACATTGATTTACAAAATAAAATAGTAGTTGAATATGAAAAACTAAATACTATGACAAAAAATGCGGAAACAATTTTAAACACATGGGGGATTGATTCTAGCTTGTTTGAAGATGATAGCTTCAAACAAATTCCTTTAGGAGAGTTGATTATAGAATCGTTATATGGAACATCAGAAAAATCAGACTATCATAACGGAACATATAAAGTTTTAAGAATTGGAAATATATCATATTGTGATTTTGATCTCTCTGATGTTAAAAAGGTTGAACTGTCTGAAAAAGACTATATGAAGTATAAGCTACAAAAGAATGATTTATTAATTGTTCGATCAAATGGAAATCCAAGGCTTGTAGGAAAATGTGCAGTATGGAATAGTGATGAGGATTTTGTCTATGCTTCTTATTTAATAAGGTTTAGATTTGATAATGAAAAAGTCCTTCCGCATTATGTAATGTACTTTTTAATGAGTGAAACGGGAAAAAGCTTATTAAAACCCAAAGCAGGTGGTGGAACTAATAATATTAGTGCTACTGAATTTAAAAAAATATTGATTCCCCTTCCGGATATTACGATTCAAGAGGAAATAATTAGAAGAATTGATGCTGATATGCAAGAAATAAAAACAATTGAGAAGTTTGGAAATAAAATAAATAAACGAAAAAAATTATTTATTTCTAGTATTTTTACGGAAGAGGAGGAATAAAAAATGTCAGATATATTTTCAAATGAGGCAACTGCAGTAGATCTAAAAGTTATAGAAGATCTAAAATTACTTGGTTGGGTTGTTGGAGATACACTTCTATATAGACCAAGATATCAATTAACTATGGAACAACAAAAGGATTATGGTAAAACGTTTATAGAACCTGATATTGTATTGCAGGATCCTATCACAAGGGAAATTTTAGTTGTTATTGAAAATAAACTAGATAGTGAAAAGAAAGCATTTGCACAACTTAGAATTAATTCTTTTGTTCTAAAACCAAGATTTTTATATGCATGCTCCAAAGAAAGAATTTTGTTCTATGATAATGCATGGCGAGGATTAGAAGCAGGAGAATATAAAAGAGTAAATTCATTTTTATCTTACGAAGATATAAAGATAAAGAATGAACAATTAAAGAAGATTAACTTTGAAAAAAACATAGAAATTGACACGACGATAGCAGGTGGATATGATCCAACTGTAGGCAAAGACAGATATTATCAACTTGAATGTATAAATTTACTTATAGATAAGTATCGTGAAGGAAAAGAGAAAATGTTGGTGCATATGGCAACAGGTCTTGGAAAAACAAGAACAACTGTAGCGTTAATAAAAGCCTTACTTCAATATGGACTAGCTAAGAAAGTATTATTTGTGGTCGATAGACGTATTCTTGCTGAACAAGCGTTGGATGATGGCTTTTCTTTGATTAAACGTAATCATACTGCATCAAGAATTACTACATCAAATTTTAGGCAAAATAAACACACTCCAATACATGTAGTAGTAATTGATACACTTGAAACAATTTTTAATTCAATACCAAGCAATTTTTATGACCTAATAATTGTTGATGAATGTCATCGGTCAATTTCTGTAAATAGAAAAGTTGTATTAGATCATTTTGTATGCCCTAAATTAGGGTTAACTGCTACACCTAAAAATGCTGTTGCAAAAGAAGGTGCAGATGTATCAGAAGAAGATTTGGCTATCGTTGATACATATAAATTATTTGGCTGCGAAGATAATGAGCCAGATTATAAATTCGATATGGAGAGAGGGATCAAAGAAGGCTTCCTTGCTCCTTATGATGTGTTAGAGATTATGACACATTTGACAAAAGAGGCAGAAGATGAAGGTATTCCGATTGAATATGTACTAGATCCAGAAACACGTAATAAGATTAATTTACCAAAAGAAAAACTTCTAAAATTGGAACAATTAGAGAGAAAATATATTTCTGAAGAAAGATGTAGAAGAATAGCTGAAGAAATTCGTAAAAATACCCAATATGGTGAAAAAGTTATTCTTTTTGGAGTGAGTCAGGCTCATTGCACATTGCTTGCCAAAGAAATTAATAATGTATTTAATGAAGACTTTACCGGAGATTTAAAATATGCAGAAGCTGTAATTTCTGATAATGACGATTTAAATAAATTTGTAAAAGGCAGATTTAAGAAACCATTTGAAAAACCGTATATTGTAGTATCGGTAGATATTATGAGTACAGGGGTTGATATACCATGTGTAAGATATATATCGTTTGCTGCGATAACAAAATCAGTTGGAAAGTATATTCAAATGATTGGTCGCGGTACAAGATTAGATCCGGTAAAGAGTGGCAAATTTAGTTTTCGTGTTTTAGATTTTGTTGGATTATGTAAACGTATGGGAGACAATGGAGCTGGATCAATTAAACCCAATAAAGTAAATGTAGGGAAAAAGATAGTAACTGGGGGTACAATTAATCCACCAACTGGGGAGTTTTTTATAATTGATAATCCAGATCCGGCTGAAATGATACAGCGAGTATTTATTCATGGTGACGAATTTAAAGTTATTGATAATATTCCTATTGAAAAAGCAAGAAAAATATTTGAAGATCAAGCTAATAATCCTAAAAATAATAATGTTCAAATAATAAAGGACAAGGTAATTGCAAATCCAAATTATACGCCGACACAAGAGGAACTAGATTTAATTGAAGATTGGATTAAAAAACCAGACATTTATTTGGACGAAGGGCAATTACAGAGAATCTATCAATACTCTCAAGGTTCTATTTGGGATTTCTTCCTACATGCACTTGGAGTAAAGAGCATTCCTTCTCTAGAAGATAGGGTAAAACTTGCTTATGACGGATATATTAGCACATATAATTTTACTGATGAACAAATAAGAATATTATCTAAAATAAAAGATATCATTGTATCAAATCTAGCTAGTAAAAAAGACATTAACATTGATTTGGTATTTGATAATCCAATATATGAAAGAATTATTGGACGCAAGGAACAAGTTGAAGAAGTATTTAATGGCGAGTTTGAAAAAATCTTATCAGAATTAACAAGGAACCTTGAATTACCGGACAATAAACAGATAGCATAACAGGTTTGCTGATTTTACAGAAAAACGATTATTCCAAAAGCACTCAGATTAAAAATCCTGAGTGCTTTATTGTTAGTAGATTTACTGGAAAAAGTATAAATGTTCTGTAAATATGTGTCTGAAATAACGATTTGATGTTGAAAATAAACAGGAAAAGTTATACAATTAAAATAACAATGTTGTTTATAACGTTATTCCGTTTTGGAGGTACACATATGCCGAATGTTAATGAGTTATTAGAAATTGCAAAAACTGAAATAGAAAAGTTGAACTTTGAAGAAATTTTCTTGGTAAGAGATTTATTTAAAGGATATGAATGGAATAGAATTTCAAGAAGTGATAGGCTTCTACTTGGTACACTATTTCTTAATTATACGAAAACAACAGATAATGGAATAACTCCTATAGAAAAAACCTCGTCTGGGCAGCAAAAATACAGAAAAATTGCTGACCAGATTCAAAATAGTTAGGGGGTGTTTTTACATGAATATTATTCCATTGCCAGTTAATGAAACTCCTAAAGATATAAGTAGAATTTTTGATTCAACAATTGATTCAATAGTTCGTTTGAGAACTATTGAATCTGGAGAATTTGAAGATATTGCCTGTGAATGGGCATCAGGATACCTAACTAAATTTGAGCATTATAAAAATGTAGCTCAAATTGGAGGCTCAAAAGACTCTGGCAGAGACATTGTAGCCTATCTTGATGATGACTTGCAAAGATTTGATATCTTTCAGTGTAAACGATATAAAGATCCATTATCACCTTCAGTATACATGTCTGAATTTGGAAAGCTTTGTTATTACACAATGATTGGTAAGTATAATAAGCCGAGAAAATATTTTATTGTGGCAAGCAATGGTATTGGACAAGACTTGAGGGAGTTAATTGAGCATCCTAAAACAATAAACCAACGTTTGATTAAGGACTGGGACAAAGATTGTAAACCCAAGAAAAAAATCTTATCAGATGGACTCTTGTTATCAGATGAGTTGAAAGAATATATCATGGAATTTGATTTCAGCATTGTGTCGGAGATTTCGCCCCAAACGTTGCTGGAGCAGTTTGCAAAAACTAGTTGGTACAAATATCACTTTGGTGGTGGACTAAAGCAACGACCACGAGTGAAAAAACCAAAAGAAGTACTAGGTACCGAAGAAATAAAAATGGAATATGTTCACCAATTATTACAGGTATATTCAAATCATGAAAATGTGGAGATTAAGGATGTTGAAAGCCTTAAACAAAAGAAAAAATTACATAATCATTTTAAACGACAACGAGAATGTTTTCATAACGCACGGGCATTAGAGCGGTTTACGAGAGATGAATTAATAAATGATGATGTTTATGATGATTTGAAAAATCAGGTGTATCATGGAGTGATTACTGTATGTGAAGCAGATTATGATGATGATTTGAAGCGAGTAGATGATACAGTCGCAAGATCTCAGGTTCTCCCAATTAAGACAGTAGAACTAGGAGATGTTAGTATTTTAGAAAAAAGTGGGATATGTCACGACTTAGTAAATGATGGGGAGATGAGTTGGATAGATGACGAAAGTGAAGATTAAAATATTTAACTCACCTGAAGAAATTGGCGTGAGAACTCTTTTTATTTTGGATGTATGTGGAAAGAAAATGAGTTCACAAAGAATTATGTATTATGATTATTTTGCCTTACACTTAAATGATATAGATGAAGAATATGAAAGTTTACATCCAGATAACCCAAATCACTCTTCAGAAATTGCCGTTCGGAGAGTTTTGGTAAACAAAGGCTTAAATCTTATGATCGCAAAAGGGTTAATTAGCATCAAATACTCAAAAACTGGAATTTACTATCAAAAAAACCAATTCACTACTTCTTTTATTGATTTATTTCAAAATGGATATGTTGATCAATTAAAGAAAAATATCAAATCAGTGGATGAGAAATTTTCCAACTATTCGGATAATCAAATCTATAAGTATATTAATAAAAATATTGGATCTTGGGTTGGAGAATTTGAAAAAGATATTTATGCTGGAGGTGATGTAAATGAATAGCTATGGAATTGAAATAAAAAAGTTGATATTGCAGGGAGCAGGAAAACAAGATGCTATATTGACTTTTGAAGCAGGCTTGAATGTTGTGGCAGGAGCCTCCGATACAGGTAAATCATTTGCATATGAATGTATAAACTATATTCTAGGATCAACGGATATTCCAGAAATACCAAATGAAGCAGTAGGATATGATAGTGTTTTATTAGAGATTTTAGAGAAAATATCACAGCAAATAATTACCTTAAAAAGAAGTTTTAGAACAAGTGAAAAAACAAATATATATTATATTTATTCTGATGCAGAACATGTTATTGATGCAGAGTATAGCGTTCTTTCAAGTGACTCGAAAGCAAAAAACAGTTTGTCCTCTAAATTGATGAACTTATGCAATTGTTCTTACAAAAATGTTCTAAAGAAACCATCGAATGGTGAAACAGAAGCTTTTACCTTTAGAAAATTTGCGTATCTGATGATGATGAATGAGACACGTATTGTACAAAAGAGTTCCCCTATTTTTATGAGTGATTCAAGACGTGATAAAAATTCGCCCAAAGAAGTAGCAACGCTTTTTACCGTTTTATCAGGTTTTGATTATCAAAAATATGTTAAATCCGAAAGTGCAGAAGTGAAAAAAGCCCACCTGAAAGGAGCAATAGAAGAATTATCACTTATTTGCAATGATTTGAGAATCGAAACGGCTGATATGGAGAACCTTGTTCAAGGATATAATTTTGATGAAATAAATGAAAGAATTACTGGTTTAGAGTCTTTAATCAAGGAACAGAAATTAGAGGTTGAAAAACAAGAAGAAAAGCGTAATCATTCAGTAGATAAACTTAATTCTTTGACAAATGAAAAATCCAGAATAACAGACAATTTATTAAAGTTTAAATTACTTAAGAAAAATTATCAATCAGATATTGAAAGGCTGGAATTTATTGAGCAGTCGCATGATTTTACAGGACAGCTAGCCGATATAAAATGTCCAATATGTAATACTCCAATGCGAAGTGAAGAAACTAATGTTAACAAAGAAATTTATTTTATTGCAATTGATAAGGAAAAGCTCAAACTCAAAGCTCATTTGTCCGATTTACAGGAAACAATAGAAGATTTTGAAAATGATTTATCTGAATTTGGTAAAGCTATAGATAAAGAAAAGCTAAATATCGAATATATTGATAGTTTGTTAGAAGAACAAGCCAATAGCATATCTAAGACATTATTAGAATATGAAGATTATTTAAAAGTAAGAGATAAAGCAATTGAAATCCAGAGAAATAAAAAGAAATTATTTGATACCAATGTTCGTATCAATGAACTTTCTGAGCGAATTGAAAATACTAAAGCTGACGCCAACAAAGTTGAAATTAAAAAATTAACAGATGAATTAATGCAGGAATTTTGCAAATTAGTACAAGGGTTTCTTGAGAACTGGAGTTTTATACCAAAAGATAATATACAAAATGTTATTTTTGAAAATAAGTCAAATGATGTCGTTGTTTGCAATAAAACTAAGGCATCATATGGTAAAGGAGCTCGAGCAATTATAAACTCTGCATTTATTATATCTGTTATGAAATACTGTATAGAGCGAGATCTTTCACATCCTGGATTTGTTGTTTTGGACTCTCCATTAACTACATATAAAGAAAAGGATAGAAAGAAGAATTTGAAGAATGAAGAAGTAAGTAAAAGCGTAAAAGACTCATTTTTTTATAACTTAGCGGAAGAATCTAATAACTGTCAAATTATTGTCTTTGATAATGAAATACCACCTAGTGATTTGGCTGGAATTACCTATCATCACTTCACTGGAAATCCTGAAATAAATCGTACTGGATTTATTCCTAACTAAGGAGGACTATATGAATTATCTTTCTGAAAATAATATTTATGAAAACATTCGGCATACAGTGACGGAAGCACAGCAGAAAGTATATTCTACTGTTAACTTTGTAATGGTAGAAACTTATTGGAACATTGGTAAACAGATATATGAAGCACAAGGTGAAAATGAACGTGCAGAGTATGGAAAAGGTTTATTGAAATTTTTATCTGAAAAATTGACTGCGGAATTTGGCAAAGGATATACTGTTTCCAATTTAAAATATATGCGTCAATTTTATAATGCTTTTCCAAAACGTCACGCACTGCGTGACCAATTGAGTTGGACACATTATAGAATGCTTTTAAAGGTTGAAAATGACGCAGCTCGAATGTTTTATTTAGAAGAATGTGCAAAATCAAATTGGAGTACAAGACAGCTTGAGCGACAAATAAATAGCTTTTACTATCAGAGATTGTTATCTAGCCAAGACAAAGAAAGCGTACGAAATGAAATTCAAACATTGTAAAAAGGCATTGATGCCAAAGATATTATTCGAGATCCATATGTACTTGAATTTTTAGGATTAGATCAAACACCTAATCTTTATGAAAAAGATATTGAGCAAGGTTTAATTGATCATTTACAAAAATTTTTATTGGAGCTTGGACGTGGATTTTCATTTGTGTCGAGACAACAACATATTACCTTTGATGGAGAGCATTATTATATTGACCTTGTTTTTTATAATTATATTTTGAAATGCTTTGTCATTATTGATTTAAAAATCGGTAAGCTGACACATCAAGACATTGGTCAAATGCAGATGTATGTAAATTACTACACAAGAGAACTAATGAATGAGGGTGATAACCTCCCTATTGGTATTGTTCTCTGCGCTGACAAAAGTGACTCAGTTGTTAAATATACCTTGCCGGAAGATAACAATCAAATATTTGCATCAAAATATAAGTTATATATGCCGACAGAGGATGAACTGAAACGAGAACTTGCAAAAGAGCAAGAATTATTGGAAACCGAAAAACATCTGCAAGAGGAGGAGTAAAGTGTACATTGTTGTTTTACAAACTGCCACTCCTGCAGAAGCTAATTGGTTTAGCACATTCTTAGATTTTATAGATAAGCTTCCGCTTACAGAATTGCTAGTTGGAGTTGTAGTTCCAATTCTAGCAGCATGGATATCCTATGCACTGGCTGAAAGAGCAACCAGACGAAAAGAATATAATAGGTTATTTATACAGATTGAGCTTGTGAAAAAAGAATTATTGAAAAATAATGACTCTATACTTAACTTTACATCTAAATATGAAGAAAAGGCTATATTGAAAAAAGAGTTAGAGTTCCCGCTGGTTTTTTGTAAAGAATTATTAGTTGAAGTGCTAAACAAGCTGGAAAAAGTTAAAACTGAGTATTTCTACTTCGATAATGATAAGCTATTTGAAAAGCCAAACTGTTTGTACATTTTGGCACAGAAGATAGAAAGTATCGATTCTACAATTGAAACTGAAGAACTTAAATTTTATGAAGATGAATATCTGGAAGCAAAACAAATAAATACAGTTTTAAAATTAAAAGATGAGAGAGAACAATATATAATCGAGTATGAAAAGAATCAAGAAAGAGATATTTATAAAGAATTCATACATATACAATCCTTCATAGAGCGACACTCATTTGAGAACTTATTTGAAAAAAGCGATATGACAGAAGAAAATTTTGAAATATTAAAATATATTTATAACGGCATAAAAGATTTTAATATGAAAAAAAACAAAGACAAATCAGATGTAGCTCTTTTGTATAAAAGTTAGTTCTGTTTAAGATAAGTTCAGATGTTATCCAAGATGGTCAATTTGATCAAGATACTTTTGATTTGTATTATAAGGGTTTTGAAAAATATGAGGGTTTTGAAAAACAATTGTATGATATGTGTGAAAAGTATTATAAGCTAGTTGCTACAGATAGCTTTATCGAAAAATATGAATTTAATATGACTAGCCAAAAATGGGATGACAATAGCGCAGAATTAGTTTTATTAAGTGATAGCGACTTATATATTTCTATAAGTGAATTATATGAGAAAGCAAATAAATTAGAAGATAACTTTGTAGAAGTAAAGAGTGATAATCTTCAGGATTTTTATAATTATAGTAAGAGTATCACTCAAACCATATTAGAAATTATTTCAAAGTTAGAGAAACATCAATCCAAAATAGCAAAATGGTGTAAATGATATTTGGCTTCAGATACCCTACTGCCAAGGGGCTACTAGCTTCCTATGACATCATTATCACCGCCACAAGGCATGTGGAGACGTGCTGTCTGCTATATAAAGTGAAATAAGAATTGAATAGGACTGGAAGGACGCACTCATTTGCTTTTGTTAATGGGTGCGTCTTACTGTAGAAAATTGTAATAATGGTTTGAAAATAACATAATAATGGTTTATAATGGAAATTGATAATAAATTATCTTCAAATAAATTAATTGATATTTTATACGAAGTAGGATTGAACAAGCCTTTGCAATACTTTCTGATGAATTCTCAGAATAAGTAAAGGGATGATGTAGATGATTCTGGCAGTAAAACTAATGGAACGTAAATGAAGGCACGATTAAAAGATTTTCCAAGAAAATTCTTGTGCAATTAAAGAAGTTTTCTTAAAGCAGATTGCAAAATACTTAACAGCTGCATTTAAAGGTGGTGATACAGTAGACTGAGCAATTCGTGAAAGCTTGTAGCCAAAGGTGAAAATGGTCGTAAAACGACTACTTAGGGAATACGATTATCAATCTGATATGTAGGAAAAAGCAGTAGAAATCGTAATGGTACAAACGAAACTGATGTGTGAGAATGAGGTTAAATAGTATGGCAGACATAAAGTATGAAATTGTAGAAGAAATCGGTGTACTATCTGAGAATGCTAAGGGGTGGAGAAAAGAGCTTAATCTGATAAGCTGGAATGCTGGAGCTCCTAAGTACGATATTCGTGACTGGGCACCAGAACATGAGAAGATGGGAAAAGGCACAACTTTGACGAAAGAGGAAGTTTTGAAGTTAAAGGAGATTTTAAATACAATTATTTAAGTGAAAGCCAACACTAGAGACTAGTTCTTTAGCGTTGGCTTTTGCGCACTTTAGATTTATTAAGATTTTAAATTACATAAATTATGGTATTTAAGGTGACGTTGTTGAGGCAAAGTATATAGTTATAGGAGGGGTAAAAATGGAAGATGAAATCAAAAATATATTTGTGTCACATCAACATAATGATGCAGATAAAATTGAGTCGTTTAAGAAATTGATAGGTAATCATGGAATAGATATGCGAGATAGCTCAATTTATGAAAACAAATTAAAAAATAATGCAACTAATGAACAGTATATTAAGCAAGAATTAATAAAACCACAAATGAACTGGGCAGGAACGGTAGTAGTTTTAATTGGTAAAGAGACTGCTGATAGTGATTATGTAAATTGGGAGATAAAGACGGCGGCTGAAATGGGAAAAAGGATTGTGGGAGTTTATTTGCAAGGGGCAAAAGAGGAAGATATTCCATCGGAATTAATAGAGCATGGAAATAACTTAGTCGGCTGGAATGGAAAGAAAATTGTAGATGCGATAAATGGAGAAGACTTAGAATGGGAAAATCCAGATGGAACTCCAAGAAATAGCAATCCTATGGATTTGCCAAGATATCAGTGTTGAGGGGGGCAGTATGAAATATTATTCTTATGTTATTCCAAGAGATTATGGATTCGCACCAAATCCATATTATGGATATTGCACATTAGCCACTTGTAAGCCACGAATTAGAAAGAGTGCTCAATTAGGAGACTGGATTGCAGCGTATGGAGCTTCAGGGACAAATGTACATAAAAAATTAGTTGTATTAATGAAAGTTGGCGAAATTTTATCATTTGATATATATTGGAGTGATACTCGTTTTATAAAAAAGAAACCAGTATTTAATCGATCTATGTCATGTATGTATGGAGATAATATCTACCATCATGTTGAGGGAAAATGGTCACAAGAACTTTCACACCATAGTATGGCAGATGGGAGCATTAACTATGTGAACTTAAATCGCGATACTCAAACAGATAGAGTTTTAGTTGCGACACAGTTTTATTATTTTGGAAATAATGCTATTGAAATTCCAAAAGAGTTTAATTTACTGATTGGTAAAGGCCGTAATCATAAAAATCGTTATGATGAAGAAATACGTAATAAATTCATTGATTTTATAACTGAAAACTATGAAGTTGGGATACATGG
>JAEZUI010000217.1 GCA_023421115.1 Bacillota bacterium | reverse complement strand
TGTCTACACTTACTGAGGAAGAAACAGATCAATTTTATCATAGAATCCAAGAAGAATTCAGAACCTGCAGGTATAGTCTTTTTGCAGTTGAAACTAGACATAACAATGACTTTATAGGCTTTATTGGATTCCATTTAGCTAGCTTTCCTTCGGAATTTACTCCATGTATTGAAATCGGTTGGCGATTGAAGAAGGAAGTATGGGGAAATGGATATGCAACGGAAGGAGCCAAGGCATGCCTAAATTATGGCTTCCATACACTGGGGCTAGACCAGATTTATAGCTTTACCTCCAAGATAAACACTCCTTCTGAAAATGTTATGAAAAAAATTGGCATGGTGAAGGCTGCTGAATTTGAGCATCCGAACGTTCCCACGGGGAATCCCTTGAGGCAACATGTTCTCTACTCAATTAGTTCAAACTGCTAGCCTACAGATCACTAAAGGAGGGACGATGGAAGAAAAAGATATAAGGGAGATATGTAAGTTACATCAACTACCATGCGATAGCATCACCAAGGTGACTGGTAGCTTTGATAAGGAATTATTTTTTATCGATGATCGTTATCTGATACGTACCTCAAGGCAATCAATGCTCGAGGAACAAAGAAGAATTGATCGAATTAAGGGTTTGAAGCATGTGCCTAAAATTGTAAATGCCTCTGATCAAATCAGTAAAAACAGTAATATATTCTACCTGATCCTTGAGTGTATACCTGGACGAGAATTGTTTACGAGTTATCCTGACTTAAAAGAGGTGGAAATACAGGACATTGGAATTAGGATCGCTGATTTTCTTTCTGATCTTCACTGTATCAAAGGTGAAAAATACGATATCGGCCATTATGTACCAATCCTACCAGATTATGATAAATCCTGGCGAACAGGGCATCAGAGCTACTGGAACAACATCTACAATGAACTGAACCAGATTCAACTGCCGGACGAGCTTCGAGAGAAATTGGAGCAGAGTAACCAATATATCAATGCGAATTTATCCAGTCTGGATTATGAAAGCGGTCCGGTTCTGCTACATAATGATTTTCATTATAAAAATATAATTGTTCATAATAAGACCTTTTCTGGGGTAATAGACTGGGAGTGCTCACAGTATGGTGAGGCTGATTTCGATCTGATCCACTTATTGCACTGGAATTTATTTCCTCCGTCAAAAGACTTGGATATGACGCAACTGTTTCGTGTGATTTTTCTTCAGTACATGAAAAAACATAATATTCCACTGATTGGAAAGAGATGGACCATATACTTATTGGAGCATGATTTTATCCAGATATTATGGAGCGAAGGAAAGACAACGGATGAATATCTTCCCAGAATCGGTTATTGGCTAAGTGATAGCTTGGATACGTATGTACAGACTCTGATGGAAAGTTTATAATATATTTTAAGAGCTCTGAACAATACGATGCATATTTTTAGCAAGGTATCAAGTAGAACAGCATCATTATACGATAATGATAATCCGATTATAGCAGAGACATATGCTTTCGAGCAGATAGAAAAACTTACTTCGTGATCGTTTAGGAGGCTATGAGTGGCTGTAAAGACTAATTTTAAAACCGAGGATTTTGAGAATATATTTTTGAATTATAATTTAGGTAAGCTTCTATCTATAGAACCATGTACCAACGGAACTGTGCAAACAAATTATTTCCTAACGACAACAAGTGGTAAATATGTTTTCAGATATTATGAAAATCGCACAAAGGAATCGGTTCTATTTGAGCTGGAAGTACTTAACCATTTGATAGAAAAAAACTACCCATGTCCTGCACTATTTCGTAATAAGGAAGGGCAGTTTATTGGAATTTATAAGGACAAACCTTTTGTAATATTTAGCTTTGTAGAAGGCGAGCATATTGATCATCCAAATGAAGAACAAATAAAGCAGCTAATCAGGAAGATAGCCAAGTTACATAACATTACAGTTGGGTTTCAACCAGAAATGACTCAATATAGACTGAATTATAACGTTGAACAGTGTAAAAGATTGGTTTGGGAACAAACAGAAAAGATAAATACAGTAAATGCAAGAGAAAAGCAAAAATGGTATATAAATCAGATTGACCGATTAATGCTCCCTGAATCCTTACCAAGTGGTGTTTGTCATTGTGATTTCCATTTTTCAAATGCTCTTTATTATAACGGTAAATTCCGTTGTCTTATCGATTTTGACGATGCTAATTACACATTTCTTGCATATGATCTTGTCAATATGTTGGAACCATTTAAAGAGGATTTCGATTGGGATACCTGGGACAAGTTTGGAGTTGATGAGAATGTTTTTGATTTCAATCATGCCAGAAAAGTGGTCTATGAATACTCAAAATACAGGTATTTAGATGAAGATGAAAAAATTCATTTATTTGACTTACTCAAATTTAGTATTTTAATTGACTGTATTTGGTATTTTGAAAGAGGAGATGTCAATGACTTCTTTGAAAAGAGAAAAATTGATTATCTCAATAAACTTGGTAGAGAAAATTTTTATAAGGAGCTCTTTCTGTGATTTATGATAGTTCAATACTTTTCACATACTTATATAATTAACACTTAAAAAACCATCAAAATAGATGCTTAATTTATTTCATTCTTTATAACTATAAATTTATAGAAATACAAGAGGAAGAATACATGAGAGTGATTGCAGCCCAGAAAGATGATTTGAACCAAATAATCAAATTAAGACACGATGCTTTTCTACACTGTGCTCCAGGGTTTTATGATACTGTACAAGTTCAAACTTTATTAGATGATTACGATGAAAATGAGCTACAATGGATGATTCTAAACCATAATATATTTGTTTGCGAAGAGAACGGAGAGCTTCTTGGAACTGCAGGATGGAAAGATGATTTCATTCGACATGTATATGTTAGGCCTGATTTTCATGGTCATGGAATAGGGAAAAGGTTATTAGAACATGCTGAAACAGACTACATTAATAGAACTCGAAAAACCTATATAAAAGCAGGTGTCATTCTCTATGCGAAAGGCTTCTATGAGAAAAACGGGTTTTATTTAGTCTCACGAGAAAAGGATTGGGATGGAAGCGAATATTATTTAATGCAAAAGGACTTTCAATAAAATCAATAAAATATAGGAGGAAGAAACATGGCAGCAGAGATTATAAAAGTATATAAGGAGCACTTACCTTCACTTCGTTTGATAGGAAAACGCTACACAGAAGCTGACAGAGTCGGCAGTTTTGGTCACAAATGGGGCGAGTGGTTTGAAAATGGCTTGTTTGGAATAAAAACAATTAATTGATTTCTATGTACAAATGAAATCGAGATTGTGAGAACAATCATTCCAGAGTGATATGGTGTTTTTGACCAACTAAATTGACGATTTCTTGCTCTACTTGATTGTCTGGGATTTGCTCTGTATAATGTCATTACCTTACAGAAAGAAAAAGTCCCAGAGAACCCGCTCCTCGCAAGATTGTGTCC
>JAEZUI010000039.1 GCA_023421115.1 Bacillota bacterium | reverse complement strand
CCCCCTTCATTCTTATACTATATAATCGGGCAAAGCTATGAAAACTCTGAGTTTCAACGGTACTTATTAAAACAATTTTGTAGAACTTCAATAGATCAGTTAATTTTTAGACAATATATTACAGAATATTTTTCTTTTATATTCCACTACCTTTTCGACTACTTCTTCAACCTTCTCGGCAACAATAAATTTTTTACCGGTTGTTGTAGAAATAACAGTATCTGGTGTTTCCTCAACACTTTCAATGAGTTCACCATTTAAGACAAATTTTAAGCCATTTAACTTAGTTAATTCAATCATAATATTTTTACCTCAAAAACTCAATAGAAAATTTATTTTTTTTTGCAAAAAATATGTTATTTTATATTATTATGTTGAAATTTTACATAAACACGTTATAATTAACTACTTATTCTTCATAGGTCCTAGTTATTCCTCTAATTTTTCAGTTTTTTTTATAAAAAAAATTACCAAGGTCCAGGAGCTATTGTAAGAATTTCTAAAAAAGTTTGTTTTTAAAAACAAACTTTTTTAGAAATTACTTTAAATTATCTTTTTAAGTTAACCAATTCCTGCAACATTTCATCGGAAGTTGTTATAATCCTGCTGTTCGCTTGAAAACCTCTTTGAGTAACAATCATTTCGGTAAACTCTGCTGACAAGTCAACATTTGACATTTCAAGAGTACCCGGGTTCAACATACCAACTCCTTCTCCACCTGCTTTTACGGCCTTTTTGAAATCACCGGAGTTTGTGGTAGGTGTGTATAAATTGTTGCCTGACTTTTCAAGACCCGCCGGATTTTCAAAACTCGCCAAACCAATTAATCCCAGAGGTTGTTGCTGACCGTTACTGTATATTCCTGTAATTATTCCATCGGATCCAATACTGAAATTTATAAGCGAACCACTCGAGTAACCGTCAACATTAGCAGGTTTTGCAGAGCTATCTGAAGCAAACATTGTGAGTTTAGAGAAATCTAGTTGTACCTCGATATCTTCTGCACCGACAGTGGCTGGAGGAGTTATTGTTATTGTAGGTTTTACTTTTGGTTCCGTAGCTTCATTATCTATAATCTTTCCTTGCTTATCAAAATCAAAGCTGCTCTCTGTAGTCGAATAGGTCAACCCCTCTTGTGGAACAACCTCCCATTCCCATGTGCTGCTTGCGCCTACTGCTTCTTTCCAAAAGTCAATATTAATTGTGTATGGGTTACCCAATGAATCGTAAACTGTCATTGGAGAAGTAAATTTAACTTTTTTCATCACTGGATTTCCATCTGCATCTAGAACTGTATTTCCATCCTCATCTTTTGCTTCAGTTGGTATAGGATAAGAAGCATCCAAATTCCCTGAAATAACAGCATATGTAGTCGCTTTAGCTGAAATAATTTTCTTATTATTATTTGTATCGTCCATATATAGGTTTATTGGCTCAAGTTCTGTTTCCGTATCAAAAGTATACGTACCATCAGCTTCCCTAGTGTACGCTTGCCAACCATATACATTCAAGCCTCCACCGGTTACTAAATTTCCGATTTTATCAATTCCGAAATTTCCTGCCCTTGTAAAACGGTAGGTATCAGCATTACCACCCTTTACAATGAAAAATCCGTCTCCCTCAATGGCAAGATCCGTAGGATTGTCAGTCCTCTGTACACTTCCATTTGTCATAATAGTATCTACAGTAGCAACGCCAACACCAAGGCCAACTTGCATTGGGTTGGTTCCTCCCCTGCCGGTAACCGGATCCGGTGCACTTGCACCCTTTAAAGTTTGACTGAATACTTGCTCGAATGTTACTCTACCTGACTTAAATGCAACAGTATTAACATTAGAAATATTATTACCTATTACGTCCATTTTTGATTGATGAACACGCAGGCCAGAAACACCTGAGAACATTGATCTCATCATAAATAAATTGACCTCCTTTTGGTCTATTCCTTCAGTCAATCAGGAATAGTTAGCCTCCCGAAAGGGTCCGGCTACTAATAAATTTATTAATTGCAAATCATGTAAATACTGCCCCATCGATGTTGGTAAAAACATTATCCTTAAGCTCGTTGCTGTTTACTGCGGTTATTACTGTCCTGTTTTTTACATTCACTACTAAAGCTATATCATCCATCATCACAAGTGAATCTTTTACACCTTTTTCCTCAGCCTTATCTAATGCGTCAGATATCTTTTTTTTCTGGATGTCAGTAATTTTGATATTTCTTGTTTCTAGGCGCATTTGAGCATGCTTGGAAAATTTCACTTCAGAGGTTTCACTAATTTTTCCTTTCAGAATATCTCCAAAACCGTTCTGAGTAGTTTCCTTTGCTTTATTGATGTTAGTATTATTAGGTTGGTTTCCCGATATTTTGTTTAAGTGATTATACACATTGTTATTTATTATCATTGTCTCACCTCCAAACAAAATACAACTTAGGATTTACACTATCACGGGTTCTTCTTCGTTATTACCGCTCTCTTTGCCCTCGCTCTCAAACTGTGGGAATTTAATGCTCAAAATACTGTCAACCGGAACCTTAACACCATCTAGTAATGCTTTTATCTTGCCATTACTATCAATACCAAAATCGATAAGCACTGCATTTACAGGCACTTCATTTCCTGCTTCATCGGACACTACTAAGGAAACATTTGATCCTTTATTTTCAGAAAGGTATTCTTTAATGTAATTTGGATTCACAGAAGTAAAAGTACTTTTTACTGCTGTCACATCCACCGTTACACCATCCATTACAGCATAGTTTTCATAGGCATCTTTAGTAACCTCTCTTACAATACCATTTACACCAACAACTGCTCCTGAGTCAGAATCAAAGACAAACCCCTGACAAGCGAAACCTATAAGTCCTGAGTAATCGGACAGTTTTGAAGTGTTAAATTTATTCACATCATCTGTAACCTCAAATACATCCTCCACAAGAACATCATTGTCGTTTACAACAACGTATACCTTTCCACTCTGAAGCTTAACACTTGATACTTCACCTGTTATGATATTTGTGCCTTTTGAGCCTCCAGAAACATTTGCAGAAATAACTTTTCCAATCATATTGAATGCCCTTGAAGCGGAATAGCTTGTGTTTAAATTCTGCATTTGCTCTAATGCACTAAACTGAGCCATTTGTGCAATAAATTGTGTATCATCCTGAGGGTTTAGTGGGTCTTGGTATCGAAGTTGGGTTACGAGTAAGTTTAAGAATTCGTCCTTACCAAGTTCTCCTGTATTTCTTTTGGATGCTTTAGTGCCAGTTGTTTCTTCAATTATTTGTTCTATAGTTTTTTGACTATTTACAGGATTTGTACTCAAAGATTTTACCTCCTCTCTTTGAATTTGTTTTAATTCGTTTATAGTTTTTACCTGTTAGTAAGATAACTCACTAAGCCATCAGATTTATACTGCTGGTGTTTACCATATAAGGGTTTATTACTTCATGTTTTTCCTCTATGACGGATACTCCAACCGACGCAACAGACATTATCTTTTCTGCTTTATTTGACTTGTTGCTACTTTGGGAAAACTCACGCCCTTGGTCAAAACTTTTTCTGGAGTCTTGCCTGACCGATACGCTAAACCCTTGAATTGAGAACCCTTGTTTTGTGAGTGATTCCTTTAGGTTATCCATATTGGATTCTATAGCTGCTTTAACCTGCTCACTTTCAGCTACAAATTTAGCAACTACAGCACCTCTTTCTGTAACAACTTTAAGGGATAATTTCCCAAGGTGGTCCGGCTTTAAGTCAATAACCATTTCGCTCTTGTCATCAGTCAAAGTAACTTTCGCCTTTTCAACTATCTGAGTGACTATTTCCTTCTTTGATACATAAACTTCACTCTTCACTTCAGATAATTCATTTGTTCCCTTTACACTTAGCTGCTCATTAATAATATTGCCAAATCCATTACCAGATGTCGCTTTAGTATTATTATCAAGGGTATAATCCTTCTCAGTCCCTAGCAAGTCAGTATTTTGTGTTTCACTGTCATTTGTGTCATTTGCTTCTTTTTCTCCCGATTTACCGGTCTGTGCGAAAGTTGCAGATACTTTAGATTCTTTATTCTCATCTGATGTTGTGACTGACAAATCATCAATAACTTCCTTTTGGTCACTGACAATTCCTAATGTCTTCATATTGTTTGCAGTAATCGCTTCAATCTTGTTTGAAATACTTTCAAAAAGCCCTTCGTGATCACTCTTTTGTTTGTTCTCCAATTTGCCTAGTATTTCCTTGAGCCTGTTTCCAAATTCTGCATTATCAATCGGAAGTTTTTGATCAGCCTCAACCACTTCAACCTCAATACCCTCAATTTTAATCCAGTCATCTCTGTCAATATTCTTTGCACTAATTTCACTTACCAAGTCTTTTGATTTCTTTACAACAAAATCAGTTATTTCGGTAAGTATAGTCTTTTGATCACTGCTCAATCCAAAATAATCGGATATCTTTTGGGCAATTTCAGCTGTTTTAGCTTCGTCTGTTAAAGCCTCCATACTTAAATTTAGTGTGCTCAGAATTCTTTTTAGTTCCTCAACACTAATATTCAGTATTCCAGCCATACTTTCCTCAACAATCGTTTCTTGTATTTTTAAAGCTTGGTCTTTCCCTTGCCCTTCCGCAGTGCTGCTTAATTTCTTCTTTGAGGATATGTGTTCATTTTCCCTTACAACTTCCTTATAACTCTTTAACTTATTGTCCCTTATCGGTTCATCTGGTTTAGAATTAATCTCAACACTTTTTCCAACTCTTTGCCGAGAACTAAAATCCATACTCTTTTTAGCGCTACTATAACTTTTGTTTGAGCTATTCTTATCAACTGCAGCCTTTAACGTGTTATTGAAATTAGGATTTGTCCGGGAATTTAACGGTTCTTTTCTCTTAGTGTCCATTACTGTTCCTGACGATTTACCGAAGAAGTCTACAATAAAACCCTGTGTTATCATAGTTTTCACCTCCTTTCGCTGTTAATACTTTAATACTTAATATTTGAAAGGAAAAATTGTCATTTGGAAAAATTAATACCATAATCTTTTGCTATTTTATCGGTTACCTTAGCAGCAAACTCATTGCTCATTTCGGATATTATTTCTGCTGCTATATCCTTTTTCATGTTTATAAGAGTATAGGATATTAAGTCTATCTTCGAGTCTCCAAGTTGTTCAAAGATTTTCGCACTAGAACCTGTATCCATCTTTTCATATAGTTGGGCAAATTGCTTTGCTTCCTGGTCTTCTTTTTGTTCTTCTACAATTTCCTTATATATTTTTTCTGCCGTTTCACTATTAACCTTAACAAAATACTCTGAAAATCCCTCTTTGTCACCCTTTGCCACAAGCTGATCAACTTCCTTTTTGTAGGTTTCCAATTGGGCTTTTTCTCTCTGTGTTTCACTCTTTAATTTTTCATTTTCTGCAACCATTTTGTCTGCATTTTCTTTATACTTCATAAGTTCTTCATTTTGTTTTTTACTATCTTCAAATTGTTTTTTAAGTTCCTCATTTTCTGCTTTATACTGCTTATATAAAGTCAAAAGTTTTTCTCGGTCGAAATTTTCCGGATCATCATCCTGAGGAGAATATGGTAGCGCATTTTTAAGCAATGGTATGTTTTTTATATTTTCTCTATATTTATCTGCTAACCCATTTATATTGTTGTTAATAATAATATAAGAGGCCCCTACTACTACAACAGCTATAACCGCCAATGCAGTAAGCAACGCAAATACGGCAAATAATAAACCCTTTTTCTTATCCTTATTAGGTTCATTTTTGCTTCCTTGCGTTTTAGGACCTTTTTCAGATTCTTTTCTATTTTCTTTTGCCATCTTATGTTCTCCCGTCATCCTTAGTTTAACTGTTGCTATAGCTGTATCTTACCAAATTCTGTATCATTTTCTTTTATGATTAAAACTTGCTATTTCATCAATTAGCTTTTGCTCCTCCTTTTGCTGCTCCTTCAAGTATTCCTCAAACTTCTTTTCTCTGAGCTTTTCCATCATTTTTCTTTCCTGAACAGCAATAATAAGCTGCTCTCTATACATATCGACAGATTTCTGAGCATTCTTTATATTATTTTTTTGATAAACCATTTTATCCTTTAACAATGATATATATAAATTGTAGTTTTTTAATTTACCAACAGAAGTTCCCGAAGTGGATTGACTGTTTATATCTTGGATATACTCATCCCTCTCAATTTCAATATCCTCTAAAATCTTTATTTGTCTTTTCAACTCTTGCGCAGCTTTTCCCAGCTCATTTTTGACACTGTCTTCAATTTGTTTTTTTAAGTTAAGAACAGCTTGGAGTTTAAAAACAAATTTTCCCAAATACAATCACCCCAATGAAGAGCTTTTAGAAATCAACCAAATTTTCAAGCATTCCGACAACCTCATCAAAGCTGTAATTTTCATGTGTTTCCTGCTCAATAAACCCAAGTATACCCTCAATATGATCAATTGCCGTATCGATTTTTTCATTACTCCCCTTAACATAAGCTCCTATATTAATTAGATCTTCAGCATCACTATATATTGCCATTAGTTTTTTAACCTTATTTGCAGTCATTCTGTGTTTGTCGGTAACTACGTCGGGCATAACCCTGCTCACACTTGCAAGTACATCTATTGCGGGATATTGATTTCTATTTGCAAGAGCTCTAGAGAGCACAATATGACCATCAAGTATCCCTCTTGCAGTATCGGTTACAGGTTCCGTCAAGTCGTCACCATCTACTAAAACAGTATACAATCCGGTAATTGAACCTGCTTGAGAGTTTCCCGCCCTCTCAAGTAATTTTGGCATTGAGGAGAACACCGAAGGGGTATACCCTCTTGATACCGGCGGTTCACCAACAGCTAAGCCTATTTCTCTTTGTGCCATTGCAAACCTTGTTAGCGAGTCCATAAGCATCAGCACATCTTTTCCCTGATCCCTAAAATACTCTGCTATCGCTGTAGCCATAAATGCTGCTTTAAGCCTAACAAGAGCAGGTTGATCCGAAGTTGCTACTATTACCACAGACCTATTCAAACCTTCTTCCTTAAGGTCCTTTTCTATAAACTCCCGGACTTCTCTGCCACGTTCTCCAATTAGTGCAATAACATTTATATCTGCCTTGGTATTTCTTGCTATCATACCTATCAAAGTACTTTTACCCACTCCACTTCCTGCAAATATACCAACTCTTTGTCCTTTACCTATTGTTAGCAAACCATCTATTGTTTTAATTCCTAAAGAAAGAGGCTCACTAATACGATTTCTCATTAATGGATGAGGCGGATCATTATTTACAGGATAAAAACCATCAAATCTAATATCTCCTTTTCCGTCCATAGGATTTCCAAGACCGTCTATTACTCTCCCAATTAAACCTTGCCCCACAGCCGCACTCAAGTACTCTCCTGTAGCCACCACATTACTTCCCGGTCCTATTCCCGACATATCTCCTAAAGGCATGAGAATAACTCTATTTTCCTTAAACCCAACTACTTCTGCCTTAATTTCAGACTTATCCTTTAAGGCATGAATCTCACACATTTCACCCATATTAGCTTCAGGACCATTAGATTCAATCGTAAGACCTACAATTTTTGACACCTTGCCGTTGTATTCAACGAAATCAGATTTTTCAAGTATTTCCTTATATTTATCAAAGTTTATACTTGTCATATTGTCCCCCGAAAATTTATTTGAGGTAATTTTAATAAACTTCATCCAACATAATCTTAACTAAGTTCAATTTTGGGACACCATTTTTATAAAAGCCTCTTCAATTTTTCTAAGCTTTGTTTCTACCCCAGCATCAATACTTCCATAAGAAGTTTCAACCAAGCAATCGCCAGGTTTTAAGGCTGCATCCTTCTTTATATCAATTTCTCCAATACCTTCTGCCATAGAAAGCAGTTTATCCGTATTATCTAGCACATAATCATAATCTTGTGCTGATACCCTTACTGTTATATTATCTCTGTTTGAAGATTTTCCTAGTGCCTCTCCAACTATATTAACGAGGTGTCCTTTATTTAATGTAATTTCCTCACCTATTACCCTGCGGGCAATGTCCATTATTAACTCAATAGCATCTCTTTCTATTCCGGCCATAACTTCACTGTGTTCAACCTTTGCATGTTCTCTAATATTCTCTGCTTCTGACAGTAAATGCTCATACATATTTTTTGCTTCCTCATACCCCTTTTCAAAGCCTTGTTGTCTTGCTTCGGCCTCTAAAGCTTTTATCCTTTCACAGGCCTCATCCTCAGCATCTTCAATAATTCTTTGTGCTTGACTCTCTGCGGCTTTGATAAGGTCTTCCGATTGTATCTTTGCTCTTTCTATTATCTCTTCATAATTTGCTTCTTCTATTTCTGTTACTTCCTGTTCAAGGTTTTCATCTTCAAATTTTGCATTAGTTTTATATGCCATCTTTATAGTCTGAAAATTGACAGGAACCCTTATTTGAACAGGGCCGCCTACATTTACTTGATCACTTTTAAAAATTTTATTATACAACTATTTCATCTCCTCCACCTCTAGAGATTACTATTTCACCTGAATCTTCAAGTTTCCTTATGATATTAACAATCTTCTGCTGCGCTTCTTCGACATCCTTAAGCCTAACCGGCCCCATAAATTCAATGTCTTCTTTAATCATTTCCTGCATACGCTTAGACATATTGGAAAAAATCTTATTCTGTACTTCTTCCTTACTTCCCTTTAACGCAATAGCCATTTGATTATTGTCAATTTCACGAAGGAACCTTTGTACAGAGCGGTTGTCAAGAGTAAGTATATCTTCAAATACAAACATTCTTTTCTTAATTTCCTCTGCAAGATCAGTATCTTCAACTTCAAGGGTTTCCATAATGTATTTTTCCGTTCCTCTGTCAACACTGTTCAATATATCAACTATAGATTGAACACCGCCTGCTGCTGTAAAGTCTTCGGTTACAAGTGCAGACAGTTTCTTTTCAAGCACTCTTTCAACTTCTTTTATAATTTCTGGTGAAGTCCTGTCCATCATCGCAATCCTTCTTGCAACATCAGCTTGTTTTTCTTGTGGAAGTGCAGACAATACGATAGATGACTGCTGCGGTTTCAAATATGCCAATATTAGAGCTATTGTCTGAGGATGCTCGTTCTGTATAAAGTTTAAAAGTTGCGATGGGTCAGCCTTTCTTACAAAGTCAAAAGGTCTAACCTGTAATGAAACAGTAAGTTTATTCAAGACTTCAAGAGCTTTCTGTGTGCCTAATGCTTTTTCAAGTATTTCCTTTGCATAGCTGATACCACCCTCAGCTATATAATCCTGTGCAAGACATATTTGATAGAACTCTTCTAACACTTTTTCCTTTTCTTCAGGGGTCACTGTTCGTATATTGGCAATCTCTAAAGTAAGCTGCTCTATTTCATCATCTTTTAGATGCTTAAATATTTCAGCAGATCTTTCAGGCCCTAATGCTATAAGCAGCATAGCTGCTTTTTCCTTTCCCGTAATTTCCGATCTTATTCCACCTGAACTTCGCGCCACTGCTTGTTTCCCCCTTTTTGCTTATATATATTAAATCAAGAAATCCTGTCGATATTCTTTTATTAGATGATTCTCAACAAATTATAACTTAAATATTGTATAGGTTATTTTTTGAAATAGCCTTACTCCCAATCATCGGACAACCAATTTCTTAATAGTTGAGCGACCGATTCAGGTTTTTCTTTAACAAATCTGTCAAGTTGCTTTTTAACCTCGGATCTTTCCTCTAAACTAATCTCCTGTACAGGTTCTTGGTCAGAAGCAATAAACCCAGATCCTTGTCCAGCCATTTCCGGCATTAAACCGTCTTCTAGATCTTCATTTTTCTTTTTTCGAGGTATTACTGCAATAAGCATGCCGATTATAAGTATAAGCATAAGTGCAAAATATCCGTAAGTATCAATATAATATTGAATCTTATCAGATAAAGGCTCTTCATATACTTCTTCCGGTGCTAATTTATACTTGTTTATAGATATTTTCGATATAGGAATATTTGTAGCACCACTTATGACTTGCTGACATTGCTCAAGAAACTCAGGAGTAATTGCAGTATCATCAGCCACTTTTTGGCCATACCATAGTGTAACTGCTACAGAAGATTTGTCAAAATTAACTTCCCCCTGAGCTTTTTCCATTTCAGTCATTGTTTCATTAAACTCTCTGTTTATATCTGTCACTGTCTTTTTGTAGGTTGAATCTTGCCCTGCTTCTATAGGGTATGTAGTAGTTCCATCCCCCGGATTTGTATCTGTACCGGGTACGCCACCTGTAGATCCATTTACGAGTTCTTCCTTTTCCGTATGACTACTAACTACTGCTTCATCAAGGTCGGTAGGTTTCGCCACTTCTCTTTTGGTGGTTTTTTGTTTGTCAAACTCTAAGAAGGGGTTTACAACTACACTTATATAGTCATAACTGCTCGACTTGTTTGGATATAATACCTTGATATTTCTCTCAAGCTCTTCCTTAACTCTTAACTTCATCTTGTATTGTGTGGATGTATCTCCTATACCACTGGTAATTTCAGTACTCAAAACATTAAAATTGTTGTCGACAACTGTAACATTAGAGGGTTCAAGACCTTCAATGGATGCCGAAACAACACTAACTATTCCTTTTACCTGTTCCGTACTAATGTCACCCTTTGGATTTATTCTAACAAAAGCTGTAGGTTTCTCACTTGATGTACCACTAAAAAACAGGGAATTTTCAGGCATTGTAACTTCAACATCCGCATCCTTGACATTATCGAACATCTTAAGCTTTGCTACAAGACTTTTCTTTTTGAAATTTTGCCATAGTTGTTTTTTGTCGCTTTCGGTTGAAGTTATATTAACAAGGTTCCAAGCATCTTCAAAATTCATTCCTGAAGATGTTATTCCCGACGATGCAAGGGCAAATTCAGCTTTATTCTTGTCTTTTGAATTAACAAGTATCTTGTTTCCTTCCCCCGGTTTGTAATCAACACCCTTTTCTTTAAGCACCTCTTCAATTTCAGCTACATCCTTTGTATCATCAATTGTGACAAGCGGTACATATGTGGTACGTGTAAGCATTACAATACTTACCGTTATAGCGATAATCAATATGGTTGATATCATAAACAATCTGGTTTTCTGAGATTTATCAAGATTTTTCCATAGTTCTGTAAAACGTTGTTGAAGCTTTGATAAAACCTCGGGCATAAAATCATCACCTTCCACAAGGATTCTTTTCTTTTGTCACAATTAATTATCTTGTGCCCGTAACAGAACTAAAGCGTACGTGACACATTCTAGTTTCAAATAAAAATCTGTGTTACTTATATTTGCATACGCATTATTTCATTATAAGCTTCCATAATTTTACTTCTGATTTGCATGGTAAATTGAAGTGCTACTTCTGCTTTCTCGGCAGCAATTAGAACCTGATGGATATTGTCTGTATTGCCAGCCGCAAATGACTCAGTCAAAGCTGTTGCTTCCTTCTCAAGGTCGCTGGTTTTTGTCAGTGCAGCTTTGAGATAATTTGCAAAACTGCTTTCAACACTGTCAGTTTTGTCGGTATTGGAAAACCCTGATTTTGATATCGAAGACAAAATATTAACCCCATTAATACCATTAACAGCCATAATAGCCTCCTGCACTTCATAGATTTGTGATAAGGAATTCTTATTTAAAAACTTTGTTTGTATAGCAATTTTTTTATCCCGAAAGTGTTATAAACACTTTTTGAGCAGATATTGTTCTGCTGTCTGCCGCAGCTTAAATTTACTACTTAGATTGCAGCTTCCGCTGCGGTATGTATTTATTTCCCAATTTGTAAAGCTTTCATAGCCATGCTTTTAGTTGTATTTATAGAGGTCACATTCGCCTCATAAGATCTTGTTGCAGAAATCATATTAATCATTTCGGTAAGTATATCAACATTTGGCATTTCAACATATCCCTCTTCGTCAGCATCGGGATGTCCTGGATCGTAGACCTTTTTAAAGGCAGTTCTATCTTCAACAACCTTTGCAACTCTTACTCCGGTACCCACTAACTTCTTGCTGCTATCATTCAAATACTCAGAAAAAGGAGTATCTGATGATTTCTCCTCAAAAACTACTACTTTTCTCCTATAAGGTGTACCATTTTCAGTTCTTGTTGTATTTACATTTGCGATATTCTGTGAAATTGTATCCATCCTAAGCCTTTGAGCGGTCAACCCGGTTGCTCCGATGTTAAGAGAACTAAAGTATCCCATTTATAATCATCGTCCTTCCCTGATTACTGTTTTCATTTTATTAAAAGTGCCGGTTATTCTCTGAATAAGCACTTCGTACTTAATATTGTTTTCCGCCATTTGAGCCATTTCTTTTTCGATATCAACATTATTGCCATCAAGCCTCATATCTAAAGAACTTTTATCCTCACTTATGTTGATTTTCACCTCATCAATACTGCTTGCGCCAATCTGAATATGTCTTCGATCAGTTCTTTTTCCCTTAAAGCTGTTCTTAGAAATGGCATCACTCAATTGTTCTTCAAAGCTAACAGTTTTTCTGCTGTATCCTGGAGTATCAACGTTAGCAATATTCTGAGCTATTGCTTCATTACGCATTAATGATGCATCAAGGGATTTTTCAACAACCTTTGTTCCAAATAAAATCCTGTCTAGCATTATAGAACGCCTCCTATTTTACTCTTCTATTTCCACTGCTATAGTTGTATTTGAGCAACAAAATACTTTATCTAAGGGATTTAGCTAAAATCTATTATGGAAGCTCAAAAGCTTCCAAATATAAGAATACTGTTGTGCAATGCCAAAAAATACAAATCAAATTTAGAAATTTCAATTGACCTGTTACTTTCTAGTAATTACCTTAATTGAACGCAATATATAAAATATTTACCCAAAATATATTTCGACAAATCCAAGGACATTCCTTCACTTATTTGAAAAAATTGTGGTAAAACAAAGTTTTTTGAAACACAAATTGCAAAACTTTAGAAATAACGTAAAACAAAAAATTTGTCATCAGCAAACATTTAAAGAATAACAATACAGAACAACTTCTAAAGCATTTATAGATAACTATATAATATAAAACTTCAATTCAGCAAATTTACATATAGTTATCTTTGAAGCAGTAAATCTTTAAAAGTATATAAATTAAGATAAGTCATTATTCACAAAAAAATACTTAAGTAGATATTAACATAATTTTTTTCAAAAAACAACTACGAAAACAAAAAAATAGATATTAAGTTTATTCCAAATAAAACAATCATAGTATTAAAAATTATCCTCCGATATATGTCTGACAACCTGTAAAGCTCTTTGCGCTATCTCATAATTTTTTTTTCGCTTATCCCTAATTCTAATTCCTAGTCCTTCCATTAAACCAAAATTTACATTCATTGGCTGAAAATCCTTAACATTTTGATCGGAAATATAACTACTCAATGCACCTATAGCAGTTGTCCTAGGGAATAATACATCACTCTTTCCAAGAAAGCTCCTTGAAGCATTAATTCCGGCAACTAAACCCGAGGATGCAGATTCTACATACCCTTCCACACCGGTCATCTGACCTGCAAAATATATGTTAGGTAATTTTCTCATCCTATAGGATGCTTCAAGAACTTTAGGAGAATTTATAAAAGTGTTTCTATGCATAACCCCATATCTTAAAAACTCAGCATTCTCAAGTCCTGGAATCATACTGAATACTCTCTTTTGCTCAGGCCATTTTAAACGCGTTTGAAATCCCACAATATTAAATAGAGTCCCCTCAGTATTGTCCTGTCTTAATTGAACTACTGCATGCGCCTCAAGTCCCGTCTTTGGGTCAACCAAACCTACAGGCTTTAAAGGACCAAAACGCAACGTATCTATGCCTCTCTTTGCCATTGTCTCAACAGGCATACACCCTTCAAATACAACTTCCTTTTCAAAATCTTTTACTTCTGCCAATTCTGCCTTAACCAGCTCATTCCAGAAGTTGTCATATTCGTCCTTATTCATAGGGCAGTTAATGTAATCCTCTGTGCCCCTGTTATACCTTGCTGCCTTATACGCCTTGTCCATATTGATTGAATCATAAGTAACAATAGGAGCAGCCGCATCAAAAAAATGAAGATATTCTTCTCCAATTAGCTCCATAATACTCCTTGATAAACTTTCAGAAGTCAATGGTCCTGATGCTAAAACTGTAATCCCCTCTAGGGGTAATTGCTTTACTTCCTCATTTATAATTTCAATATTCTCATTTTCCCTAATTAAATCAGTTACCAACTGGGAGAATCGGCTTCTATCTACCGCTAAGGCTCCACCTGCCGGCACTCTTGTTGCATCGGCACACTTCATTATTATTGAATCAAGCAGTCTCATTTCTTCTTTTAAAAGCCCTACTGCATTTTCAATCTGGTCAGATCTAAGTGAATTACTGCAAACAAGTTCTGCAAAAGTTTCAAGTTGGTGTGCCGGTGAATATGTTATGGGCTTCATCTCATATAACCGTACCTTTATTCCCCTTTTGGCTATTTGATAGGCAGCTTCGCAGCCTGCCAATCCTGCACCTATTACATTTATATATTCAGACATTTTTTAATACCTTTCATTAAGGCCATTTCAAAAAACAACCTCTACAATATTTTTTAGTCTAAAGCCCCTCAAATATAATTTTTTGAAATGGCAATTGACAAGTGCTTTTCAAAAACATCTAAGTTACTCTTCTTCTTTTTTTCGCTCTTCAACTTTGGTAAAATCGCACTCCTCATTACTGCATTTAAATTGAACTTTCTTCCCGGAAAACTTTTTCAGCAAGAAGTTTCCACATTTAGGGCAACTCTCTTTAGAGTGCATATCCCAGCTCATAAAGCTGCATGTAGGATTATTCTCACAGCCTAAGTATTTTTTACCCTTTCTGGACTTCTTAATATATACCTTACCACCACATTTAGGACAGTTAACTCCTGTCTCCTCTAAAATAGGTCTCGCATTTCTACATTCCGGAAATCCAGGACAGGCTAAAAACTTACCATATCGGCTCATTTTTATTACCATGTTTCTTCCACACTTTTCACAAATTTCATCCGTTACTTCATCAGGAACCTCAACGTTTCCAATCTTATCCTCCGCATCCTGCAAAACTTTAGCAAAAGGTGAATAAAAGCCCTGCATAACTTCCACCCATTTCTTAAAGCCTTCTTCCACATCATCGAGTTTTTTCTCTAATTGAGCAGTAAACTCAACATCCACGATGTCATGAAAATAGTTTTTCATGATATCGTTAACTATTTTGCCCAACTCGGTGGGCAGCAGTGTTTTGGCATCCTTAACTACATACCCCCTTGCAAGTATAGTAGTAATGGTAGGAGCATACGTACTCGGTCTGCCTATTCCCTTTTCCTCTAGGGTCTTTACCAAACTCGCTTCGGTATATCTTGGCGGCGGTTGAGTAAAATGTTGTTTAGAATCTATTTTTTTCTGCCTTAACTCTTCACCTTCAGCAAGATCAGGGACATTGTTTTCTTTTTCTTCCCCTTCGTCATCTTTGCCTTCCTGATATAATACTATAAAACCTTGGAATTTCAATATCTGTCCGTTAGCCCTAAAGACATAGTCCCCTGCAGTAATATCGGTATTTATTGTATCATACTCGGCTGATGACATCTGGCTTGATACAAATCTAGACCAGATCAATTTATATAGCTTATATTGTTCTTTTGTAAGAGAATCCTTTATAGCATCCGGCTCCATACTAATTTGTGAAGGTCTTATACATTCATGGGCATCCTGCGAGGCATTTTTATTTTTAAATATGCGCTTTTCTTGGGGAACATACTTTTCTCCGTATTTATCCTTAATAAAAGTTATAGCATCCTGCTGAGCGTCATTAGATATCCTTGTTGAATCGGTACGAATGTAGGTCACAAGACCAAGTGCTCCAAATCCTTTTATATCAATACCTTCATACAGCTGCTGAGCAACAATCATGGTTTTTTTGGTGGTAAAACCTAATTTTCTTGCTGCTTCCTGTTGCATTGTACTAGTGATGAAAGGGGCAGCTGGCGATTTCTTCTTCTCACCCTTTTTTATTTTTTTCACAACAAACTTCTTTTCTTTTATGTTTTTAAGTATATTTTTTACATCATCTTCATTTTTAAGCTCTACCTTTTTGCCATCTTTACCATAGAATTTGGCATTAAAAGAACCTTTGCCGCCTTTCTTCTCAAGAGTAGCATCTATTGTCCAATACTCTTCAGGTATAAAATTCTCAATTTCTTCTTCCCTGTCACAAACTAACCTTGTAGCAACTGACTGAACTCTTCCCGCACTAAGTCCCTTCTTAACTTTCTTCCATAGAATAGGACTTATCTTATAACCTACTATTCTATCTAGTATCCTTCTAGCCTGTTGAGCATCTACAAGGTCTAAATCTATTTCCCTAGGCTCTTTGATAGCATTTTTAACTGCATTTTTCGTAATTTCATTAAAAGTCACCCTGCACTTCTCTTTATTATCTATATTCAATAAAGTAGCCAAATGCCACGAAATAGCTTCACCCTCTCTATCAGGGTCGGTTGCGAGATATATCTTTTTTGCATTTTTAGCTTCTTTCTTCAGTTTTGAGATAACGTCTCCCTTACCGCGTATAGTAATATACTTCGGTTCAAAATTATTCTCTACATCCACACCGATCTGACTTTTTGGTAAATCCCTCACGTGCCCTACAGAAGCTACAATCTTATAATCCTTACCTAAAAATTTTCCGATTGTATGAGCTTTTGCAGGAGACTCAACAATAACTAACTTATCAGCCATCTTTATCCTCCAGTCAAGTTTGTCTACATTATTTTGCAATAATATTATTATACTCATACATTAAAAATTTGCAAAATAATGTTTATGGGAATATACGTTGATACAAGAAAGTCAACTGTATTCCCTGTAATGCAAAATAATACTTTCATTATAATTGCGAAGTTATTAAAATTACCTTACTATTATAATATTATGTATTTATTTATACAAATAATAATTTATAACTTTAGCTTATATACTTTTCCAGGAACCTGTTCAACAATACCTTTTAACTCTAGCATAACAATAACCGAATTTACGACTTTTATATTCAAACCGGTCTTATTTGCAATAATATCAATATGAGTAGGTTCCAATTTCAAACATTCTACGATTTTAACTTCATCTTTATCAAGTCCATTAAGCAATTTATCATCTTTCAGCTTATTTGTAAAGGAATCCTTTTTGTTTTCACTAAAATATGCACCAATTTCTTCTAAAATGTCTTCTATCGAAGTAACCATCTTAGCTCCTTCTTTTATTAGTTTATTTGTTCCCGTGCTGTTAAGACTATTGACATTACCTGGTAGCGCAAACACCTCACGACCCTGCTCCAATGCAAAGTTTGCAGTAATGAGTGAACCGCTTTTTTCTCCTGCTTCTATAACTATAACACCCATTGATATTCCACTTATAATCCTGTTTCTTGCAGGGAAATTACCTGCAAGCGGCTTTGTACCCGGTAAAAATTCCGATACACAAGCTCCATTTATTATTATGTTTTCCATAAGTTTTTTATTTTCGTAGGGATATACTATGTCTAGCCCACACCCTAAAACAGCAATAGTCCTGCCATTTGCACTTATGACTCCTTTATGAGCATAGGTATCGATTCCTCTTGCCATCCCGCTAACAACAGTTATGCCACATCTTGAGAGCTCACGCGATACCACTTCTGCCATATTCAGACCGTACGATGTAGCTCTTCTTGATCCCACCACCGCCAAATACTTCTCTTCTTTACAGATATTTCCTTTGATATATAGTATTAATGGTGGGTCATAAATGTCCTTCAAATATTCGGGATAATTCTCATCCTTTATTGAAATTATCTTTATATCATTTGCATTTATATTTTCAATATGCTTATTTAAATTTTCTTTGTATTCCTTATTTAACAGATTGGTAACATCTAGCCGTGTTAAAAAGGTTTGAGCGGCTAGATCTAATTCTTTTGCAGTAAATATATTATATGGATCTTCAAAATATTCAAGCAGCTTTTTACTTTTAACTGCGCCAATCCCAGGAATTGAGCCAAGCCAAACCCAATATTTGTAATTATCGAGCATATAAAAAACTCCTTGTCAATAAAAGTATATTTCTCGATATGATATCGTCTAATAAGTAAGAAATCTTTAGAGTGCGGATAAAAATATATAGAATAGATGAGTGATTTACCAAAGGAGTAGAAACAGCTTATTTTTTGTCTGTTCAGGAAGTATGAAAACAGCTTAATTTCCATAATACTAAAAAACCTTGGATTGACGGTCCAAATTGGGGGGACTGCTATTTTGGAAACTGTAGTAAGGGGAGTACCTATTGTT
>JAEZUI010000010.1 GCA_023421115.1 Bacillota bacterium | reverse complement strand
GTTTAAGTGCCTTGCAATCAGGCAAAATGTTGCAGAGAAGTATGGTGATATTACATTCAAAAATAATATATGGGAAGAAATGTTCCAGGCAGCAGAAAATGAAAAACAGGAAGCACAATCGGAACTCGTACCATATTGGTGTTTCGGTAAGAATCAGAAAATTAAAATTGAAAGAATTGTTCCAATGTATCCAATGAGTAAGGATGAAGTTAACTATGAACGACTGATTAAGATATTATCCTTGTATAGACTTACATTAGGACAAGCCAGACAGGAAGAATTGCTGGAGTATTTATTCACACAGTTTGATGATACCAATGAATTAAAGAATTTTTTTATTGATTTAAGCCCGTTTTCCAAAGAGAAAGAAGATTGATTACTCTGAAAATATTATTTTACAATTTTGCCCAGGTGAATAAGTAACCGGATTAGTTAACTTCATAGTAATTTATATGAGAGGGAGATAAAATGGGAAGAAAAGAAGAAATATTGAAATATTGCAAGCAGCTTGGAAAGCCAGTTACAGTTGTACAAATAATTGCAGTAATTTGTCCGGGAAAACCACAACCATATCTAAATCATTATGTATTAGATCTTGTTAAAGAAAAGAAGTTAATAAGAAATGATGATGTGAGTCCATATACAGTAAGAGTACCGAAGGCAGGAGAAGAAATAACTGTAGTAAAAGATTATACTCATAAGGGTGGCTGGTCAAAAGTGACTATGAAACGAGATGATATATGCACACCAAGTAGCCAAGAGGCTGAAAAGTACATACATGGATGGGAGTTACTAGAGAATTATAAATTACAGGAGAATGCATTAAATAAACTTTTTTTTGAAACATTTCCTGAAAATAAAACCCTTGAAGACATTCTCATAAAAGTGGCTGCGTTAAATGAATTTTATAGCACACATATTAAAAACGTATATTCTGTGGCGAAAAGTATCTTGGAACTTGATATAGATGAAAGACTCAAAGCTGGAGATGTTACATTGGTACAGGATATAGCACCATATAAAAAAGCAGACGGTCGTGAAATAAACAATTATTCGTTTGCAACAAAATATTGCAGTCACCACAATCCAAAGGAATATGCTATTTATGACAGTTACGTGGATTCAATATTAAAATATTTCAAAAATGTTGATGGATTTTGTGAGTTTGGGACGAATGATTTAAAGGACTATGCATGTTTTAAATCAGTTCTTCTTCAGTTTAGAAAATTCTACGGATTGGATCAATTTGATTTGAAGTTGTTAGATCGTTACTTATGGCAATTAGGAAAAGAAAAGTTTCCAAAGAAATACTATAATTAAGAGGTTATCATATGAAAAATACAAATATATCAAGTTCTTTAGAACAAGCAGAGGCAGAGAAAGTGATATTTGAAGAATTGGAAGATACTCTAAAAATCTCTCTTAAAGCAAATCCTAAAATTTATTTGGCGGATAATGCATTTACGTATATTCAACCGGATTTTTATTCAGAAGATGCAGCAATCGTAGGCGAAATATTTGCTCATATTGGAAAACCTAAAAAAGCACAAGATAATAAGATTGCCAATGATATTTTAAAAATGCTTTTACTAGAAAAAGTGCAGAACAAGGCATATCGTAAAATAATAGTAACCTGTGATGAACAAGAAGAGAGGAAATTACAAGGATTGTCAGCCTTAGCAGAAAGTATTAGACAGTTTGGAATTGAAGTAATTAGAATAGATATTCCAGAACAGATTAAGAATAAAATAATTGATGCGCAGAATAGACAAAAAATGATAAATGCTTAAGTCTTCTGCAAATAAGAAGACAGAAGAAGATCATCTTTCTTTTAATGAAACTTTACCGTTCACATAAAGAGAAAGATAATGCGAGGAGTGTAGATATGGCGGAATTTGTTAGTGAGCTATGCAGGTTAAGTAATGGGATAAAAATTAGTGAAATTATTCCAGATTCAAATGGATTGATATATCATTACACTTCACCAAGTGGACTTAAAGGTATTATTGAGAACAAGACAATGAGATTTACAGACAGGTACTTTTTGAATGACTTTAGTGAGGGGACGTACATAATGGATTTGTGTATAAATAAAATTGATATACTTGTTCCAAATTATGAAAAGTTTAAGAAAGAACTTCTAAAACGGTGCTCTGAAAGAAAAGTAAATTCGCAAAAAGATGACTTTTATGTTCATCAATGTTCTTTTTCTAAAGATGAAGATAGTTTAGCCTTATGGAATTATTACACGAAGGGAAATAATATTCAAGGGTACAATTTGTGCTTTGATGCACAAGTATTGTATTCAAGTCTAAAATTAGAATCAATTTTGGAAAGTGGAAAAGTACCTGTGATATGGAGAGGTGATGTTGTGTATGGCGAAAGTGAGCAGCTTGTCATAGTGAAGAAAGTAGTAGATGCATTTTTTGAATTATCTGAAAAGGAAGAACATCAACATTATCAATTCACTATAGGGCTTTTGGTTGACAAATTGATGCTAGTTGGAATATTTTTTAAGAAAAAATGTTTTAATATAGAAAATGAGTATAGAATGGTAATGGATTTGCATATCGATAAAAGTACCGGAGAATTTACTACGATTAATTCTGAACAAAAATTTTATGAGAAGAATGGCTTTTTAATACCATATCTGGATGTTGAGTTTGGAACAGAAGCTTTGAAAGAAATAAGGATATCACCAACACTTGATTTAGAAACTACAAAGAATAGTATATATAGAGCTACTGTAAAGACATTTCCACATATTAATAAAAACGATTTTGTTAAGCAATCAGAGATACCAGTAAGATATTAAATTAACTTCTATAATAGTATGGACTTGATCTTGATATAATTTTTTGAAAATAGTAAACTAAAGAAAATTAATTACATAATTTCAACTATGTTATGGGGGAAAAATGAATGGCGTTTGGTAAAATAAAAATTAATAAGTTATTTAATAAACATGATATTGAGGTGGATTTGTCAAAAAAATGTAATATATTAATTGGATCAAATGGTATAGGAAAATCTACCACATTAAAGATTATAAACAGCCTATACCAAATAGATATGATTAATCTTGCTAAAATACCATTTAAGAGTTTAGATATCGAATCAATAGCAGATGAAAACAATCATACTATTAATGGGGAGTATTGCACAATTCATGATAGAAATAAATTTTACTATTCACATATTCAATATCTTGAACTCTTTCCTACAAAAGAGTTTTTATTGAAAGCATATGAAAAATTTGTAGAAAATAATTATAAAGATATTAGTAACGACAGCAATGCTGTTTTAAGGTCAGGATCTATTATAAATAGCGTAGAAAAAGCTCTTGACGAACTTCAGGAAAATAATTTATATGGACAATTTATATACAACTTATATGCAGAACAGTTGCAACCTCAATTAATTTTATCAATAATTAATAGATATAGTGATTTCAACATAAATATAATTAAAAGCTTTATAAATAAATCTTGGAATAAGGAAACTTTTGAAGGTTCATTAATATATCAAAAATTGTATGGAGAAAATAGAGATGTACATTTATTTGATACAGAGTATGATAATTATTATATAGATTTAGTGGAGAATTATAAACTAAAAAGTGAATATACGGATAGATCGTTTATTGTATCTGAAACATTAAAATGGTTAAAAGATGGAAAGAATGTTGGAACAACATATAGAAAAGAAAATATTGTACAAAAACCAGTTATGGATTATAGAAGTTATGGATTATCTCCATATTTATATAAGATTACAGATGGTGAAATTGCAAATTTTTATAAATTAGTGCTGGGAAATACTGATGATTTTGAAATGCTAGGTGATCTTAGTGACTCAAATTTAAAAGGGATGTCTAGATTTTTTAAGTCAAGGAAAGGCATAGAAGAAGTATGTATAGAAGAATTATTATCGAATAAAGTCCTTGACATAAATGGACTAATATCTAGATTCTATTACGAGGAAGAATTTGTAATTGAATTTAATCGAAGAGCATTAAAAAAATACCGCGATGTGATAGATTGTAGGGGAAAGGTGTATAACTATTCACATGAGGAAATAGAAAATTTTTATTACAATAAAGAGATATTGGAATATATAAAAAATTATTTCAAACCTATCATTGCCCAAAATGGGTTTTTTGATATGGATTTTACAAAATTTCAGAGAGATGAAAATGGGTTTAGTTGTTTGGACTATGAGTATGATTTAGCGATAGCATTTTTTGAGTTTTATAATGAAGAAATTAATAATTTGTTGGATGATGATAATATCAACCCAGTAATGAAAAATTATAAATTTCTGATCAAAAAATATTTTACCGATAAATATGTAGAAATCTATCCAGATGGAATTCATATTCGAGAAAGAGAAAACTTTGGTAAAACCAAAGAAAGATTGACAATAATAACATATATTCAGAATGATATTGAAATATCAATGTTGTCTTCTGGTGAACGAAAAATTTTATTGATTCTAAGTGTTTGTTTTTTTATGAAGAATATTAATCTCATGATTGATGAGCCTGAATTATCATTATCACTTATATGGCAAGAACAGTTATTGCCTGATTTATTACAGTATGGGAAGATGAAAAGCATATTAGTAGCGACACATTCTCCATATGTAGCCAAAGATGAAAGTTTAAGAGATAATATTGTCTTTTTACCTTCTAGAGAAAGGTGATTATTATGCCTAATAATTTTAAAGAACGTTTTTTGTCTGAAATTGATATGCCTGATAATTTTTCTATGGTAATGAAGTACAATCAGTACAGAAATGATGATAGGTATAACAGTATTGTATTTGTAGAGGGATATTCTGATAAAGTATTTTATGAAAATACTAAATATGAGTGTTTAAATAGTAATGTACAATACATTTTTAAATCCAATAAAAACGAGGATTCGATTAATTTAGTGGGCAAAGAAGCCGTCATATATGTTTATGATAGAATTAAGAGAAATGATACATTAGTTTTTGACTTGTATAAATGTATTTTTATTGTAGATCGTGATTTTGATGAGATACTTTGTAGTAAATACATAAAACTAAAGGAGTCTGATAGAAAACTATTTACCCTCACAAAAGGACATTCAATGGAAAATTTTTTTTTGGAAGAACAAAATATTAATAAAATATTTTGTAGTTTTGACTTGACTAGTGATGCAGCAAAAACATTTTGGAAATTGTTTTTAATTTTTTCAGAAGAAATATATGAGTTTTACGCACTAAAGGGAACTATAACAGCTGGAATTAGGGAAAATATGAATGTTCACTACACTAAGCGATATGATGATTCGGAAATATTTACATTTACATTTGATAGTATAAACGAATATAAATATAATAGGTTATACTTGGAAGAGGAAGTTAGTATTATGAAAAATGGCATCAAACAATCAAAACAAGCCATTGATTTTTTTGATATGCTAAAGGAAAAACTAATGCAATATTCTGGATTTTTAAGAGGGCATACAGTATTTGATTTTTTAAATAGTTACTTAGAACAATGCTATGGAAAAACGATTAATTATAAAAATGAGCGAACAAATTACTGTAAAATCGTAAATCATATGAATGTTGAAATTGATATAAAGCAAATAATGAATTAAATATATTACAAGATTTCTTTTGAATATGATGGTAAGATAATGATATGCAGTGTGTCTTTTCGTGGGGGAGTCGTCACGAAAATTTGAGGTTATGATCCATTGTTAACCAGCTATACTCATCTTAAAGGTCTGGATATTTAAGGGAGTCTCTAATTATGAAAAAGAAAATGAGTAAAACTAATAATTTAAGAGAAGACGATCTACAGGAATTGAAAATGATACTTGGGGTTGTAGGTAGTCTTCGCTTTCTTGAACAATTTGATAATTGTGGAAGTGGTGATTATACAGCTGAAAAATACCAACGTGATGAACCAGAATTATCAGATGAAGAAATAAGAGCTTTGTTTGGCATTGAAGATGATATAGTGTAATTAAAAGTGCAACTTATTCACATATATGTGTATACAATAATACTGACAGAAGGCAGTATTATTGGAGTAAAAACATAAATCAGTAATTAATCCTGATTTGATTACACTTTTGACTACACTATAAGATACCGTATCCGCAAACTCCTTTCTTTTCAGTGTTTTTGAAGCATAAAGCGGGTTCGATTCCCGCCAACTCCATATGGAAAAAGACTGGGAAGTACTGATTTTACGGTACTTCCCTTATTTTATGCATTTCACAGGAAGAATTAGTTTAGAGTTGGACAACAGATACAATTGAATCTTGCTATTTTGAATAAATAATTATACAATTATGATAAAGAAAATACAATTTACAATAAATATGATATTTGAATCATAGGAGGTCAATATGAAAACAATTCGTTGGGGTATTATTGGAGCGGGCAGCATATCTTCTACCTTTGCAACTGCTTTAAATGCAACAAATGGTGCAGAATTGGTAGCAGTGGCATCGAGAGATTTACTAAGAGCAAGAAATTTTGCCAAAGAATTTCATATACCTACTGCGTATAGTAGTTATGAGGAAATTGTGACAGATGATAATGTTGAGGTAATTTATATTGGTACACCTCATTCCGAACATATAAAAAATGTAGAACTTTGTATAAAATCGAAAAAACATGTTTTGTGTGAAAAAGCATTTACACTAAATGAAAAAGATACCATATATTTAATGAACCTTGCAAAAGAGTATAATGTTTTTTTGATGGAAGCCATGTGGACCAAATTACTACCAACAACCATAATGGTAAAAGATTGGATCAATAGTGGTAGGATTGGTACTCTTAAATATTTAAGTATTCGATTTGGGTTTTTTAATGAAAGAAATGTGGAGAATCGTTTTTTTAACCTGGATCTTGGTGGTGGTGCGTTATTAGATGTTGGAATATATCCAGTTACATATGCCGTACATATGATGGAACAATTACCCAAATCTATTCAAAGCTCAGCTCTTATCGGTTTTACAGGTGTGGATGAAGTGAATTCGATTTTATTACAATTTGAAAATGGTGCGATTGCTGATTTAAGTTCTTCCATCAATGTTGAAGTAGGAAAAGATGCATTATTGGTTGGTGAAAAGGGTAAGATTATAGTTGAGAATTTCTGGAAGGCGGAACGTGCTGAATTATTTGACAATGAAGGAAATTTATTAGAGGTCTGTGATGAGCCATTTCAAGTGAATGGATATGAATATGAGATAATGGAAGTAAATCAATGTATTAGAGAAGCAAAAATACAAAGTGATATAGTTCCTCTACAGGCAACGAAAGATATCATGAGAATTCTTGATACATTAAGAGGACAATGGAATATGGTATATCCTAAAGAGTAACTATAAAAATAGAAAGGGGAGTTCCAATGACAGAAGAAAAATTTATCATTGATGGATTTGAGTTTCAGACAAGAAGTGATTACATGAAGGCGAAAAAAGAACAAGAAGCTGTATTATATATGAAAGAGAAATCTGAATGGGAACTTCCTAAAGTAGCGCTAAAAATTTATAACAAACTTCTGGATAATAATACATTTCACACAATTATTGGGTATGAATTTTTAAAAGATTTAAGGCGTATTGTAATTAGCGGTAATGTAATAGAGGAAAATTACCTACGAAATATAGTTATCCCTGACCTAGAGAATGGTAAGAATCCTAGTTCTTTTCAGCATACCGATGAAGCGAAAAAATATAAAGAATTATACGAGAATGCTTTATCAGGCCGATTAATAACAAAAATTATTATAGGATTCTTAATTGTAATTATTATCGGTATGAATGTAATTACTTATCAAAGGAATAATAGCTCTGTCCTATCGAATTATGAAGAACAAATAGTTAACAAGTATGAAGATTGGCAAACATCTCTGGAAAAAAAGGAAAAGGATTTGGAACAACGTGAACAAGCAATAGAAGAAAGAGAAGATAATTTAAATTAAGTTTTCACAAAGTTTTCATATTTCCTTGATATAATGATGGCAATGAGCCAAGCGCGAAGCATTTGGCGAATGCAACAAGATCATAAACAAGGTTATGTTTATATGGAGTGATTTAGTTCAGGAGGTGCTACATGGAGCGATTGAAAATTCTCGTGGTAGATGATGAAAGCAGAATGCGAAAACTTGTGAAAGACTTTTTATCAAAACAGAATTTTAATGTATTAGAAGCAGAAGACGGAGAACAAGCGGTAGATTGTTTTTATGAACATAAAGATATAGCATTAATCATTTTGGATGTTATGATGCCAAAGATGGATGGATGGCAGGTGTGTAGGGAAATACGTCAGTATTCAAAAGTTCCGATCATTATGCTTACAGCGAAAAGTGATGAAAAAGATGAGTTATTAGGATTTGAATTAGGGGTAGATGAATATATTTCCAAGCCATTTAGTCCTAAAATTCTTGTAGCAAGAGTGGAAGCTATTTTAAGAAGAGTGAATGCTCTTGATGAAGGTGTAATTGAAGTAGGTGGTATCGTTTTGAATCAATCTGCACATGAAGTCAAGATAGATGGTAATAACGTTGAATTAAGCTTTAAAGAATTTGAGTTATTGACATACTTTGTTACCAATCAAGGTGTCGCATTATCACGAGAGAAAATTTTAAATAATGTATGGAATTATGATTACTTTGGAGATGCAAGAACCATTGATACACACGTGAAAAAACTCCGTAGTAAAATGGGGCCTAAGGGAGATTATATCAAGACTATTTGGGGCATGGGTTACAAATTTGAGGTGGAAGTATGAAACATTCCATCAGAGTCAGGTTGATTTTAGTACTGGCAGTGCTTATTTCATCTACATTATTTCTGTGCTGGCTCATGAACAAGACGTTTTTATCTTATTATTATGAGATGAATAAAAAGGACATGTTAGGAAAAGTCTATTCTGAGGTAAATGAAATTTACAATGGTGTAGATGGTAAAAAAGAAGCTAGTGCAGAAGAACAAGAAGAGACGTCTTTAATATTAGAGCGATTAGGCGCTAATAAAAATATGAATCTCTATATATTTGATATTTATTATAATAAATCCTATGGGTTAGTTTGGCCGGAATATATTTATCCCCTTAATATGAATGAGATTCAAAGTGAGCAATTAAATGAAAAAATACGAGAGTATATTTTTGAGAGCCAATCTGGTATAAGGGGTACGAGAGATAAAGAACTTCTTGAATCTGATAAAAACTATGCTCTTTATAAAGTTTATGATGAAAGAATTGAATCCTATTATATTGAAATGTTTGGTAATCTAGATAACGAATCCTATATTTATATAAGATCTAATTATGAAACTATGAATGAAAGTGTTGAGATATCGAATCGATTTCTTGCTTACATGGGATTATTTGCTACTATGCTAGGAATAATTATCATGTTTTTTATAAGTAAGAGTTTTACAAAGCCTATTCTAGAATTATCTGGTATTGCGAGAAGAATGTCGGATTTAGAATTTGATGCCAAATATATGGTAAAAAGACAGGATGAGATAGGGGTACTTGGCAATAGCATTAATACCTTGTCTGAGAAATTGGAGAATACCATCAGCGAGTTAAAAGGTGCAAACAATGAGTTGAAAACAGATATTGAAAACAAAATTCAAATCGATGAAATGCGTAAAGAATTCTTATCAAATGTTTCACATGAACTAAAAACACCAATTGCATTAATTCAGGGCTATGCAGAGGGATTGAAGGAAAATATTAATGATGATGAAGAAAGTCGAGATTTTTACTGTGAAGTGATCATTGATGAAGCAAATAAAATGAATAAAATGGTTAAGAAATTGCTCAGTCTAAATCAGATTGAATTTGGTAACAATCAGATTGTCTTCGAACGATTTGACCTTGTTGCATTAATAAAGTCAGTTTTGGCATCTACAGAAATATTGTTTCAACAGAAAGGAACCACCCTTTATTTTGAAGAACTAGATCCTGTCTATGTATGGGCAGATGAATATATGATAGAAGAAGTTATTACGAATTATATTAGTAATGCATTAAATCATGTTTCGGGATCAAATATCATTGAAGTGAAATTGATTAAGTCCAATGAAGTTGTAAGGGTTGCTGTATTTAATTCGGGAGAACCTATTCCTGAGGAGGATCTTGATAAAATATGGATTAAATTTTATAAAGTTGATAAAGCAAGGACAAGAGAGTATGGTGGCAGTGGAATTGGTTTATCAATTGTGAAAGCAATCATGACCTCTTTAAATCGTGGATGCGGGGTTATCAATCATGATAGTGGAGTTGAATTTTGGTTTGAACTAGATACAAAAAATGAATAGTAGATAACTGGAATTATAAGTTTGTGGTATTTAATTGTTATTCTAATACTGTGTATTTAATATACACAGTATTTTTTTAAGATTGTGATTGCCGAAATTGTGAAATAGTGTTAATATATTTTTGTATTCAGAATTTTACAAATGGAGGGATTTCTATTGAAAAAATACACTGCAATCCTAATGATGGTAGTAATGATGGGGTTAACTGGTTGTGCAAGCAGTTCTATCACATTAACGGATTCCGAGAATGCTATGGTGGCAGAATATGTTGCAGGAGTAATGTTAAAATATGATAAGAACTATACAAAAGAATTGATTTATGCTGCACCAAATCCTACTACTCAACCACAAGCTACGGTAGAACCTGTTATGGAACCACAGAAGTCAGATGATTCAGCACAAGGAAATGGAGTGACACCAGACCCGAATGCTACAACGGTTCCCGAAGAAGAAAACATTGTTGAGTTAGCAAGTTTGTATTCTGAAAATATAAACGTAACCTATGAAAGATATGAACTACTTGATAGTTATCCACAAAAATCTAAAGCTGAAGAATTCACGATAGAATCCAATCAAGGAAGTAAGCTTTTAGTTGTTGAATTTAAAATAGAGAATAAGAACGATCAAAAGACAGAGTTACAATTGTCAAAAAGTGATTTAAAATATCAGTTGGATATTAATAACGATAAAACATATTATGCTCAAATTACTCCATTACTGGATGATATTCAATATTTTGATGGAACCATTGGAGCTAATAAATCAAAAAAGGCAGTTCTTGTGTTTGAAATTGATGAGCAATTACAACTTAATCAAATAAATCTAAATGTAGTCAACAAGGATGTAAAAGCTGTTATAGTTTTAAAATAGATATATAGTATTGATAAGGAGTATAATTAAATGATTTATGTTGAAAAGAAACGAACCAAATTTTTAGCTCTTCCGATATGCTTTACCACTTATACAATTAATGATGATAAGATTAATATTAAGAGTGGATTTTTGAGTACAACAGAAGATGATGCTTTTATGTATAAAATACAAGATGTTAGATTATATAAAAGTCTTTTAGAAAGAATATTTGGATTAGGAACGCTTGTCTGTTTTACGGGAGATACGACACATCCAGAATTAAAACTATTGCATATTAAGAATTCAGGTGAAATCAAAGAATTTTTAATGCAAGCTTCAGAAGAAGCGCGTAGAAAGAGAAGAACATTACATACACTGGATGTTGATGACCCTGATGTAAATGACTTAAATGACTTAAATGAATTAGATGAAATGAATTAATGGTATTTAGGGTATAAGAATAAAGATAGAAGGATTACTTTGTTTATAAATAAAGTAATCCTTCTTCTTTTTAGAATACATAAGAAATTACCCCTTGCCCATAAGGGGCAATAAAGTATGATCACTATTTTATATTAGCTATTAGTAGAATATATTGGATTGATATTTTATTTGATTAACAAGATATGTATGTTGACAATAAAAGAGACGTATTGTATAATAGAATTCTACCGCAAAAAAAGTCATCTAGGTAATGATTTGGGAAAAGAAAAACATATAATAAAAAGTGTTGACAAATCATAGGAAATTTGGTAGAATATTAAAGCTGTCTGAGGAATTGCAGAGACGACACTGAAAAAAGAAATTAAAAAAAGTGTTGACAAAGTGGTTTGAACATGATAAGATATAAAAGTTGCTAAAAACGACAGCAACACACCGGACAAACGGTGAGAAGCCTTTGAAACAGAAGGCTACAGCGATTTTGACAATCGCTAAGAACCTTGATAACTGAACAGTGAAACAACCCTGAAAATTCTATATAAAATAGATTTTCATAAAGAATTGAAAGATTCTAGAACAGTGTTTTGTGAAAACAGGACACGACCTAAAACAGTAAAAAGAAAGCGAAGCAATTCGCTTAGGATTTAGCGAGCTATTTAATTAGCCAGTTAATTCTGAAAAAGATTAAACTTTAATTTGAGAGTTTGATCCTGGCTCAGGATGAACGCTGGCGGCGTGCTTAACACATGCAAGTCGAACGAAGCATTTATTATGAAGTTTTCGGATG
>JAEZUI010000212.1 GCA_023421115.1 Bacillota bacterium | reverse complement strand
CTAAGCTACAAGCCTAAGAGAATGTACGACTCGCTACGGGTCGAATCAAACTCGCTTCGCTCGGACAGGTGATTCGACTTATCCTCCGCTTCGTCTACATTCTCTAAGGCTCTTCGCAATGTTCTTTCCATAATATGCACTTGCACTATTGTAGGTTGTTCTTTCATTTGAAGGTTTTTAGAAGGGCTTTGAAGTCTAGTTCTATTTTTGATAATTTGCATGGTACACTTTTACATTTCTTCGGAATCCTTGCATCTTCTGCAAATCAAGAGTATATTTTTTAAAAAATCAATGCACTTTCTTAAGAAATTTAAAAAAGGACTTCCGAAATTGGAAGTCCCTTCTTTAAACCTTTATTAATCTATACCAAGTACCATTATTGAATTTATATGGGGATCGGCAGTACCTTGCATTTGACATCTTTGCTTTTTCAAGATTTCAATATAGTCAATGATATCCTGTGTTATACGCTCTCCCAAACAAATAACAGGTATGCCCGGCGGATAAGCCATAATCATTTCCCCTGCTATTTCTCCTACAGAGTCCTTAAGCGGAACCGATTTCTTATGGCTATAAAAAGCATCCCTAGGTGAAACAATCATCTTTGGATTTTGCGTAACTATTGTGGTCTTTCTATACTCTTTTACTTCAGTTTTTGAAGATATATCCTTTAGAGCATTAATGAGAGCAACTATATTTTCTTCAGTATCTCCAATACTCACAATACCCATTATATTGTGCATATCAGAAAGTTCAATTTGTATATTATACTCATTTCTGAGCTTTTCTTCCATTTCATAACCTGTAAATCCTAGACCCGCTACACTTATTCCCAGCTTAGTTTCATCGAAATCGTAGCATCCCGGTGTACCTATAAGCTCTTTACCAAATGCATACAAGCCTTCTATCTTGTTTATCTCTTCCCTAGCCATCCTAGCAAGTCTTAATGCTTCCTCAAGCATTTCACTACCCTGAGTGGCTATCTGCTTTCTTGCGACATCTAAACTACACATTAATAGATACGATGAACTTGTCGTATGTGTCAGATTCAATACCTGTTTAACCCTTTCAGGAGATACTAAATTGCTTCTTAGCAGAAGAACCGAACTCTGGGTCAAGGAACCCGCAGTCTTATGCATACTTGACGAACTCATATCAGCTCCAACTTCCATAGCTGTCAGCGGAAAATCATCATGAAAAGACATATGCGCTCCATGAGCCTCATCTACCAATACTGCCATCTCATGTCTGTGTGCTATTCTGACAAGAGACTTTAAATCTGATGCCGCTCCATAGTAAGTGGGGTTGATTAGAAATACTGCCTTTGCATGTGGATTTTCCTTAATAGCCTTTCGGAGGCTTTCTTCAGTTATTCCCATTGCAATTCCAAGCTGCTCGTTTATTTCCGGCTGAACATATACAGGCATTGCTCCGCTGAGTATAATACCTCCAATAGTTGATTTGTGGGCATTTCTCGGAATTATTATCTTGTCCCCAGGCTCGCAGGCACTCATTATCATAGCCTGAACCCCAGCGGTAGTACCACCTACCAAAAAGAAGGCATTCTGTGCACCATAAGCCTGTGCTAAAAGCCTTTCCGACTCATAAATAACTCCTGTTGGGTTATTTGCAAAATCCAGATCCTGCATACCATTGGCATCCATCTCGAACACTCGGCTGCCTATATAATCCCTAAACTCCTTGAGTCCTGTTCCCTTTTTGTGTCCGGGGACATGAAACTGTATTACATTATCATCCACATACCTTTTTACCGCATCAAAAAGCGGCGTCTTAAATTGATCTAATCTTGCCAATTCTTCATCCCTCACTTCCAACGCTTTTGCCATTTTTTAGCCTGCGTACTCTCGTCATAATAAATCCTGTTACGGAGGCAGCAAAAAATAATAAACAAGTGAATTATAGGCTAAAGAATTTAAAAAGTCAATTAATTTTTATGTTAAAACTTTTTATTCTTCAAAGACCTTGCTCACACCCTCAATTTTCTGAAGCTCCCCTATTATAGTTTTCTTTTTTATATTATTCGGTAACTTTACAAAAAATTTTATCAAAGCATCGTTACCATCTTCATTATTCAAAAACTCAATGTTTTTTATGGTTATACCATATTTACCGAAGGTACACCCTATAGTTCCAATCTGTCCGGGAAGATTACTGGTTTTTATGTATAGAATATTCAGCTGCTTTTTTCTAGTCAAATTATGTTCAAGCTTTTTTAATACGATAAGGGTTAAATAAATGACAAGAGCTGCAACAATTGCACCCTCATAAAACCCAATTCCAGCAGCAATTCCTACACACGACACTGCCCAAAGGCTTGCAGCTGTTGTAAGGCCTTTAACGTTTGCACCTTCTCTTATTATAGTGCCTGCACCCAAAAAACCTATCCCGCTTATTACTTGTGCGCCAAGACGTGCAGGATCGATATTTGTAATCCCTTTATACTGTTCAAAAATAAAAACAGATGTGAGCATTACCAATGCAGCACCCATACAAACAAGAATATGTGTACGAAAGCCTGCAGGTCTGTTCATGCTTTCACGTTCATAGCCAATCAAACCACCAAGAATACAAGCAAGAAACAATCTGAATAAAGTAATAAAGTAAAACTCAAAATTTATATGCGCAATAATTTCACCCACTTTATTCACCTCTGTCATTTTAGATTAAATAGAACCTTCAGAACAAATACAGGACGAGCAGATTACAAAAACAATGCTTTTTAAAGCAGTAATTTATACTTATAGTATATCATATTTTTATAAAAAATAACCCAGTTTATTAAAATAAACAAAGGCACCTAAGTATCCAAAACGCTTCTTCTATAAACGAGAACGTTTCAATCTCAAGATGCCTTATTGCTTTTTGATGCTAGCAACTCTTTTAAAAAAGCAATTGACCTGTTATTTTTTGAATCATCCAAAAGCACTATTTTATACTAAATTTTTCGTGAACAGTTTTAAATAATTTATTAATTGCTCCAGAAACTTTTATTTTAGAGCCTTGAAAAATCTCTACAACTTTGAACTTAATCTCAATGGGTATTTCATCTTCTTCATCTGCGGATGCTACTATACTATATTCCTCTTTAGTAAGAACATTCCTCAAATCTTCTTTAACAGAATCAGGTATAGTACCATGTGTAGCATCTACAAAACACAATGGTGGAAACATCACACACCACCAGTTCTGACCTTCTCCTTCACCAATAACAACCCTAAGGGCCTCATAATTTCCTGCCGGTAATGTTATGTCCCCGTACATCTTTGTTGGGAAAGGGAAATTCCCCAGCATTACCTTAACACTATACGCCTTATTCTGCCTTCTTATTTCATCCTCTGCAAGAATCTTTATTTTATCTAAATTATTGTTCACTTGTGACTTTGCATCTTCTACGGTTTCAAAGTCCTTTAATTCTTTCTTCATATAGTCAAGTATTACATCCCGAACATCCCGCTTTAACTGTTGATCCTCCGGCGAATCGCTATTAGCAATAACATGAAGCCTTAATAGATTTTGAGACAATCCACTGTTGACGTCTTCCGAATAGGATGCAAATGCAATCCCTGTCACCAGCAGAGACACCATTACTATGCCCAAAATTCCTTTAAAGACAGGCTTTAGAGTTCTTGAGTTTTTTAATCCCTTTAACATAACAAAATCCCCCCAGATCTTGCTAAAGAACTATTTGAAAATTTTGTTATTCAAATAGACTCCTTATTTTAATTATTTTAGCAATAGTAACTTTTATTGCTTAGTATAATTATTCACAAGATTGAAAGGATTTATACTATACATAAAACATTTTAGTACAAAAACTATTCTCTGGGTTGATTTCCAAAAAACAGCTCTTAAATTGCAGTAATACTAACACTTAGTCTGACAAGTTTCAACTGCTGCCTTTATGAAATCCCTGAAAAGAGGATGTGGTCTGTTTGGCCTTGATTTAAATTCCGGATGGAACTGAACACCCACAAACCAAGGATGATCCTCTATCTCTACAATTTCAACAAGTCTTTCACTTGGTGACAAACCTGATATGATAAGTCCTTTAGACATCAAAAGTTCTCTATATTCATTGTTAAATTCATACCTGTGCCTATGTCTTTCATAAACCAACTCATCCTTATATATCTCAAAGTTTTTCGTATTTTCGCCTATTTTACATGGATACAATCCTAATCTCATTGTTCCGCCCATTTCATCAATATCCCTTTGTTCAGGCATAATATCTATTACAGGAAATGGCGACTCTGCATCAAACTCCGAACTATTTGCTCCTTCTAAACCGGCTACATTACGGGCAAACTCTACAACTGCCATCTGCATGCCTAAACAAATACCAAAATATGGTTTCTTGTTTTCCCTAGCAAATTTAGCAGCAAGTATCTTGCCTTCTATTCCTCTATCTCCAAAGCCTCCAGGCACCAGTATTCCATCACATTTAGACAAATTACTTATAATATTGTCTGAATCTAAATCCTCAGAATTCACCCATTTGATTTTAACATCTACGCTATTTGCTATTCCACCGTGCTTTAAAGCTTCCACTACACTTAAGTAAGCATCATGCAACTCAACATACTTTCCGACAAGAGCAATAGTAACAGAATCACTGATATGCTTCTGCTTTTCAACCATTTCTCTCCATTCACTCAAATCCGGAATGTTACATGAGAGCCCTAAACGTGAACATACATTCTCAGCAAGGCCTTCCTCTTCAAGCATTAATGGAACTTCATACAGTATCTCTGCATCAAGGTTTTGTATAACCGAATCCCCTGATATATTGCAAAATAACCCTATTTTATCTTTAAGATCTTTGCTTAAGCGCTTTTCTGTACGGCAAACTATAACATCCGGCTGAATACCTATGCTTCTCAACTCCTTAACGCTGTGCTGCGTAGGCTTTGTCTTAAGTTCTCCAGATTTTCCGAGATAAGGAACAAGAGTAACATGTATGTACATGACATTTTCTCTTCCTTTTTCAGTGGAAACCTGCCTTATAGCCTCAAGAAAAGGTAGGCTTTCAATATCTCCGACAGTTCCGCCGATTTCTGTTATTACCACATCGGTATAATCTGTCTTCCCTACCCTGTAAATTCTCTCTTTTATTTCATTAGTAATGTGTGGTATTACTTGAACTGTCCCCCCTAAAAAGTCACCTTTTCTTTCCTTACTTATTACAGACCAGTATATCTTTCCTGTTGTAACGTTGCTGTTTTTATTTAGGTTTTCATCGATAAACCTTTCATAGTGACCTAGGTCAAGGTCAGTCTCAGCCCCGTCATCCGTTACATATACTTCTCCGTGCTGATACGGACTCATAGTACCAGGGTCAACATTAATATAAGGATCAAATTTTTGAATTGTCACCCTCAATCCCCTTGCCTTAAGAAGTCTTCCTAAAGATGCAGCAGTTATTCCCTTTCCTAATCCGGAAACAACTCCACCGGTTACAAAAATGTACTTAACAGACATGATTTCCTATCCTCCAAAAACAGTTACAGCCGGTTAGATATTCTCCTCGGCCGATAATATATTTAATAAACAAAAGTCTATTCTTATTATAAAACATACAAGTTATATTGTATATTCGCTAAAATGCGGTGTCAATAGAAGATTGAATTTTGTAACATAAAATTTTTAGGCATATAATAAAGACAGCATTTGCATGCTGCCTATTAAATATAGATAAAAGCTGTTTACTTCGTAGCCCAAGACCACAATAGTTGATACCAAAACACATTAATCAAATAAAAACATATATTCTTTATACTTGCTCCCCCAAAATCTTTCTTCTTTATCTCTTTAAAGCGAATCAGTTTACTCTAAATTATATTCTTTCTCCCCTAAATCCTTCGTTTCCCGTTCATCCAAGCTAAATTAAAGTATACGCTTGCAAATCTCTCTTCCAACTTGCTCCCCGTAACAATCCCATTTTATAGAAGGTAAAACTCTAAATATTATACATAAAATGGAGCTTGGACTACGAAGTAAACAGCTTTTTTATCAAGTAAGACAACGCCTGTAAAACTTTTATTCATCCCTCCCTGTACTAATATATTACTAATTAATTACATATATTCGGTATTTATTAAAAAACTAATCAGATACAAAATACAACTAAGAATTGCAAAAACAAACGAGTCAAACACTAAAACAAAAATCATTCTGTCAACAAGATAAGTCAGTTAAATTAATAAAATCTGTTCAAATAAAGTCTTTAGAAAAACCTATACTACTTAACTATAAGAAACTTATTTTTCAATCTGCACTGTAAAAATTGATTAATCTTTTTAAACACTAAGATTTATCTGTTAATAAAAGGATAGCAAAAATATTCCAACTTGTCAACAGTTCGTTTACAAAAATCAACTAAATGGTGACAAAAAATTTTATTCCTTTCTATTGAGTCAATTTGATGCCACTAAGTCCGTAATTTTTCTGTGCCTCATTCAATTCTCCCTGAGTAATATTTTTTACAAAATGTCCTTTTACTACACATTCATTCCCCTGACCTTCGACAGCTAAAAGGAAAAAGGATGCAAACCCACATATTTGAACTCTACTTCTACCATTTACATCAAGATCATCAACAATGACTACCGTAACAATCCTTGGACAATCTGGATTAAAGCTGCTATATGTACACTGCGGATAATGATTACAGCGGTTTATCAATTCATTTACAGAAGATTTTGTAGGATTACTCATATTTCCGGTCTCGGTACTGACATAATCCCCAACTTTCAATTCTCCATCATAACCATTTAGGATATTAAACCTGTAATTGCTTGCACCTGTGCCTCCAAGGGCAAGGCATCCGTAATTTCCATTACTGCCGCTTCCACCGCCTTCTTTCAAAGTGTATAGTGTTCCGAACTCAAATTCCTGTTCTTCAATTGCAAAGGGTCTTATACCTTTAAACACGCTTGTAACAGCCATTACCTTAGCTGTAGCCTTTGCATTCACCTCAGTACTTTCAAAACCGAGTAATTGGGCAAACACATAGTTTACATTGCTTTTTGTTGTAACTTTCACCCCTGTATTGCCACTAAGGATCTCTATACTCGCATCATCGGGATTCACACCATTTTTCCCAAGATATTCTCTTGCAGTCATTATAGGATTGTCTTCGCCATATAAAATGGACTGTGCTCCTGCTAATGCTGCTGCATCTGTAGCTTTAACAGTGTCCGCCTTTTTGTATGCCACAACCCCTATATCTACAACGATAGATGCACATGCTGCAATAACCGAAAATGTAATTACGTATAAAACCAATGTAGTCCCTCTCCTGTTTCGAATTGGATTAATTATTTTCATAAAACATGCACCCCATAAGGCCATTTCAAAAAATAACCTATACAATATTTAAGGCATAAAGCCCCTTAATCAGATTTTTTGAAATGGCGATTGACCAGTTATTTTTTGGAATCATCTAAAAAAATAAATATATTCCCTATTCTCATTGTACATCCAATAGCTGAATATTCCATCGAACTATAAAACTATTTTTATGTAGGAATCTTTAACTATGTTCATGAGTCTTTTATCCCTTTTAAGATAGAAAAAAGGAGGCTAACGCCCAGTTTTAATCCATGTAGTAGATTGCTTGGAACTAGTGGGTTTGAGAAGGTCTTTGTGAGAAAGGCGGGTACTCGCCGCCGTGCAAATGCATATTATTCCAAGAACTAAGCTACAAGCCTAAGAGAATGTACGACTCGCTACGGGTCGAATCAAACTCGCTTCGCTCGGACAGGTGATTCGACTTATCCTCCGCTTCGTCTACATTCTCTAAGGC
>JAEZUI010000209.1 GCA_023421115.1 Bacillota bacterium | reverse complement strand
GCCTTAGAGAATGTAGACGAAGCGGAGGATAAGTCGAATCACCTGTCCGAGCGAAGCGAGTTTGATTCGACCCGTAGCGAGTCGTACATTCTCTTAGGCTTGTAGCTTAGTTCTTGGAATAATATGCGCTTGCACGGCGGCGAGTACCCTCTTTTCTCACAAAGCCCTCCTCAAACCCACTAATTTCATGCAATCTAGCGTTAGCCCCTTTATTTATTTTGTATCAATGATTACGTATTCCTTCTATTCCTGCTATTTCCTTAACCTTTGTAATATTTGCATTATTGTATACTAATAAAAATTTATTGAAAAACAATAAAATTATATTGAAAACTGGAAAAAGTGCGTTTATAATATAATTAGGATATTGTAAAAGGGAGGCTATCAGATGCAAGTTCTAGGGGAAAAGGGATTATCAGGCGTAGTAAAATTATTATTGGATGGAGTTTTTATTGGAGGTTTAGCTATTTTTGTGAGTTTACCGCTGAGTCTCAAGTTGGCATTTGATATTATAAAAAGTACGTTTGATGAAAATTACTACTTCTTACTAGTTTTTTTTTACTTAACAGGCATATTTGCATTAAAGTTAGTTTATGAGGTAAGAAAAGTATTTAAAAATTTGAACAAAAGAAATCCTTTTATCATAGATAATGTTAAAAGTCTAAAGAGCATGGCTTTTTCCTCTTTTGTAATTTCAGTCGCATATGGTGTCAAAATAATTTTTTACCCCTCAATCCTTACAATTATTTTGGCTATGGTATTTATAATTTTGGGGTTGTTTTTAATAGTACTCGCTGAGGTTTTTCATCAGGCCGTAATTGTAAAAGAAGAAAATGATCTTACGATATAGAGGAGGCGCTTTATGGCTATTGTGGTAAATTTAGACGTAATGATGGCAAAAAGAAAAATGAGTTTATCTGAACTCGCATCAAAAGTGGATATTACACTAGCCAATCTTTCCATACTCAAAACAGGCAAAGCTAAGGCAGTTCGTTTTTCCACCCTAGAGGCGATATGTGAAGCTCTAGATTGTCAACCAGGAGATATTCTTGAATTTGTTTCTGATAAGAAAAGTTTAAAGGAGGAATAGATTGTGAGTGAAATAAATAACATAAAAAGTGAAATAAGTGATGTAAGTAAGTGCGAAAATATAGTAAGAAAGGAGAATGTATTTATTCTCATAGGTTCAATTGTTCTTGCTATGATTTTTAACATTCTATTCTATGATAAGGAATTAGGTGTTTCGTATCCGATTTTTGTTTTGGTGCTTTATGGTATATTGATTTTTACTTTGCGTGATAAAATTGAGTTAAAAATCAGTTTTGGAACAATACTAACCCTTCCAATTATTATGCTATCTTTAACCTATTTGTTTTTTTCAAATTGGATATTAATGCTTTTAAATTTTATGATAATTCCTTCACTTATGTTTGTACAGACTCTACTTATAACAAATAACAATGATTACAAGTGGTTTGATATGAGATTCTTATTTGACTTTTTGAATGCTATATTTGTAAGAACTCTAGCACATGTATTTAAGCCCCTTAACTTGGTTTCGGAAATTATTAAGAGAAAACCAAATTCAACTAAAACTTCTGTGATAAGTAAGGTTATTATAGGCTTAATTATATCCGTTCCTTTGGTGGGAGTAGTGGTTGGGCTGCTTTCCGAAGCAGATCAGGTGTTTGGCCACTTTATAGGGAATATTACGGAGCTATTTATAAAAATGAATATTGGGGATTTATTTGCACAGCTGATTATTGGATTTTTAGTAGCAATAATAGCCTTTAGTTACCTTTGGAGTCTTTACAACAAAAAAGACAGAAGCTCAGGAAGGATTATGGAGGATAGTTTTAAAGTTAGAAAGATATGGGATCCTATAATAATAATGACCATACTTTTGTCGGTTAATCTGATATACGTTATTTTCACAGCAATACAATTTAGGTATCTTTTTGGAAGTATAGGTGCATTACTGCCAGAAGGTGTAACGTATGCAGAATATGCGAGGAGAGGTTTTTTTGAATTGGTTGCAGTTACAATAATAAATGTGAGTATACTGACAAGTATTATAAATTTCACTAGAAATGACAATGTAATTATAGCTAAGGTTTTAAAAATCTTAAACTCACTTTTGATTGTCAGTACTATGGTAATGTTGCTGTCGGCACATTTCAGAATGTCTCTTTATGAAGAAGAGTATGGATACACTTATCTAAGAGTTTTTACCCATGCTTTTATGATATTCATATTTGTTATACTTGTTGCAACTTTGATAAAAGTTTGGATGGAAAAATTTTCGCTACTAAAGTCGTATATAGTGGTCGCTCTGATAGCGTATCTTTCAATAAATTATTTTAATGCAGATGCGTTTATTGCAGATAACAATATAAGAAGGTTTGAGGCGGATAGTGAGAAAATGATTGATATTTATTATTTAAACTCACTTTCCGATGATGCGGTGCCATATATGGTAAAGCTTTTAGATAACCCAAATGAACAAGTGGCTATAGATATGAAATATAATCTTATATCAAGAAAAATAAGGCTTGCATCTAAAAATGACTGGCAGTCTTTTAATTTATCAAAGTACAGGGCAAAAGGTATTTTGGATGGATATGATTTAGTAGAGGGAGTGGAAAGTGATTCAAGGTAAAGAATAGCTTTTGAAACACAAGTATATTATTAAAAATTACCTAATATGGATGCAGATCTCAAAAGGATAATTGGGATCTGCATTTTTGTATCCTGTGCAGTTAAGGTTTTACAATAAGTTGGTCTATTTATAGGTTTCTGAGAATAAAAATAGGACTATGGTGATAACTCTATATAAAGTTTTAATGCACTGTAGTAGTTTTAATGCAATACTTTAGAAGCTTACGAAAAGGAGTGATATGCTATGAGTACCACAAATACTTCGCTAAAGAGTTTCAACGGGGAAAATACGCTTTATACAGGTTTGAGTGAAAAGGAAGCCAAAAAGAAATTAGAGAAATATGGCTCTAATACCTTGTCTGAAAAAAAGAAAATATCTGCACTAAAAATCTTACTTGAGCAATTTGGCGATTTTATGGTACTGATTTTAATTGCATGTACCCTTATATCTGCTTTTATGGGGGAAATAACAGAAGCTATTACTATAATAGCAATAGTAATTATTAATTCTGTTCTTGGATTTATTCAGGAGTATCGTACCGAAAAAACTATGGAAGCCTTAAAAGGACTGGCGGCACCGATAGCGAGAGTTATCAGAGACGGAAGACTTGTAGATATTCCGGCAGAAACCATAGTCCCAGGGGATTTGATAGTGCTTGAAGCTGGAGATAAGGTGCCGGCAGATGCATTGCTGGTAGAAGCTAATGGATTGTTAGTGGATGAATCTCTACTTACCGGTGAGTCGGTACCTGTAGAGAAGTCTATTAATGCTGGAAGCAAAAAAACAGAAAACATTGGGGATAAGTTGAATCATGTGTTTATGGGGACAATTGTAACAAGCGGAAGAGGTAAAGCCTTTGTCAGTGAAACAGGTATGTCTACCGAAATGGGCAAGATTGCAGATATGATTCAGGACATAGAAGATGAAGAAACTCCTCTTCAAAGAAGGCTCGATCATTTAGGTAAATTCATTGTGTATGGCTGTCTTATTGTTTGTGCTATTGTTTCTATAACTGGTGTTATTAGAGGAGAAAAGGTTTTTACAATGCTTTTGTCGGGTATAAGCCTTGCAGTAGCAGCGGTCCCAGAAGGGCTGCCTGCAATAGTTACTATTGCACTTGCTCTTGGGGTTCAAAAAATGCTTAAAAGGAATGCTCTTGTCAGAAAACTTCCGGCAGTTGAAACTTTAGGCTGTGCTAGCGTAATTTGTTCGGATAAGACAGGAACTCTCACAGAAAATAAGATGACAGTACGAAAGCTATATTCCGGTGGAAGTATGGTTGAAATTAATGGAGGGTCACTTAGCAGTGAAGGTGAGTTTTTCATTGACGGTAAAAAAATAGAACCCTATAGTGTCGAAAGCTTGAAGCTTACAATGGAAATCGGAAGCTTGTGTAATAATGCTGTTATGGAGAAATCAGTAAAAGAAAACAGCAATGCAATAGATAAGATGAAATCAGTGTTTTCCACCAAGGAGAAGTGGGAACTAAGTGGAGATCCTACAGAAGCTGCTTTGCTGGTTGTTGGTGCAAAGGCAGGATTGACCCAGCAAAAGCTGAACAATACTTTTTTGAGAATTGATGAACTTCCCTTTGATTCGGATAGAAAATGCATGACTGTAATATGTGATACAAAGAAAGGTGAGATTTTCGCATTTACCAAGGGGGCACCGGACATAATAATTGAAAAATGTACTAATATATACTCTTCTAACGGTATTCGTCAATTGACTCAAGAGGATAAACGTTTAGTACTTAGAAAAAACGATGAATTGGCAAAGGAAGCTTTGAGGGTATTAGGGGTTGCCTATAAGAAACTTAGTTCTAGGTATTATAACAAAGCACATTTAGAAGAAGAACTCATCTTTGTAGGATTGATAGGTATGATAGATCCACCGAGAAAAGAAGCGGTAAATGCTGTGAGAAAATGTAAACTTGCAGGGATAAAGCCTATTATGATAACCGGTGATCACAAAGTGACGGCAGGTGCTATAGCGAGAGAATTGAATATTGCCTCGGAGGATAATAAGGTAATAACCGGTGCAGAACTTGAAACTATGAATGACAGGAAGCTTCAATCGATAGTAAACGATGTATCGGTGTATGCAAGGGTTTCGCCTAAGCACAAGCTGAGAATTGTAAAAGCATTAAAAAAAGAGGGGCATATAGTAGCTATGACAGGTGACGGTGTAAATGATGCGCCGGCAATAAAGGAAGCTGATATTGGAGTTGCAATGGGCATAACAGGGACTGATGTGACAAAAGAGGCATCTTCCATGATACTTTTAGATGACAATTTTGCAACTATAGTAGCAGCTATCGAAGAAGGAAGGGTTATTTACAACAATATCCGGAAATTTATAAGATATATGCTTGCATGTAATATTGGTGAAGTACTAACTATGTTTATTGGAACACTTTTAGGGCTTCCACTGCCCTTATTGCCTATTCAAATATTATGGGTTAACCTTGTAACAGATGGACTTCCGGCTATTGCATTGAGCCTTGATCCGGCGGAAAAGGACATAATGATGAGGCCTCCTAGAGGTGCAAAGGAAAATATTTTTTCCAATGGATTATTAAATCTTATACTATTTAGGGGCTTGCTTGTAGGATTGTGTACTCTGTCTGTGTTTATAAGCGTACTGCATTTTAGTGGTGATGTAACTGTAGCAAGAACCGGAGCTTTTGTGACTTTGGTACTGACACAGCTTATACACGTATTTGAATGTAAGTCGGAGAGGAAAAACATATTTGAGATACCGATTTTTAACAATATTCCGCTTGTTTTGGCAGTATTGTGCTCATTAATAATGATTATTGGTGTTGTCTATATACCTACTTTTCAGGGAATATTTAAGACAGTACCGCTATCCTATCATGATTGGGTTCTTGTAGCAGGGTTTTCAGCACTTGGACCGGTTGTTTCGAGCTTTTTCAAAGTAAATAGAAAATACATATAATCTTTTTGACTTGTTTTGCTTTTTTGAGGGTATTGCTACAAAGATTAAAAATCTTTGTGCAATGCCTTTGTTACAATCAAGCTTTGTATAGGTAGCCATTTTTTCATCGATTTAAACTCTTAGACAGATTGTAAATTGTAATATATAATGATATTAAACATATAGTCATAAACGACTTATTTTATTTGCTTTTTAAAAGGAGGGGAGTAAGTTGAAACTTACAATAAGAAATGCTATATTGGTTTTTGTTTCACAGCTAGGGGCTTGGCTGTTATTGATATTATTATTTTTGCTTTGGCCTTCAAATAAACTATTGATACCTGCTGTTAATAATCGACCGGCGGCGTTTACAATATCTATATGGTTGATGCAAACACTTTTAATTACGAATGCTGTTACATATATAATCAATCGTATATGGCCGCATGCTAGGAATAACAATACATCCGATGCTAGAGTACAGTCAATAAAGTTTAGTATACTTAACATATTAGTTTCCATCGCTCATATAATAACTTTTTGTGTTTTGTTTTTGATTATATTTGGGGGCGAAGACTTGTAAACTAAATTGTAAATTATAAACTGTTGTAAATACAGGTATAAGTTGACTAAAAGGTCTTTCCTGAATGGAAAGGTCTTTTTTGACTGTTTCAAAACCGAGCGAAGGAGGCAAATAAATCTTGAAAACAACTATAAAAAGCTATATAATATGCAGGTCACAATATACTTCTTTATACATCATAATAAGCAAATGGTTACAATTTGTTCACAATTTATTAAAACAATTTTAGGATAATAGTAGTATGTGTCGTGGGTTTATAGAACGATGAACAAACGGGAGGAGAGAACACGATGATTGAAGTGCTGGATTTGACTAAATCTTACGGTCAAATAAAGGCAGTAAAGAACTTGAGTTTTACAGTAGAAAAAGGTGAAATTCTTGGTTTTTTAGGGCCAAATGGGGCAGGTAAATCTACTACAATGAATATGATAACCGGATACCTGCCTTCAACAAGTGGAACTGTAAAAGTAAGTGGATATGATGTAAGCGTAGATCCTCGGGAAGTAAAAAAGCGTGTGGGATATTTGCCGGAACAGCCTCCGCTTTATACAGACCTTACAGTCAAAGAATATCTTAGTTTTGTAAGTGGTCTTAAAAAGGTTGACAGAAAAAAAAAGAAAAGTCAGATATCTGATGTTATGGAACTGGTAAGGATATCTGATGTTAGAGACAGATTGATAAAAAATCTTTCAAAGGGATACAGACAGAGGGTTGGGCTAGCGCAGGCGCTTATAGGCAATCCAGAAGTCCTTATTCTTGATGAGCCTACGGTTGGCCTCGATCCAACTCAGATTATCGAAGTGAGGAAGCTGATTAAAGCTCTTGGAAAAGATCACACCATTATTCTAAGTTCTCATATAATGCAAGAAATCAGTGCGGTTTGTGAACGTATTGTCATAATAAACAAAGGTCAGATAGTAGCGATTGACACTCCTGAAAATCTTACAAAGAGTGTTGAAGGCTCAGCGGTATATTCTGTAAGAATTGATGGTCCTGAAGCTGAAGTTATTAAAGCCCTTAAGAGCATTGAAGGAGTTAGTAATGTTAAAGAAAACGGTAAAATGGAAGATGCGATAGAGTATTTGGTTGAAGCCGATAAGGATGTAGATCTTAGGAAGCCTATTTTCTTTGAAATGGCAAAACACGGCTATCCGATATTAGAGATTAAGTCTGTAAATATGAATCTTGAGGAAGCATTCTTAAAGATCACATCAAAGGATCCGAATGCTGCCATTACGAAAAATGAACAGGAAAATATTAAAGAAGGTATGGATGATGAAGAAGTGTCTGAACAAGAAATTTCTGAAGAAGAAAAGGGGGATGAGTAATCATGTGGGCAGTTTATAAAAGAGAGCTAAAGTCATATTTCTATTCTCCTTTAGCATATGTATTAACTGGCATTTATACACTATTGCTGTCACTGTATTTTGTTTCGCCAATTTCCGGGGCTGTTGGACCGATTAACACATTATTTGGATATGTAATATATACCTTTAGTATTTTATTGGCCCTTATTTTGCCGCTTCTAACAATGAGAGTACTCGCTGATGAAAAGAAAAATGGAACGGAAGTTCTATTGATGACTTCGCCTAATAGCGTTCCTTCAATTGTTATGGGGAAATATTTGGCAGCATTAACAGTGTACATGCTTATGATTGCTGTGACGGGAATGTATCCTGTTATCATTGCCATAACGGGTAAATTGAATGTGGCCTCAATGGTTACAAGTTATATAGGATATGCTTTGATGGGAGCATTCTTTGTTGCATTTGGAGTGTTTACATCCTCTTTATCGGAGAATTCTATAATATCAGCAGTAATAGGTTCATTAGGCTTGTTCCTCGTTTGGATTATACACTTTTTTATGGGTGCTCTAACCGGTAATGCTCTTAGCGCAGCAAAGTGGATTTCTTTTTTTGAGAGGTTTAGGAAATTCATATATGGCGTTATTAGTCTTAAGGATTTTATTTTCTTTTTTAGTTTGATAGGTATGTTTCTTGCTTTAACAATGATTGTTGTAGAAAAAAAGCGATGGAGTCAGGGGTGATATAAATGAAGAATATATTTAATAATAAAAGTCTTAAATATGGAAGTTTATTTTTAGTTTTAAGCTTATTGGTGGTTGGTATAACCGTATTAGTTAATGTATTGGCCGAAATGGATAAATTTAATGTAGAATGGGACCTTACAACTAATAAAATGTATTCTATAAGTGATCCAACAAAAAAAATTCTAGATGAATTGGACAAGGATGTAAATATTGTTTTTTTAGGCGACAGGAAAATGTTGGAGAATTATAGTGACGCAGGAGAAATGCTGTCAAAAATATTAGGTGAATATGATGCTTTTCCAAAAGTAACGGTCAAATTTTTAGATCCAGATACCAATCCTAATATTATTAGGGAATTGGACAAGGATAATTTATTAGGACTTAAACTAGAGGACCTTGTTGTTAACTGTGGTGGTAAATCCAAAAAAATAGTTGCACAGGAAATGTTTTATTCGGATCAGAATACAGGGGAGCGTTATGTTGCAGTTGAGCAAAGTGTTACCGGCGCTATCAAGTATGTTACAAACGAAAAAACTCCTGTGGTTTACTTCTCTGCAGGTCATGGTGAAAGAAATGTAGATAGTGAATATCTTGGGCTTAAACAAATATTGGAAAATGGTAATTACATTGTTGATACCTTAAATCTTGCTGTTGAAAGTAAGGTACCTGAAGATGCAGAAATAGTTATTTTTACAGGTCCTAAAACTGACTTGTCAAAAGTTGAAGCAGACAGGTTACTTGAATACTTTAAGAATGACGGTAATTGTATATTTTTATTTGATCCTGTAAATTCGGACAAAAAGTTTGATAATTTTGAATATGTATTAAATGAGTATAACATAAGTATCAACTATGACAGGGTAAAGGAAAATGATGAATCAAGGCACTATCCTAATGACCCTTATACATTTTTACCAAAGGTTGAGACAAGTGAAATAACAGGAGAAGAAGATTTAAGCGAGTTTTTTGTCTTGTTAAATGAATCAAGAAGTTTTAGTATACTAAATAATGAAAAGGAGCCATTAACCATATTACCTTTATTATCCTCAAGTGATAAATCCATGGGAGAAAGCTATGGAGTGCAGGATGAAGACGATACTATGGGGCCTTGTTTAATAGGTGTGGCAGCTCATTATAACAGCGCATACAAAGCAAAACTAATTGTATTTGGAAACGCATATGTTATATCCGATAAAGGTTTTGAAAACTTGGCTCCTTATTCTCAGAATACTATGAGCTATTTTCTTGCAAGTTTAGCCTGGATGCGTGATACTACAAATGATTTTGTAATGACACCAAAAACAAATGTTTATGATGTTATGAATTTGACCAGCAACAATGCTAGGAATCTAATTATTGTAACTGTTTTGGTAGTGCCTTTATTGATTATTGCAATTGGAGTATTTGTGTGGTTAAGGAGGAGGCGTTTATGAAATTATACAGGAATATTATTATTCTTGTAGCAGTATTGCTTGCTCTTGTTGGTGCTCTTGTAGCGGTTAACCGTTTTTCAAAAGATGATACTGCTGTGGTGAAGGATGACAAAAGCCTTGTTTTATCTGAGTTTGACAGCGCACAAGTGACAGAGTTTATTGTTGAGAGTACTGAAGGAAAGTTTGTTTTCAAAAAGAAGGATACAGAATGGGAAATGACTTCAGGTGGGAACTTTCCGCTTAATATCTCAAATGTAGAGTCAATAATTACCAACTCCTCGGACTTGAGTGCTTACAAATTAATAGAGGAAAATGTGGTTTCACTGGATCAATATGGGCTAGATAATCCGTACCGTGTTACTATAAAAATGTCTGATGGGACTCAAAAGGTTTTAGAAGTTGGAAGTATGACTCCCACAAAAGAGGCTTACTACATGAAAACAAATGATTCAAATAATGTGTATGCGGTTTATTCCTTTATTGCAGATTTTATTATAGCAACCGAAGATGAACTTAGAAATAAACATGTGTTTGATGTGTTTTCAACAGATGTAATTAAGTTTGATCTAGACAGGAAAGGTAAGAAGGTGTTTTCAGCAGAAAAGTCGGATGAAAGCGGATGGCAGCTAAAAGAGCCCTTGAAGGGGAATGCAAATTTAGTGAGACTTACTACAATTTTTGATAATTTCGTTAGAGCTACTGCAAGCACTTACATTGAAGAGAATGCTCAGGAGTTTAGTCAATATGGTTTGGATAATCCACAATATGTTATTGAAGCTGCTACAGCCGAGGCGAAGGTCAAATTGTATTTGGGAAAGAGCATTGAGGGGGATTCCATATACTATGCAAGGCTTGACGGAAGTAATGAAGTGTTTACAATTGATAAATCGTCATTATCATTTATAGATATCAAGGCTATAGAAGTAATTGATACTCTTGTTTACACTCCATTTATCTATGATGTTTCGGAAGTTGTGGTGAATATAGACGGTAAAACTGTAGTGTCACAGATAGAAAGTGACAGTGCGAACACTGAAGCAGACAAATTTACCATTGATGGTCTTGATGTTATGGGTAAAGGCAAGGAAGCAGAAGAGGCCTTCCGAAATTATTACAGGTCTTTAGTTGGGATTTATATTACTGACATTGAGTTGCTAGATGAGAAGCCAACAGGAACTTCCGAGATTACTATTACTTATACATTGGAAAAGGCACCTGGGAAGATGGTAATAGAGTTTATACCAAAGGATGATAAAAAATATTATGTTTTGGAGAACGGTGAATACTTTGGTAAGGTAGTAAATAAGAGTATTTTTGACGAAGGTGACGGTGCAAGGAAGAATTACGAGAAATTGATGAAAATACTTCAAGAGAAATAGTTTTGTAAAAAGCCGATAGCGCATCAATATGAAATGCTATCGGCTTTTATGATTCGTAATTCAATTTAGAATGAACAGTAATGACTAAAACAACTTCAACATAGAATTATAAGAGAGAAGAAATAAAATAGGTACCAGGCTAGGTGTTAATTATCTTTGGTAACCTTAAGTTGGGGGTTGTTTGAATTGTTAGGTGAGTTCAAAAATATATTTAAAGTGGCCAGTATCTATATGGCTACTATAATAGGTGCAGGATTTGCGTCGGGACAGGAAATAATGCAGTTTTTTAGCAGCTACTACGAAGGGGGATTTTATGGCATAGTTCTTGCCGGAGTTTTATTTTCTATTATAGGATATGTGGTGCTAGATAAGGTATATAGTGAACGTATACGAAATTATGAAGAGTTTTTATTTCCGACTGTAGGATGGTTCCTAGGATGGGTGATGGAGATTCTGGTAACTTTATTTATGATATCTGTATTTTGTATTATGATAGCTGGTGCAGGCGGAATTATTTCGGATAAACTAGATATTTCAAGTCAAGTTGCTGTACTTATTGTTGCGTTATTATGCGCAATGGTGTTTTTTACAGAAATAAAAGGTATTATTAACATTAGTAGCATTGTAACGCCTATATTGATCATTGGTATTTTAGGTTTTGGTTTATATATAATATTCAGTAAAGAAATGGCTGTATTCAGTTTGTCTGGAAGTGCATCTAAAATTACTGATAACTGGTTTTTTTCCTCTTTGCTATATGTAAGCTATAACAGCATTACATCCATTGTAGTTATGTGTAGTCTTTTGCCCTATCTAAAAAGTAGAAAATCAGCGGTTTTTGGAGGTGTTTTTGGAGGCTTGATGCTCTGCCTCATGGCTATTGTAATAAATTTTGCAATATATCTTTTCTATCCGAATATAGCAACAGAGGATCTTCCTGTAATGGGAATGGTCGATAAATACAGTGTATTTTTAGGAGGAGTATATACTGTCATTTTGTTGCTTGCAATGTTTGTTTCGGCATTAACTGCAGGATTTGGTTTTGTTGAAAGAATTAGCAGCAAGGTGAATATAAGTAAAAAGATTATAATATTAGTTATATGTGCTCTTTCAATACCCCTTTCTAGTATTGGATTTTCAGGTTTGATAGCTACGATTTATCCTGTTTTTGGATATATGGGTATGTTTATGGTCTTCATTATTTTGATTCAATTTTTTACCCGAGCACCATCACATGTTAACAGGTGGAGGAAATAGTATAGGTTTGACAGAAAATACTACTTAGATTGCAGCTAATGGATCAATATGATAAAATACATTTAAGGTGATTCCAAAAAAATAACTAGTCAATGGGTGTTTCAAAAAAACTGATTTACATTTTTTGCACTGCAAAATAATGTTCCTATGTTTGAAGCTTTTAGCTTCATTATTGGGTGGAATTATATATTGACTAACGAATTTTTTTTGAAACACCTAAGTACAAATGATTAAATTTGGAGTGAACAAAAGTGAGGGTAACTGAAAATAATATAAGGCAGGATGGGTCAGGCAACGGGGTAAAGATTATTGTATTTATATTCCTTTTGCTTATAATTGCAGGCACTGCTGCAGTTGCATATTTAAAAAGTCAGGATGTTGATTTGAAAAGTGTTAGTTTAAAGGACATTATAGAGAGAAGCTTTATAAATAGAAATACAAAATATGAATTAAGTTCAGCTGAATTTGATTATGATGCGAATTTGAATGTTGCTTTTGGAACCCATAAAGGTTATGTTGTCAAGTGTTCACGAGACAACATAATTTATCTTGACTCAAACGGTAATGAGCAGTGGACTTATCCGTTGTCCCTTAATAACCCTGTACTGAAAACAGCGGGGTCATACCTTTTGGTGGCAGACTATGGAGCAAAAAGTCTTTTAACTTTTAGCGGAAAAGAAATGCGATGGGAAAAGGAACTGGACAATAATATTATTAATGCAGATATAAATTCAAAGGGTTATGTGACAGTTGTGCATGGAGAGGAAAGAAGCAGAGGGGCAGTGTCGGTGTATAACCGGCAGGGTATGAATTGCTTTACAATAGGAAAGGCAGAGAACTTTATACTGTCCTCAAAGGTTTCATCAAAGGCAAAAAGTGTTTTTATAAACAGTATAGATACATCGGGAATCAGCATGAATACAGTGTTGGAATTTGCTGATTTAAGCGGTAAGATGTTAAATAACAAAATAGTAAAAGAAAATACCGTTTTTCCTTCTGTATGGTTTATGGAAAACGATAGTTTATTGGCTGTGGGGGATTCGATGTTCATGATTTTGGACAAGGATTTTAAGGAAAAATTGCAACAGACTGTAAACGGGAAAATATTCAGCTCCTGTATTGCAGACGGGAAGTATGCAGTAATAGCTGCGAATCCGGAAGAAACAACGGGTATATTTGAAAGCGGTTCCTCAGGAATATGGGTTTATGATACTAATGGAGAAAAAATATCTGAGTATAACATTAAGGGTGAAGTGAGAAATATTAACTCATACAATGATGTTATCGCTGTAAACTCGGGAAATAAGCTTCGTATTATCGATTTGGGCGGAGAATTGCTTGCAGAATATAGTTCGAACGAAGATATAAAAGAAGTTTTTTTTATAAACAGACGTGAGGTTTTGGCTATTTGTAAAGATAAGTTTTTAGTTATTAAGATGAAATAAAGGGAGGTTATTATGAACTGGAGTGATTTATTTGTAGTTGCAATTATTGTGTTTTTTGGCTTCATTGGTATAAAAAACGGGTTTATTTATTCGATTTTTAAGCTTGTTTCATTCTTTGTTGCAGCAATATTATCCGTTAAGTTTTATCCTTTGCTCTCAAATATTATTGATAAGACATCCATATTTACGAATATTAAGTCGGGAATATTAAAAAATTTGTTGCTTCAGAAGGAAGCTCAGGCAGGTATTGCTAATCATGGTGCTCAAACAGCAATTGGATCGGTAGTGGATGGTCTTAAGTTACCGGAGTTTTTAAAGGAAGCAATAAAGGGACAGTTGGCAAAAGAGAATATAGTGGGACTTTTGGATTTATCTTCTATAATGGATAAGATAAGTGATGTGTTGACCCATGTAGTTATTGATATAATTAGTTTGTTGCTATTATACATAGCAATAAGAATAGGGTTAATATTCTTAAGATTTATTTTGCAGGGTATTGCCAAATTACCTGTATTTAAACAGATGGATAAGCTTGGTGGTTTTGCATTTGGAGCTATTGAAGGACTATTAACAGTTTATATAGTATTTGCCTTCTTAATGCTGTTTGTTTCAGCACCGGCATTTAAAGGTTTTTTTGAAGCTGTTGAGACCTCTGCCATTGCAAAATTTTTCTATCAGAATAATCTAATAATGGATTGGATGTTTCCTAAAGGTAAAATGATATAAGGCCATTAACGAAATTTGTTTTTAGCTTGTAAATAATTAATGTATTATGCTTTTTTTCTAAAACACTAGACATTATAACTTGAATAGTAGTAAAATAAATTTAAAAAAATAATAGCCGGGTTGACCCGGCTATTATTATAAGTATTACTTGGATTGTTTTCCGTTATTAAGCCCTTTCAAAAAATAACTTATACAATATTAGTATTTAGGTGATTCTAAAAAAATAACTGGTCAATGGGTGTTTCAAAAAAACTGATTTACATTTTTTGCACTGCAAAATAATGTTCCTCTGTTTGAAAGCTTTTAAGCTTTCATGAATGGGTTGGAACCATATATATTGACTAATGAATATTTTTGAAACACCTTATATATTTAACCAAATTGAAAGCGAGGAGAGAATTATGAGAAGTGATGTGGTAAAGAAGGGCATTGAGAAGACCCCTCATAGAGCACTTTTTAAAGCAATGGGTTACACTGATGAGGAAATAAGAAGACCATTAATAGGAGTGGTAAATTCAAAAAGTGAGATAGTTCCTGGACATATACATCTAGATACAATAACAGAAGCTGTTAAGGCAGGCATAAGAATGGCTGGAGGTACTCCCGTTGAATTTGGTGCAATAGGAGTATGTGATGGTATTGCTATGGGGCATGTAGGTATGAAATATTCTCTGGCAACAAGAGAACTTATAGCTGATTCATGTGAAGCAATGGGTTTGGCTCATAGCTTTGACGGTATGGTATTTATACCAAATTGTGACAAGATAGTTCCGGGAATGCTTATGGCAGCTGCAAGGATAAATGTTCCTTCTGTTGTTGTAAGTGGTGGTGCAATGCTTTCGTTAAAAAGAAATGGAGTGCAGTTGGATTTGAACAGTACTTTTGAGGCTGTGGGAGCATATAAGGCAGGCAAAATGACCGAAGAAGAGGTATATGAGTATGAAGATTATTCTTGTCCAGGATGTGGTTCCTGTTCTGGCATGTTTACTGCAAATTCAATGAATTGTCTGACAGAAGTTTTAGGACTAGGACTTCCAGGCAATGGTACTATTCCGGCAGTATATGCTGAACGTATAAGACTTGCTAAAACAGCGGGTATGAAGGTAATGGAGCTTGTAGAAAAGGATATAAAGCCATCGGATATTTTAACACCTAAGGCCTTTGAAAATGCTTTGACTGTTGATATGGCACTAGGTTGTTCAACCAATTCAATTCTCCATCTCCCTGCTATTGCTCATGAGGCAGGTGTTGAAATAAACCTTGATATAGTAAACGAAATAAGTGGCAAAGTTCCAAATCTCTGCAAGCTTGCCCCAGCTGGGCACCATCACATTCAAGATTTATATGCTGCAGGAGGAGTTCAGGCTGTAATGAAGGAGCTTTCTAAAAAGACTTTGTTGAACCTTGATTTGATGACGGTTACAGGTAAAACCGTAGGAGAAAACATAAGCAAGGCTAAAGTTGTTGACAATGATGTTATAAGAGATATAGAAAATCCATATAGTGCAACGGGTGGTATCGCAGTATTGAAAGGTAATTTAGCTCCGGATGGTGCGGTTGTGAAGCGCTCTGCCGTTGCTGAGCAGATGCTTGTTCACAAAGGACCGGCAAGGGTATTTGATTCGGAAGAAGAGGTTATAGATGCTATATATAATGGCAGAATACAAAAGGGCGATGTTGTTGTTATAAGGTATGAGGGTCCTAAGGGTGGTCCTGGTATGAGGGAAATGCTTTCACCTACATCTGCTATAGCAGGGATGGGTCTTGATAAGGATGTTGCTTTAATTACTGACGGTCGTTTTTCTGGAGCTACAAGAGGAGCTTCGATTGGGCACGTTTCACCTGAGGCTATGGAGGGCGGAAATATAGCCTTAGTAAAAGAGGGAGACATTATAAGTATTGATATACCGAAGGGTAAACTTGTAATGGAGGTTTCCGATGAAGAACTTGCACAAAGGAAAAAACAATGGGCAGCTCCACAGCCGAAGATAACAAAAGGATATCTTGGAAGATATGCAAAGCTTGTTACTTCTGCAAGTACAGGGGCAGTTCTTAAGGGAAATTAAGGAGGTGGAACAAATGAAAATTACTGGTGCACAGATTTTGATTGAATGTCTTAAAGAGCAAGGTGTAGACACTGTTTTTGGATTTCCGGGTGGTGCTGTTTTAAACATATATGATGCATTGTATAGAGCTAAGGATGATATAAATCATATTCTGACATCCCATGAGCAGGGAGCGTCTCATGCAGCTGACGGCTATGCTAGAGCGACCGGTAAAGTTGGAGTTTGTATTGCAACATCTGGGCCTGGAGCTACAAATCTTGTTACAGGGATAGCTACAGCTTATATGGATTCAGTGCCTATGATTGCCATTACGGGTCAGGTAGCTACCTCATTACTTGGAAAAGATTCTTTTCAGGAAGTTGATATAACAGGCATTACAATACCTATAACCAAGCACAACTACATTGTGAAGGATGTAAATAAACTGGCAGATGTTGTAAGGGAAGCTTTTGTAATAGCTAAAGAGGGACGTCCAGGGCCTGTGTTGATAGATATTTGTAAGGATGTGACAGCAGCAGTAACGGAATATGTGCTTAAAAATCCTAAGAAGCCTAAGGAAACGAGTTTAGGGGTTACCGCCGATGAAATAGATGCGGCGGCAAACATCATTAATAATGCGAGAAGGCCCATAATACTTTCTGGTGGAGGTGTATCCATAGCTGGCGCAAACGAGGAGGTCCTAGAGCTTGCTAACAAGGCATTAATACCTGTAACAACTACGTTAATGGGGATGGGTTCATTTCCGGGAACCCATGAGCTGTTTACCGGTATGGTCGGAATGCATGGTACAAAAACTACTAATATGGCAGTGTCTGAAGCGGATCTTTTCATAGCTATCGGAGCAAGATTCAGTGACAGAGTCATTAGTGATGTTAGGAAGTTTGCTCCAGAAGCTAAAATTATGCATATTGATATAGATCCCGCTGAAATTGGGAAAAATGTAGTTGTAAATTATCCTCTTGTAGGAAATATTAAGAAGATACTAATGCACTTAAACGTTAAAATTCAAAAAAAAGAAAAATCAGATTGGAAAAAGAAGATAGATCAGTGGAAGAAACTGTATCCATTAAAGTTTCCAAAAGACAATGTATTGAGACCTAATTATATATTGGAAAGACT
>JAEZUI010000191.1 GCA_023421115.1 Bacillota bacterium | reverse complement strand
TCTTTATACAGAAGATACCTTACGATTGGAGCTTATGTCCAACAAAACAAAACTGGATATGCTGATTATCGATCAAACGCTGCTATCGACTTTTTCTAGCGGAGGCCTGCTGGAAAATTTGCAGACCCTTAAGACGACATGGAATGACGAGATGATTGATGTACACTCCTTATGCATGGACTCAGAGGCTCAGTATGGGTTTCCAAGGGCATTGTATCAATCATTTTGGATGTGGAACGATGCACTTGCGCAGGTCGCTAACATCAAAAGGCCTGAAGGCAACTGGACATGGGTTGATTTTCTTACCCTGGCGGAGAGTAATGGGTTTTCACTAAGCGGTGATGGCGCGAGGGATTTTTATTTGATGGAAGGTGCATCTCTAAACAGCTTATCAATGAATAGTTTTATATATGATATGCTGGAACAATACTATAATGAGACAATTGCCCAAGGCGGTACATTTGCTACACAAGAGTATATGGAATTGCTAAAGATGTTCAAGCGCCTTGTTGAATCTGGCAGCATTCTGGATATGGATTTGGAACCTAAGCCCCAATATCAGGATGGTACAGCCGTTTTGATCGTGCGATTTTCAGCGAGTGCTCCTGCTGCTGATTATTATGCCTATGAGGGGCAAACCGTAATGATGCCGCCCTTATTAGCGGCAAACAATGAAAAATATAGTGGGTATATGAACTTCTTTAGCCTGCTTAAGAATGCCCCAAACCGTATTGCTGCTGAAAAATTCTTTGAAGTAGTTGCATCTTCAGAAGCACTACAGTGCTATACCGCTTTTCAGCCAGAGACCATTTTTTCTAAATCGCCTCCCGCTTATTCAATCATGAATCCATATTTCTATCCTGAAGAGAGTTTTATTTATCAAAAGGGTGAGGCCGCAACGGTGTATCGGGTAGATAACACTGCAAACTATAACATAAGCGAGGACTTAACGTTCAATGGGGGCGATACGCACTTCAACCAAATGCAATATTACCGCGAGAGGGCGTATCTGCCTAATATGGAACTTAAGGAATACTATCAGGTTTTGTTCCCGTTGCTTTCGGAGTATCTACAGAACAGAATTACTGAGGAAGACATTATCCAGCGTCTAGATGAAAATCTGGCGATGATACGTGGAGAGTGAAGGTATCAATGCCAGCACCCAACAAGAAACACATCCTTTTTTTTATCGCAAGCCTGTTACTTATGGCTTATGCTTGCTTTTCATTGGCTGATCGCCCATTTTCGAGCGATTTAGTAATGCTGGAGATAAGTGCGGACACTGTTGTACCATTTGAGGAGCTAAACAAGCTAGAAAAGCATCCCTCTTTGATTGAAGAAATTGCCTTTACACAAGAGAGTCACGAAGTAGCAACTAATGCGGCTGGTACAAGATCAATCGACGTACCCATTGAAAAAGTAACAGCAAACTATTTGAACGCCATTTACCCCCTTCCCATTGTAAAGGGAAGGGGATTTTGGCAATCCGATTTTAATATGTACTATGCGTTATTATCATCAGCTCATGCGACAGAATTGTATGGTACGCTTGATTGCATTGGAAAACCTATTAGTATCGGGGGACATCAATATGAGATCCTTGGTGTTTACAGGTCCACCGACAACATATTCTCGGTGCTATCTAGCAGTTATATGGAAAGTATATATATACCCTTTCAAAAGCAAGATAAGCCGACAATGGTGCATGGAAAAATAAAACGCGCAGAATTAAGCAATATAGCCTTAACCAATTTATCACAGCAGCTCAGTGGAATGAGATGTGCGGTAATTAGTAAAGAGAATCTTTCCATACGTGTCAAAAATTTGGCATTCATTGTTGATGTTGCATTCACATTATTGATTGCACAATTTGGTATGCTTCTACGCAAAAAGTTGATTCCTTTGTTAAGGTGGCACCAAGATACAATTATTCGTTCCTTTTCTAATAATTACTTTCTTAAAGCAGTTGGCTCCTGCCAAAGTAGCATTATTTGTTTATGCATCTATTATGCTATTGCTGTAAGTTATATAGGGTTGCTCGCTTACATGTTTTTACGAAATATAACGGTTAATGAAAAATTTATGCCCTCAACGCTGCTGTTCCCTGACATGAAATTTGCCTGGCGAAATTTTGTTAACCAATCAAATAACACTCAGATGATCCGACATCCATTTGTTTTGTTCTGTGTGTGGGCAAAAAAGGCTATCTGTGTTGCAGGCTTACTTATCAACGTCAGCACGCATCTTCTAATAAAAAAAACTCAGAGTAGGAGGGGATAAAATGAAAACAAGGAAACCCAGGTTGAGTCAAAGCCTTCCTGCCGTATATAGACGAAGGGATGCTTTGCTTGCCTTACCTGGAATAATTGGCTTTCTAGGTTTTTATGTCGTGCCTTTTTTGGGAACGTTATTCTTTTCTTTTATCGACTCCAATTATAACTTTGAATACGTCGGCTTCGTCCATTATATCCAAACAATGCAGAATGCCTACTATCAGCTCGCACTTAAGAATACGTTGCTCTTCTGTGCAGTTTTTGTTCCAGCAGGGGTATTGATAGCTTTTTTCTTTTCATTAATTCTCAAAAATGCTCAACACTTTCGTTTGGTTCAGTTGGCGTTTTTACTCCCGGTTTTCCTCCCCTCTGCATCAGTAGTCGTAATATGGAAGTTACTTTTTTTATACTCAAACAATGCATCGCAATTGCTACTTCCAATCCTAGTGCTATCTCGTGACGTAGTTGAATGGTTTTGCCTTTTCACTATGATGATGTGGAAAAGCATCGGTATTTTAATGTTGATTATTACAAGTGCGCTCATGAATTTTGATAAAGACATTGAATGGGCTAGCGAAATTGATGGGGCGAATATACTTCAAAGGGTTTTCTACATTATCATTCCCTATCTACGACCAACACTTGTTGCAGCAGCTGTATATCAGCTGACGCTTGGATTACGCATCTTCAAGGAAGCCTATTTATTATATGGCGCATATCCCCATCCTATTCTATATCAGGTGCAACATTATATGAATAACCATTTTTATAAGCTCAATTATCAAAATTTGTCATCAGGAGCGGTCATATTCTCTTCCATTATCTTAATAATTTTGCTGCCATTGTTGTATTACGCCGTAAAAAGGGAGAGCTAGAGATGCGAAAGATGATCCATGTCATTTCCATTATTTTTATTTTTTTGGTATCCCTTTGCTTTATATATCCTATCATATTGACTTTAACAAACTCATTACTTCCCAGACATTATCTTACGTCAGATTATCTGATCGGCGCCTTGAGAAAAGTGATCGCTATTCCACCTATGGTAGTGTTTGATCAATACTATTATCTGCTTATCCATAACACCAAATATGTGCATATGTTCCTCAATAGTCTTTTTTTAGCTTTTGCCGTTGCGACATTTCATGTGCTGATTGGTCTATTCACAGCTTTTTCTTTTGCAAAGATTACTTTTCCTGGGAAGAAACTGCTTCTATTGTTATATGTGTTTGTTATGCTATTGCCTTTTCAGACTACACTTTTGCAAAATTTTATGCTGACTAAGTGGCTTGGTATTTATGATACATGGTGGGCATTGCTGCTACCCGGTATTTTCTCCCCTTTTGGGGTCATTTTATTGAGGCAATTTATTGCATATATGCCTGATGAATTAAGTGAATCGTTCTACCTTGAAGCAAAAAGCACTTTAAAATTACTGTTCTATGTGGTGTTTCCCTCTGTAAAATCAGGAGCGATTGCTTTGTTTGTCTTGATCTTCGCGGATAATTGGAATATGGTGGAACAACCGTTAGTTCTTATCTCAGATCAAAGTAAATATCCGCTGTCCGTCGCACTGAATGGACTAATACAGGCAGATCCAACCACCGCTTTTGCCGGATGTATTGTTTATATGATTCCCATTTTTTCCTTATTTTATGTGTTTAATGATTCCATACTAAATGGCTTGGAGGGCATACGGAAATGAGAAACACTGGTAAAAAAATTGCAGTAGTAAGCTTCTTTATCCTCATAGCAATCATGCTGTTTAGCAAGACCTTTCTTTATTACATTAGTCCAAAAGTTGTGGCAGAATATGTGACATCCGGCACGCTAAAGAAGAATGCAGATATCGATTCTATGCAAATCGTTTCTACTGAAATGTTGCAAGTTGTTTCTCCCTTTCTGTTTGCAAATGACATACAAATCATTGATGTACATGGCCGTTTTCCCCGTATGGTAAAGAAGGATGATGTTTTGCTGTCGCTTGACAATATAGGTGTTGACGAAGCACTGATTAAAGCTGACGAAGAGCGTGTTACCAATTTACTAGCGCTGCGCGCTTTTGATGATTCATATGGGCAGCAATTATCATTCACGAAAGAAGCGCTTGAGAAGGCACAGGGGGCTTATACTAAAGCGCAGCGCACCTCTGAAAAACGGAAAGCTGAACTTAAGAAGGCATTGGACAAGGCACAGTCTGAATATAACCAGATTGCCGTCGAAGGCATCTTCATGGGGACCACACGCGCTGCATTGGAAAAAAGGTATGATCTATCAAACCAAAGATATCTTGGTCTTCAACTGATTAGAGATAATGAATATGCATTCAAAAGTCCTGCTGACGGCTTATGTACCATGGCATTAACACTGACCTCTGGCGGTGCACTTGCGCAAGATGCAGTTCTATTTGAAATATTGCCTGAAAACGTATCTTATCATTTACTATTAAAAACATCTTTATCTAAACTCGATCATCCAGAAATTGGATCTACAATAAAACTTATAAACCCTGAGAACAACCTGGATATAGTATCTCTTACTGTTTTAGAATGGCGGGGAGAAAATAACGGTGAAATTCTTGTCAAACCAAATTCAATTTCAAACGATAAACTTGAGGTACTTAATACCTATCAGCTTGTTATGTCTTCGCCCGTTCATTCTACATTAGTTCCAAATAGCGCATTCGTTGATGAGAATAGTGTTTTCTGCTTAAGAGAGGTTGTCAGACAGGGCGAAACTGTATATATTGTGCAAAAATGCGAAGTGGAAACAGGGATTGGGAATACACAATACACACCCGTCACAAAAGGATTAGCTAAGGGGATGCGAGTTATAACAGCATGGGATAGGCCATTACAAGAAGGAATGGAAGTTGTATTACAGGAATGAGTGATTTGGTGGTGGAACGTTTGTAAAGCTATGCTTCACAACTCATTACCAAAGCAGGTCCCATAAGAGGCGCTTTCCGCATTGTGGCACGTTCATCACCTACGCTGCCCAAACTCGTTGTTGTAGGTTATACTAAGAAACACTGTCAGCTTATACATGCATAGGTGGATAGTAAATCATGGCCCTTGCCCGTGTAATGATGCACCCGACATGCACCCAATGCACCCGCGTAACTAATGTCGGATT
>JAEZUI010000023.1 GCA_023421115.1 Bacillota bacterium | reverse complement strand
AAGACGTCTTGCCAGCCCCTAAAAATCCGGAAACAATACTTATCTGAGTCGTCATATTGTACCTCTTTGTAATATGCGATAAACTCCCATTACTAGTATGCTTTAGCATTAATAGAATGTCTAATTGCAAAATTGTATCACTGCTATGCTTTTGGATAGAAATTGTCGATTTGTTACAACGCAAAAAAGCCGCCCACCAGGGCGAAATAACTATTATCCACCACCAACAAAACAACGCCAAGCAGAATAGCCGCCTGGCGTTTGGTTAAACTAAGCATAATCCTCACTCTTCTCCCATTAAGCGCCGCCTCCACGGCGCTATTTTTCTATCCTTCAGTTATTTAGCAGATGACTATAAGAATCAACGTAACCAGTGCAATCACAAACGCAATAGCAAGCCATATTTGCCATTGATCAAAATTATGGTAAGCAGCAAAACCATTAACTTTACGACCGACACCATCAATCGTATTTTTTATTTTCCCTATATCCATATTAACCCCCCGCTCACGTTATGTTATTATATTGTATTCACCTTACGCTTGAGCCGCCCGTAAGCACGGTTAACTATTTTGCTGATACCAATTGCTTTACCCCTGATTAAATCCCCCACCGCCACCCTTGTCAGTACCAGGCAGAAGCCACAAATCCCAATGGTGGCCTCCTTATCAGCAAAACACTCAATAATTTTTTGGTAATCTCACATACTAACAATGGGATAGCCTAGCTTTGAACAAACCAAAGGAGGCGTATGCTATGGAAACAATAGCAATCGCAATATACGTTGTAGCCGGCATGTGTTTTTTAGCTGTCGCATTCTTTGATTGGCTTTCCTATCCTTGGCAATAGGGGCGTTATGCCCCTTTGCCTCACTTAATTTTAGCCATTGTCAGACATATATTCTCCGCTTCTCTAACGGCATTAAATAAAAATTAATTGGAAACACTATCTCTGGAGGTGACTTTGATGAACAAATCTACGAAACAACAAGAACAAGAGGCAAATGCTTCAGTAGGATATGGGCCAAACAATCCGGAGCCTTTATCCTTTAAAGAATCAGAAATTCCGAAAGATAAGGATGCATTACACGCCGCCGCGGAATATATTAATTCCACACCTTCGGTCAATCCAGTTACAGAAGCAGTTAATAGAACTGAACCATAGCGGGGTATTCCCCGCTATTTTTTTATTATCCTCGCATTACTAACTTCGTCTAAAATATTGTTAAAACAAATAATAGCCGAAAATTTATTGATCACAAAACGTGTTTCGGCTATAATATAACAAACTTTAATTTTAGACGATGAGGTGATCTCATGAATTATATACACAGAGCAATGGAGAATACGTTTCTCCGTCTTAGCAAGGAATTTCCCGCACTGCTGCTCACCGGTCCAAGGCAGGTTGGCAAGACAACCATGCTGCAAAAACTGGCGGAGGAGGAAAACATAGGGCGGGAGTATGTGACACTGGACGATTTGACGGAACGCCAAATGGCGAAGAACGATCCGAAGATGTTCCTGCAAATCCACAAACCGCCGGTGTTTATCGATGAGGTACAGTATGCACCGGAGCTATTTACCTATATCAAAATACATGTTGACCAAAACCGACGGGCCGGTGACTTTTGGTTGACTGGTTCGCAGGTATCCAAGTTGATGGAGGGGATACAGGAATCCCTAGCCGGGCGTGTCTGCCTGCTGCATATGTCTCCCATATCACAGGCGGAGATTGATGGTGCTTTCACCGCACCTTTTGTGCTGGATTTTGAGCAGTTGTCACAGCGGGTAAAAGAGCGCCCGCCTATTGATACGCCTGCACTTTATGAGCGTATTTTCAGAGGAGGTATGCCTGCCCTTATCAGCGGGCAGTATAGCGACCATCGGGCAGTGTATTCCAGCTACATCAGTACCTATATAGACCGGGATGTGAAAGAGCTTTCCGGTACCATTGATTCGCTCAGGTTTATGGATTTCATCACGGCCGCCGCAGCCCTGTGCGGACAGATGCTCAACTACAAGACCATCGCTGACGCTGCCGGCATTGACCAGATTACCGCCAAAAACTGGCTGGGGATTTTAGAGCGACTGGGCATTGTGTTTTATCTTTACCCTTATTCCAACAATATGCTTAAACGCATGGTAACTAAGCCTAAGCTGTATTTCTATGACTGCGGCTTAGTGGCCTACCTGACCAAATGGAGCAGCAGTGATACCCTGATGAATGGTGCCATGAGTGGTGCGATTCTTGAGAATTTTGCGGTATCTGAGATTGTCAAGAGCTATCACAATTGCGGCTGGGAGGCCTTTATTTATTACTATCGGGATAAGGATACTAAGGAGATTGACATTCTGCTAGAGGACAGCGGCAAGCTATACCCCATGGAAATCAAGAAAACTGCCACGCCTCAAAAACAGCTAACTCGTGTGTTTGGTGTGATTGACAAGACTACTTTGGAGCGTGGAACAGGGGCTGTACTTTGTACGACTGACAGGTTATCGGCGTTTGACAGCCAGAATTTGATTGTGCCTATTTGGGGGATATAAGTTTAAAATGCCTTTGGCCGTTACTTTTGTAGTGGCTAAAGGCATTTTAGGTTGTTCTGATAATGAAGCTATCATGAACGATCCGTTTTTTCAGATTATTTAAGATACTAAGCCAAAACTTGGCGCTTCCGTTTTCTCCCGCCCATAGACCAAGCATGTCCCGGATACCATCCATTTGACTGGGTGCACAAATTGCCCGAAACGGATTTTTCAGTACCCTTGATATATAAGGCTTTTTTTTCATGTTTTCTAGTTCCGGATTTGTATAGTAGAGACGACAATAAAGGACCGTCCCCCTGACCCATTACTTAATGTACCAAGTCCTTTTGCTACCGATTCTTTTACTTTAACATTTTTCATTCGGATTTCCTCTCCTCACTTTAATGGCTTCAATACTATAATATATAAACCAAAAACAGGAGATTTTCATTTTTTTACAAAAAGTAACCACAGTACAATACATCCAGTTTCGCATTTACATAACATAACAATAAATAATGCCAAAAGGTGGTGAATAAAAATGCAGGTTGACGAAAGACTCTTTCATGTATCAGAGGTTGCCTGTTTGTTAGGTGTAATTTCGCAAACCGTTTATTAGATGATTTACAATAATATACTTCCGGCCTTTAAAGCTAACAAGGTATACTCCAAGTCTGTAGTGGACTTTCACCACCGTTATCGCCCATTCAGGGCAAACGCAAAAAAAGCCTTCTGACAAGTGCCAGAAGGCTTTTTACTGGTGGATGACGAGTTCGAAGAAAAAGGCTAGTACCTGAATGGCACATACGCCCCTAGATACCAAGCAATAGACTATAGCTCTCTGCTGACTCCTTATACCTAATTTTATTTTATAACCAGTAACACTGACAAAACTGCTAATAAAATAGCAATACCACCAGCTATGGCCGTTTGCAGTAGCTGGTTTCCTCTTTTTAAACTTTCTACTTCTTTTTTTAATTCGTTTATCCCACCTTGAAGTGCATTGGAGGGAAGATAATCCACGATACTCTGTTTATCCTGATACTTTCCGCTGTACGGAATAGTCGGTTCAATTAGTTTCTGTAATTCCAATGTTGCATAGTGCTGACCACGTTTTAAATGAACTGGGGCATTCGAGGTATTAAACAATAAGCAAAATAAGCGCCCCCGAAATCCCGGGTCAACACACGGACCATTTGAAAGAATTACGCCCTGGCAAAATAAACTTACCGCTAGGTCAAATCGACCTGAAATATCTCTTGGAAAATTGGCCAACTCTATGCTTGTTGCAATAACGTAATCATAAGGTTCAATTACTAAAAAAGGATTATCCGCATTGAGTCTTTGTATTTTACCCTTATAGTAATATTCATCCCCTAAAGATAGATCATAGGATGCGCTTTTGACATTATCATAATTAGCGTTTGTTAAAAGCATATTAGAACTAAGCATTAATTCGATTAATCGCTTAGAAAGAATGCCTCCTGACACGCGTAACTCCCATAAATTCTGTATCAATTCACTAGTTTTTTCAACTGATATATTTCTTATATAATATAAACATTGATCCTTAAAGGTCCTATCTTTATTACGGCTATCTTTGACAGTATCAGTTATCTCACCATCGCGTGCAATTAATCTTTTATCTAATTCACCGTCTTCCGCATCGATAAAGCAAGATAAAAACGTAAATGGTTTAGTTTTTCTCATCTCATACTCTCTACAAGAAGCAGGAGTAATTACTAATATTGGAATTTTCCCCTTTTTCTTTACGGCATTAACTGCCGATGTACTTATACCGTAATATTGGTCCCGATATTGAGTGTTTATAACTAACTGATTCAATTTTAGCCGTGTTTGAAACTCCTCACTGCTTATATACTCATATTCGCCCGCGTCATCTTTTCGAGGTTGTCGGGTAATCACCGCTCTTACTTGCTCAAAAGCACCACTTTCAATTAAATTTCTAGTTAGTGTTGTTTTCCCTGCCCCACTTGTCCCAGTAATGATTAGTCCATGATAAATCATTCGGATCAAGCCTTTCTATATATATATATTTTTTCTTGTTCCAAAGAAGTCCACTTTGAATTATGGTCTCTTCTTTTGCTAGAGACAATACGATCAAATTCGCAGACGAGCTTCAACCCAAGTTCTTCTATTGAGGACATGATATTATCTGTTACCTTTTTTCGATCACAGTTCTTAGTATTATCCGTATTGAAGGATGGCATAATATAGCACGCATAGCCTCCTGGTTTCAATTTCGCTGATACGAGTTTATTTACAGATTTCATATCATCAATGTATTTTTCCAGTGTATCTTTTCGTTTTCGTCTATGTCGTGCACCTATTTCGATCCCGGAATCATCATGAATACTTGCACCTATATAATAATAGGATAAACGTTGAGAAGTAACATAATCAATCATGTTCGGGTACGGCGGAGACGTTATTACAAGGTCTACCGAATTATTCTCTATAAAATCGGCTTTTCGGACATCGCCATAGAATATCGATTCCTGTTGTAATACCGAGTCATAGAAAGATTCATATTCCATACCCAAAGTTTGTTTATGCAAGGTTAAGTCATTAAACAGAATGTTTATTGATTTTCGGAAATTCCCAAAAACGTCTCGAGTTTTAATTTGGTTTTCTTTTGGGAGCATATTGTCTGCGATGCATCCCCAGCCACGATCTTGATCACACACCGACTTTAAGATAGATGAAATTACGATTTTCATCGCCCCACGAAAATAGAGAGATTCGGCTTTCTGTTCTTTATCAAATAAAAAACAAAGCCTATTGAAAGTTTCCCTCTCATACCATGGTCTCAATTTTTCAACCTGAATTTCCCCTAGATCCATATTTGAATAGTCTATGTTGTCTTTATAGTCACTGAGACCATTCAGAATCTCTTCCTTGAGGTTACTAAGATCCAACCGTGGGTCAAATAGCAATAGCATGTTCTTGCAAATATTAACCGCAACGGTACAAATCTCCACTCCTATAGGTCGACGCAATAAAGATAGTGCTTGAAAAAAAGTAGTACCTATCCCCGAGAATGGATCAAATATCGTAGCGTTCGGTAAACTTAAAACTTCGATTAAAGTAAATGGGATTTGAGGAATAAACGTCCCTGGGAACCAGTGGTACTTTCTACAATTAAACGGAACAATATCTGCCGGTGATACAAGAGTATTATGTGAAAAATCCCAATTAATATTTTCTAATATTTTTAATACTGGAGTATCTTTTACTAAAGCGGAATTATTTATTTTGAATTTCTTCGATCTCTGCATATAGCTCCACCTCTTTTAACTGCGGGTCATCTACCTTATCTGCAAGATATTTTGCTATAGTTTTACGAACTTCTAGCTGTACCCCATCACTTAGGTTTTGAATGTCGTACATATTAAGATTAACGTTGGAAGCAAAAACACCTATCAATAATTCACGGGATGAATTCCCTAGTTCTCTAATTATACCGTCATCAAATTTTAGTGAAAGTTTTCGTTCCGTTTTATTTACATCGAGGATAGGATGAGTAGAAACCATTATACTTTTAAATCTAGAATCTTTTATTTCTTTTCTCAATTCTTTATTTATCTCATCCTCTATATCTAATTTGCTAGTGAGTGAAGTAAACATGGCATATTTCTCCACCTTAGTCGTAGAGAATATCCCTAGACAGCCGTATAATTTACCACTCATTAGCCTCATAACAATACTCGCTATATCAAAGTCTTTTGGCACAATTCGATATACTTTACATCGATCTTCTTCTAATTCTAGAAAATATTCTTTTTGACGATCAACAACACTAGTCCCATTTTTTTGATTCGTAATCTCTAAATCTTTACTCAGAAAAATCTGGTTTTGGTTAAAAATCGCTATCAAATCATCAATAGATGATATATCTATTCTACATCTGTCCGTATTCATGCTACACTCAAATGCAAATTCTTTAACTCTCATTCGTAGATTTTTACGAGAATAAACCTTTTTTAGCAATTCATAATCAATATCGTACCAGGAAAGTTTTTGTTCTTCCGGGGAAAGATTATGCTCTTTTATCTTGGCTAAACTTATTGCATCGCTTAGCATACACTTACCTGAAAATTCCTCAGGGTTAAGAAGCAAGAGCTTATATAACTCATAGCGAACACGCTGCCATTCTTTTAGCAAAGGCTTAGCTTCAAGCCTAACTACTAGCCCAGAGTCATCTACCCACATGTTTCTTGCTAACTCTAGAGCAACTTCTCCAGATTTAATAATTCCTATGTGGTACGCCATACGAAAAACGTTATCAATATTATCTAGATCAATAAGCCCACTAATTAAAGGACCGATACGCCCTTTCCCACAGACCATTTTTCCGATCTCTTCAAATTCTTCAGAAGTTATCACATTGTTAACCAATTCTCGACCCATATCAAAATAGATTTGCTCATACGTGGCAAGCCTATACTGATATCCTTCACTTTTTGTGCCCTGCAAAGCGTACGCAAAGTCACGCTCTGGATTAAATCCAATTGAAGACTCAATGTATTCCAAAGAATGTCCAAATGCCGCATTAGCAGTATCGTGCAATAAAGCAGCTAATAAAAATAGACGTTCTTCCGACTTTGACAAAGGATTAAATAATGGCCACGCCTTTAAGCACTCCTGTGCTAAATAGCATGTGCCAACAGAATGCTCAAATCGATTAACATTTGCTCCGCCTGTTAAGCATAAGGAATTTATATTGCATAACCGGACTTCACGCAATCGTTGTAATTCAGGGCTTGTGATAGCTTTCCAAATAACTGGATCAAAATCCAGATCAATCGCTCCATACAAAGCATCATAAATATATCGCTTATGTTTTTTAATCATTGTTTTTCACCGTCTTCAGCAAACTTTCGCCACAAATGATACCTGAACAAAAAGCTTGTAGAATCCCTCTAAAATGTCCGGTACCCGAACCAATTATATAGATATCTTTTTGCACCGAAAAATCTGGATTAACGGGGAAAACGAGGCCATTGTAATCGACTTCAGGCCCATAGACCTTAACTTGATCCCAATATTGCTTGTCTATCGTCTTCTCCAAAAAATAGATGACTGAGTTTTTGATCCTTTCTCCAATCGTCTCAGGAAAAATGTGCTTTATTTCTCCTTCTACTGCCACGGATAAGGACTTTCCACTACTCGTCATAAATTCACAAGAACCCTGTTTACTTTCCAAGTAGCCTTTAAGGCTCTGCACAACCGGCATCCCTTTACTGTAAGCCAAGGAACGGCGTTTTATTTCCTCAAAAACTTCGTCATTACATTGAGAAGAATCTACTCGTGTAAGTATGGCAAAGTTAGTTTGATTAGTTTGATGGGTTGCATCAAAAAACCCTTCCGTGAATCCTATTCCTTCTAAATAGTACGATGCCACCTTACCACCCTTGCAAACACAGTACGTCCGTGCATCATCAAATGTTAGTTTCAAATCCTCATGATCTTCAATTAATTCCGATACTATCTCTGTTGGTATCTCCAGTCTGACACCTACATCCATTTTACTGGGCTTAGCCCCCAGACCGAGTGTTTTATTCAGCATCTTTAATGTTTGTCTACCCCAACGGCCTGGAGCAAAAACAACCCTCTTTGCTTCAATAACTAAATCACCTTCTTGGTGCCTACAATAGAGTACGTATTGCTCTTCAGTATGTTTTATATTAAGCAATTCACAGCCAGCTAGCCAATTTTTACTTTGCTCTATTTTCTCCTGAATCGCTTTGTAAACATTTCGGATTTCCATTTCGGAAAACGTATATGCTTCATAGTGTTTGTAGTTAAATCCAATCTTCTCAAAATGCTTTTGCTTTTTTACAGTATTCCGATATATATAAGGTAGATCCCGCCCTAACAAACCACCCCATTTTTCTTTTGCCTCATTTAAACATTTCTTTGCCTCATCTACTGATCCTAAGATATTTCCCAACTTGCTTCCAGCGGGAAACAAGCTAATTTTTCCCCCACTCAAAAGAGAACATCCACCGAAACCAGTAATTATATTACAGGATATTTCCTTAGTACATATCCTTTTCTGTAACACTGAACAAAATCGTTTTTCCACTACGTCTCCTACATCAATACATGCCAAGGTGAGCTCATCTTGTTTTTCCAGTAAAGTAAGAGCCGCACCAATCCCGGCTGGTCCCATACCTACAATACAACAATCCACACGAAGATTATTTACCATCTAAAATAAACTCCTCCGTTTTCTTGTATTCATCACATCTGAACGAAATTCGTTTAATCACAAATCCGTTCGTGGATTGAATTACGACAGGGATATCATCATAAGCTTTCGATAAAAACTTCAGTCGATATTTTCCATCTTGGTCAGCATTTGTTTTATATCCGCCGATTTCAATCATCGAACCTGCTAAAGGAGATCGCCCTCCTTTTTCGTCCTTTTCAAGGATCAGCCCTTCGATTTGCAGAATTCTCGGATTTTCAATACCAATCATAAATAATGTATGTGTAGTAAAGTTCGGCAAAATAATCCCTAAACTGAGTAGTATACTCACTCCGAACAAACATACCACAAGATATTTAAAAAAGTTCTTCTGAACAATATTCGTCCAATAGTAAAATCGTAACTTCGTTTCTTTCTTTATGAATAGCATATTCCCCCTCCTATCATAGCGAAGTATTATGGTGACCTTTTTAAAACGTCAACCCATGAATTTCGCTTTCAGCATAAGAAAAACCTTTATTCATTTTACATATAGATTCTGATTTTGTGTAAATTTTGTTGCCATATATTTGTTCTTAGTTGGCGTTTATTGGAATCTCGTTGTAACACTTCAGATTTAATATCCCCGCAGTTTGATACCCCACAGCCCCATCTCTACACATCTCCGATCGTAAAGAAATTAAGGCTTCTCGGTCAAAATGACCAAGAAGCCTTAATTTCTTTATGGCGAGAACGTCTGCGAATCGAACACAGCAACCGCAGAATCGCTAAGACACAGGTGGTTTGGAAGACTGTAAATGTCGGCAAGATTAAAGCAACTTTCGATAAATGCATTCAAGCCTTCCAAATAAATTGCCGGAGGCCTTAAGCCCCACACACCATGGCTTGGGAAACTATTATCTCAAAAACTGTATTCTCATCTGGGGTCAAAAACACACAATTCCCGTTTTTAGCAAAGAAACAGCTTCACGCAAAATCTACGTGAAGCCTTGATTCCACTGGCGGAGAGGGTGGGATTCGAACCCACGGTCCCTTTGACAGGACACTTGATTTCGAGTCTACTTTAAGGGGTCTTGCGTACATTTTCATTGATTACGAACCCCTATAAATACTGCATTTTCGGCATTTATCTTTTACGTTTACTAACAATCGTTAAGGAACATTTTCAAGCGATAAGGGACAAAATCAGGGACAGAAATTAACCGGATTCTTTAATCGTTAATGGGTAATTCGATTAACCGTAGTTCCCAAGGGATTTTTATACCCTGCTTTTCAGCTTCCTCCTGGAGTTTGATGTCCTCATTAATCATTTCATCAGTATAACCAAGCTCTTTGGCTTTTTTTATGAATTCATCTTTTTCCAATCGGCATGCCCTCCATATGATAATTATACCAAAAAATAGACCAGCGGAATTTTCCGCTGGTTAAACTTATTTCAGTTTGCTGTTCAATAGTTCCTCTAACTCTTCAATCTTCTTCTGCTGTTCATCCGTTCTAATGCCGCTTAGAATGGCATTAGATGCCATAATAATAGTGTTGGCTATCTTGGTATCAATCTCCCCATTTAAGGCCATATTAGCCACCCTGGAGAGTGCCTTGCGTATCTCGTAAGGAGTAGACGGCTTAAGGTGTTTTCGCTTATCCCTTTTAAGGGCTGTGAATATTTCTCTCATGCGTGTGACGGTGTCCCTAAACTTCTTATCTTCTTTTTAGGTGTCAAAAATGTCAACATATATAATTAAAGATGTTAGCAAAAGTTAGTATTTTTCAGGGTGTCACTTATGTCACTATAGCTGCTTTTCTTGCTCAGGTTCGCCATTCTGTTGTTGATACTTTTTAAGCAAACCATGTTCTATAACCATTTGAGCTAAACAATGGGCAAGGACTTCCCAAGGATTGTCATTAGGTGAATCGCCACCATCAATAACCTTTTCCTCACCCGTTTTACGGTTAATTACAAATGTAACCATGTATTTACTCCTTTTTAAGGACTCCGATATCTCCGAATACTAAATTATACGGCCTTTTTTATGGAGTCTATAATGCCTTGCTAAAACCTTGCTATTTTTAGGATGTTAGAAATGTTAGATTTTGCTCTTTTTAGGGCCTGCAGAATCTGCAGATACTTTTTAGGGACTCTAAAATCTCTAAAATACCTTGCCCTTACCTTGGTATTACCCTTACCGTTCTAACCTTTCAAGTTGTTTTAAGCGTTCATCAATATAGTTTTTAATGTTAGGTTTTGTTAGGTTTCAAACATTTTGAGCAATATGAATCAGTTATACATGCGTTCTTCCAAATACTTTCGGGATAGTCTACCAGCAGTAATAATATAACCTTTTTCCTCTAACTCATTATTGAGTTTCCTCATAATTCTATAAGCATGAGGTACGGAAACATCAAGTATTTCTGCAAGCTCTTGAACTCTTACAAACTTAGATTTTTCTTCTGGTTGCTTAGTCATAACTATCCCCCTGTTCTATTAGTTGCTACACCTTGCTAAAACATAATCCTTTTAAGGTATGAAAAACCTGAAATAATAGCCTTTTTTAGGGCGTCAGAAATGTCAGGAAATACCGGTATCGTCCTTTTTTAAGGGCTCCCAAATCTCCTAGAACAATCTTTTTAAGGCCTCAGAAAATGAAGGATAAATCTTTTTAAGGCCTCGCAAATCTCGCATTCTTCCCTCATGCGCGTTACGGTGTCTGCATACCCTTTTTTAGGGCATGTAAAATCGGTAATTGTTTTTAGGGTGTCGGATATGTCGGAATGCATGATTATTCTATATTTCTAAAATAAAACAAGCACAAACGTATGTTTTTATTTTAGAACATACGTTTGTGCTTGTAAAGTCAAATCTGTCATTTTAAGGTATAAAAAATCTGTCAACCCAAGAGCAGACAGATTTTTTATACCTTATTTTCTATTTTAGGAGTATCCTCTTTTTCCTCAACGGATGAAACTGACTTTGAAAATGCACCTTTAAAAACCAAGAATAATGAAGCCAATCCCGCCAATGCAGCCGCAACATCTTGACCTATTGCCAATGCAAAAGCTGTTAGACCGATACTACATAATATGGAAAAGAACGCCATCCACTGACTTCTACAATCTCGGGATATTTCACCTCGCAATGCTATAGCCTGCATGTTACGAGTGTGATCAGAATCTTTTTCAAATACTGTCAATATGCGTTCCGGTGCAGTTGGCATAACTTGTCCATACTTTGCAAATTCCTCAGCGGGTGGAATTGGCCCTATATACCGCTCCGCAGAGAGCACTCTTCGTACATTATTAGTTCGAGGCTCATGCTTATCTTTTTCATCTAATACTTCCGGTTCAACCACAGCTTCTACTTCTGAAGGTCTGGACTGAGCTCCTCTTTCAATAGAATCTCGATGCCTGTTAAACTTTTGGCCCATCTTCACTACCTACTTTGTCCATAGCTTTTCGTAAAGAACTACCTGTTGTCTTCCAATTTCGTTCTGCAAGTTGTTTAGCACTTTTAGGAACATGCTTACGGTAGTCAGTATCAGGCCATAAATCAGGCATAATGGTGTCACTACATAATACATTTTTTATAGTGACTTTAATTAATTCAGTCATATTACCACCTACCGCAATTATAGATTTAATTATTTTCTTAACCTTATTATACACTAAAATTCTCCAATCTCAAGTAAATTATATATTGTTCCAAGCACATATATACCTTATTAATTACCATATATATGCATCAATTAAACGTATATTCGTTAATAATTTGCTTGAATACATATAAAAAAGCACCCACACATTACTGTGTAGATGCTTAAAGCAACTTATATTATGGAAAATTAATTTCCACATCGGAAAGAGTGCCATTATCTAAATCCCGGTAAAATTCTTCAAAAATACGCCTCTGTTCCTCAGTGGCATTTTCTTTTAATAGTCGCTCTCCTAATTTTTCATCCCAATAAGTACAATCATATAATTCATCTGGAAACTTAATCATTAAAAATCACCTTCATTTGCTCTGGTAACAGTGAGCTTGCCACTCTCAACGGCCTGTACTAATTCAGGAATGCCGGATTTAAGTACTTTGGAAGCCCGTTCTACAGAGCGTGAGGAAGAATTAACCATCTTAGCAGCTTTATCACGGGATTTTCCAAATTCCCCAGTGTGGCCTTTTGGCCCTTTTGGTTGATTGGGAAGATTAGCGGCTACCCTCTTCCGCGCATCGTCTTCAAAAATATGCTTAATTTTAGCCCCAACCATAGCCCGTTGACTTTCATCTAAACTCCTTCGGTGAAAGTTCATACTGACTATAAAACTAACCATATCGCCGGGGGCAATTAGGATAATTATACCAAAATACCCGGCTGTGGATTCAGCCGGGTAAAAATTTATCATATTCTTTTATCCATATATATCATGTCCCCGTAAGCTGAGGTTCATCATGTGTTGGTTGTTGGTGAATACATGCTTGGCCCGTTCTACCAGCATATAATTATTTACGCGGATATCGCCCAAATCAAGCTGTACAGCAATATGGGAACCGGCTCTAACTCGGATATCTCCAAAAGCATTGCTAATGGACAAACTACGTGTTTTCTTATTATATAACCCTAGTAGTGCATCTGCCTTGGCCTGGGGATTAATTGCGTTTTCATCAATCTTTTCGCAATATTGGAGTACGCCCCATTTCTTAATATTTTCTGATGCAGTAAACTCTTCCGGGTCTTGTGGAGAAACAAATACTTCCCGCTTGCCGGTGTCCTTATTATCGTAGACCAGTTTGACACGATTATAAGTATTCTGATCAATGCTTGATGTATAATCAAAATCCTCCGCACTAGTGGCATCTATGAGTAAATCAAGCTTCATATTTTCAATATTTTTAAGTGTGAGCTTGCCAAAATCATCATAAAGAACATATCTTTTTTTCTTATTGTCTAGAGTTAAATCTAATGCATCGTAAATGATGTCAAACAATGTTTGCCCATCTTCTATCATCTGAGGTATAACATATTCAGTATCTTCAATTTCCCCCACCCTCATTTGAAATTGTGAGGCAAGCATTTTTATCAATTGAGAAGCAGTAAGCCCTATATACGCCATAGTGTGCTTATTCTTCAAATATCGCAGTTGGTCATAAGCAGTTACCTTGATAATCCCGTCCTTATCACGTCTCTTGGTGAATACGAACCCATAAAAAACATTTTTTCCGTCTACGGCCATCCTCACATGATTTCCTTCTGTAAAGTCCAAGGTACTGTCATTTAAAACACTAAAAGTTAACTTACCCGGTGCACACTTACGCTCTGTTTCCCAAGTAATACCTTCCTCTATGCAAGGCTCTTGCAATTTCCCGTTATTATTGATTAAAATTTGAACATTATTCATTATTTTCCTCCCCATTCTTCAACAGGCATTAGCTTACCGCTAGCGGCTGTTCACAGATTATTATTTATAACCTCAATATTGTTGTTCATAATTCATCCCCTTACCCACAGGCACTAAGTACATTGTTTATTAACTCGTCAATGGTTTCCATTTCACATACAATTCGGGATGTATCCATAAACTGGTTTAACTCGTCCCTTCTATCCTCCAGGGAATTAAGCATCATCCATTGATATTTTTTCATGAACGCCT
>JAEZUI010000160.1 GCA_023421115.1 Bacillota bacterium | reverse complement strand
GTTCTTGCCAGAACTTACATATGTAAATAAGCTTGAAACAAAAGTCAACCCTTGGTAGATTAAATGCCCATTTTGCCAAGATAGGACAAGAGGATAGTATTCTATTGGAACAAAATGGTAAATTTGTGTTAGTAGATACCGGAAGATATGATAGTGCGGGTACAATAAATGCCCTATTGGATGATCGTAGTGCAAAAAGAGATACAAATCCAGGATTAAATGCAATAATAATTACACACTATGACTCTGATCATATAGGAGGACTTCTGCAAGTTTTAAATCATATCAATAATAATGTAGGTACTCTTTATGGGCGTTATTATGATAATATAGAATATGTAGAGTTAATGTATAATTCAGACAAGGACGGAGTCTATAGAAATTATCTTAAATTTGTAAATGCAGTTATTGATGTATCTGGTTTATCAGATACGTATACTAAATTTAATTTAGAAAAGTTGCCGGAAGTTAATCAGAACCTTATGGACAAAATAGAAGATGTCTATTATAACGGTAATTGGTACTCACCAAGTAGAACATCAAATAATAATTTTTATTTTGGTTCTTCATATATTACTTGGATGAATCAGGAAGAATCATATTTTAGCGACAATACACTTGGTTTTCCAGCCAAAGTTAATGCAGATTCTTTGGTATTTAGAGTTGGAACTGAATCAGGTAACAAAATGCTGTTTCTTGGCGATACATTCAATTTGTAGATTTAGTTAAGAGTACTAATACTGATTGTGATGTTTTAAAGATATCACACCATGGATACTCGGGTAGTACAACCCAATTATTATTAGATGAGGCAACACCATCATATTCTATTATGACAGTTGCTGATAAAAGCACTGTAATTTCAAGATTAAATGGAATAATAGATAGAAGTGATACCATCACAGAAAAAAGCCTTGGTAGTTTGTATTTCACTGGAACAATAATAAATTCCTATGGAACAGTTGAAATAACCTCTTCCGGCATAATCAGCGTCTCAAACCTAACACCTGTGTCAGCAGATTCAACACCTACATCAACACCTACATCAACTTCATATACCATTACAGAGTACTATATTGATAAAGATGGAGGAATGATAAAAGAGAAGGTACAGCATAGTAAAGGTTATAAGGAATATAATGCTGCTCCCGAAATACCCGGATATACCTTTGCAAATGAAACAAGCGTAACAGATATGGATGAACTTGGTTCATATAAAGAAGGTGTTGAAAGTTTACCAAGAACAGTTATTGCAGGCGATATTACTCCAAATGCTACTATATATTTTTATTACACAAAAATAGTGCCAACACCTACGCCAACAACTGATGTCTTGACTGGAGATATAATTATTGATGGAAACATTAATTCTCTTGATTTCGCATCATTAAGAAAACATCTTCTTGGTATAAAAAATCTTTCTGAAGATCAGTTGAATAACGCTGATGTCAACAATGATAAGACAGTAAATTCTATTGATTTTGCATTACTAAGAAAATTTTTATTAGGATTTATCGACTCCTTTTGAGGCCTACCAATAGAAACTTAAGACTATAAATAATCTCTAAAGACGTGTTACATAATGATATGCTTCCTTCTATGTAGACAAGTGAAATAATAAAAGACTTGTTGCTTAGGGGGGAGCATATTTTATGTCAAAAAGAAAACTATCTGGAAACGGAAAGTTAACTGCTGTATTCTTCAAACATTAGTAGCACAGGCACTAAAGATAAGTTTGTAGGAGGTGACGAGAATGGATTTAGCTAAGTCTGACAATAGCTATCTTGTTTAAACTACAGGCAAAAAGCCTGTATTGCAACTCTACTTAAATATGAAAAATACTGCATTCGTATCTTCATTCTCTGTCTCGCAATAATGAAGTAAAATTCTGTCTTTATTTGTATAGAATTAAGTCCAGATAATGTTACAAGATTTCAATTATTTTTTTGATAAATTCATTTTTCTTCTACTCATCCTTTTAACAGTTTAAATATTGATAAACTATGTAAAGTATTATTGTCATTATTCCAAACTTGGTTTTCCTTTATGAACCAGTAATTATACAAAATTATTGAGAGAAACCTTGTAATGTGTTACAATTTATATAAGTACAATAGCAGGAGAAAGTAAGATGAGCAAGAACATTGCATTAGAAAAAATAAAGTTAGATCAAATGATGAAAGTGCTGTTTAAATTATCAAAGAAAGTAATGGTAAATTTACTGAATGCACTGTTTAATGAGGATTATGATTGTAATGAAGTAAGTATAGAGTATTCAAACAGTGAATTTGTAGATGATGATTTTGATAGGATTTGTGGAGATATATTTATAACGGTAAGGACAAAAAATAAATCTTTTAGCTATCATATTGAATTTCAGACTCTAAATGACAATTCAATGGCTATAAGAATGTTTAGGTATGGGTTTGAAAAAGCTGTCGAGAAAGCAGGAGATGAAAACAACGAAGAAACAATCCTTTATTACCCGAAGCAATTGGTAATATTTTTAGAGGAGAATAGAAATATTAAGGATGAGTTGTATTTTAAGTTGAGATTACCCGACGATCAGGAAATAAGATTCAGTGTTCCGGTATAAAAATACTGGAAATACTCAGTAGAAGATTTGAAAGACAAAAAGATGTATGCTCTATTACCATTACAAGTATTTAATTCGAGGAAAATAATAAAAAGCATATACAACAATGAGCATATAAAATATGAAGATAAGGGCAAACTCATTAACACTGAATTCAAAAAGCTTATAGAAGTTATACAATCAACAATAAATGTGCTCGGTGAATTATATAACAGTTATGAAATAATAGGAACTGATTTGGAAAAAATATTAAGAGTGTTAAGAAACATAACAGAATATTTGTATAATAAATATGGAGAATATTCGAGTGTAGGTGAGGAGGTTGATATTATGGTAGCCACATTATACAATCCGATTATTGCAGAAGAAGCAAAAAGAGAAGGCATTGCGGAGGGAATCGAAAAAGGTATTAAAAAAGGTATTGAAAAAGGCATTGAAAAAGGTATTGAAAAAGGTATTGCTAAAACTGCAATACGATTATTAACGAAAAAATTTGGAGTTTTAGAGGAGGACATGAGAACTAAAATTGAGCAACTTGATGCAGAGACTTTAGATATCATTGTTGATGAAATTTTGGACTATGACAGCTTGGAAGATGTATACAAACATCTAAAATAAGTTAAATTGCAAGCTTAAGAAGTGAGTTCTTCATTCAGCTTACCACCTGAAAATGATAATGAAGGTAAAAAGGGTTTCAAATAATAGTAAATAGAAACCAGCCACATAAGATCAAGAATCCTTAAGTGTGGCTATTTTTTTACTAAATTAACCTTATTTATAACGCAAATTGACTATTATACAAATTGGCATAAAAGCCTTGCTGTAAAAGCAGCTCATCATGGGTACCCTGCTCGATAATATCACCGTCCTTCATAACAAGAATTATATCTGCTTCCCGTATGGTGGACAAACGATGAGCAACAATAAAGCTTGTACGACCTTGCATAAGTCTTGCAAAGGCCTCCTGAATTTTGATTTCTGTACGAGTATCAATGGAGGAGGTTGCCTCGTCGAGTATCAACATCGGCGGCAAACAAAGCATAACGCGGGTAATACTGAGCAATTGCTTTTGACCCTGAGAGAGACTTCCTCCATCCTCACCGATTATAGTATCATAGCCGTTTGTCAGTCGTTTTATAAAGCTATGCGCATGAGCAGCCTTTGCCGCAGAAATGATTTCTTCATCCGATGCCTCCGGTTTGCCCATTGCTATATTTTCCCGAATAGTGCCGGATTTTAGCCAAGTATCCTGCAATACCATTCCATAGTTTTCTCTTAAGCTCTTTCGTAAAATGTCACGAATATCTATATCCTCCACTCTTATACTGCCGGAGTTAATATCGTAAAAGCGCATTAGGAGATTAATGACAGTAGTTTTACCGCAGCCAGTTGGTCCAACAATTGCCACACGTTGACCGGGTTTTACCTTCAGATTAAAATCACGAATCAAGGGACGCTCAGGTTCATAAGAGAAAGCTACTTTTTCAAGGGTAACATTACCACTGACCTTTTCAAGTTTAATGACCTTCTCTGAATCTGGAATTTGTGGCTGTTCTTCAATCAAGTCAAAAACACGACCAGCACATGCAAGGGCATTTTGCAGTTCAGTGATCACACCGGAAATTTCATTAAAAGGTTTTGTATATTGATTTGCATAACTAAGAAAAATAGAAAGCCCACCTACCGTCATAGTACTTCCCACATCTCCACCTATAACAGCTAATGCACCCGCAAGAGCAACTGCTGCATAAACAAGACTGTTGATAAAACGGGTACATGGATTTGTAAGCGATGAAAAGAAAACAGCTCGAAGTGAGCATTTTTCCAATTTGTCATTGATTTCATCAAACTTTTTTAGTGCTTCCTCCTGATAGGAGAAGGCCTGAACTATTTTCGTATTGCCAATCATTTCGCTGATGAGTGAAGTTTGCTCACCACGGGTTTCTGACTGCAATTTAAACATAGAATAGGTATGCTTCGCAATAAAGTTTGCTACAAAGAGTGAAAGCGGTGTAAGAACGACTACAATAAGAGTAATCTTTACACTGATGGTCAGCATGAAAATCAGTGTGCCGGCAATAGTAATAACACCCGTAAAAAGTTGTGTAAAGCCCATCAGAAGGCCATCGGCAAACTGGTCTACATCGGCTATTACACGGCTTACAATTTCACCGTGAGGATGGGCATCAATATAAGAAAGGGGCAAAATTTCAATTTTTCTAAAAGCCTTTTTCCGAACATCCCGCACAACTTGATAAGTGATATTGTTGTTTATAATGTTCATAAGCCATTGAAATATAGCAGTAATACCAACAACAAAACCGATTCTGACAAGAATTTGAGCTACTGCCTCAAAGTTTACCTTGTCTGGCCCTATAATATAATCAATTGCATTACCTACAAGAATAGGTACGTAGAGAGTCAATGCTACCGTAATTGCAGCAAGTACAATGGAAATTAACAGAAGGATACGATATTCTCTGATGTATTTGAGGACCTTTCGGATAGTGTCCCTTTGAATTTTCTGTTTTTTCATATCATTTCGCCTCCTTCTTAAATTGTGAGTCATAGATTTCATTATATACTTCACAACTTTCAAGTAGTTGTTCGTGCTTTCCAACACCTACAATTTGCCCATCATCAAGGACAATGATTTTATCGGCGTATTGAATTGATGAGGTACGCTGCGAAACAATAAAAACCGTTGGGTTTCCCGGCATTTCACGTAACGCCTTGCGAAGGGCTGCATCTGTAGCAAAGTCAAGTGCGGAAGCACTGTCATCAAGTATTAAAATTTCAGGCTTCTTAACAAGAGCGCGAGCTATGGTAAAGCGCTGGCGCTGGCCGCCCGAAAGGTTCTTCCCTCCCTGTTCAATAATAAAATCCAGTCCTTCTTCTTTCTGTGCTACAATTTCACTAGCCTGAGCCATAGCAATGGCCTCAATAATCTCTTCATCGGTTGCATCCTTATTACCCCATTGCATATTTTCTCGGATACTGCCTTTAAACAGGACAGCCTTTTGGGGTACAACACCGATCTTATCACGGAGCGATTTGAGCGGATAATCCTTAACATTTATACCATCCAAAATAACCTCTCCTGTGGTTGCCTCATAAAATCTTGGAATCAAATTTACTAGCGAAGTTTTACCGGAACCTGTGCCGCCGATTATACCAACTACATCACCGTGCCGAACCGAGAAGTCTATATTTGTCAAGGATTCGCCGCTGGCATTTTTGTACTTAAGTCTCACATCACGAAATTCTACAGCAAATTCAGACTGAGTATTTTGATTTAGTGAATCTTTTTCCACAAGACTCGATTCAATGTCTAAAACAGCACTTATACGGTTACCACTGGCTACAGCCTTAGTAATAGTGATAATGAGGTTTGCAAACTTAATAAGCTCCACCAAAATTTGAGACATATAGTTGTAAAGTGCAAGAACAGCACCTTGTGTAAGAAGGCCTGCTGTCACCCGAACTGCACCGATATGGATAAGCCAGATAATTGCAAGGTTAATAATAACATAGGTCAAAGGATTCATAAGCGCAGATATTCCACCAACAAACTTCTGTGTTGCGGTCAATTGTTCGTTACGTTCATCGAATTCTATTATTTCTTTTTCTTCAAGGCGAAAAGCTCTGATTACACGAGCACCGCTCAGATTTTCTCTTGTAGAATTTAAAACTTTGTCCAACCTCTGCTGTACCTTTTTATAAAGAGGAATGGATAACAGCATAATGGCAAAAACAACAACACAAAGCACCGGAATTGCTACTACAAAAGTAACAGCGGCATTAGCATCTACGGTAAATGCCATAAGCATTGCACCAAAGACAATAAAAGGAGAACGCAGCAACAGACGTAAGGTCAGGTTCATTCCCGATTGTACCTGATTCATATCGCTTGTCATACGAGTAATCATACTAGATGTACCTAGGGTATCAATTTCCGAATATGATAGCTGACCAATATGCTTAAATAGCGCGCGTCGCAACTTTGTCACAAAGCCCACCGACGCTTTTGCAGCAAAGTACTGGGCCGTTACTGAACATATCATACCGACAACACCTAGAAGTACCAGCAGTAAACACATTTTAACAATGTACCCTTTGTCAGCTTGTCCGATGCCAATATCAACAATACTTTTGATAACAATAGGCACAAACAATTCAAACGATGCTTCAAGCAGCTTGAACAGCGGACCAAGGATACTTTCTTTTATATAGCCTTTCAAATAAACCAATAACTTTTTCATCGATCGTCCCCCATAAGGCCATTTCTAAAAATAACCTATACAATATTTAAGTTATAAAGCCCATCAAATCATATTTTTGAAATGGCGATTGCAAAGTTTTTTTGAATCACGTAAATACTGTCTATTGCATATAACTCATATATTGTATCATGAACTATATTGTGCTGCACGATCTAAAAAACAATTCCATTACGGATATAAATTTCATCATAATAGAATAAGAAATATTGACAATAAAAATCAATAGTGGTAAAATAATATTACGGAACACGAAATATTCACCGGAGGTAATGTTCTATTGAAAGTTGAGTCAATTTATAATTTTGTATTTGATAATTTAAAGCATTTTATGTTTCCTGAAGAGTTGATTAATATCGACCTCGAAATGTCAAAACAAGAGCTGTTCTTCCTACTGGCAACTGATAAGAACGGCGAAATAACAATGAGTCAATTTTCAGATTTACTCAATGTTCCAATGAGTACTTCTACAGGGATTGCCGACAGACTTGTAAAAAAGGGCTATATTTTACGTGACAGAAGCCAACACGATAGAAGAATAGTTGTAATTAAACTCACAAAAAGCGGCAAAAAGTTTATTGAGAATTTAAAAGATAAGATTAAAAGTTTTGTTTCAATATTTGATGATGCAATCACCGATGATGAGAAGATGCTTTTAATGAATATAGTTTTAAAAATCATGAATGCCTTTAGAGAAAAGCAAAAAGATAAAAATAAGGAAGACGAAAAAGAAAAACCTATTAGAAAGATAAGCATAGATTAATATTTGGCCTAGAAAATAGGCTTTTTATAAAACCAATACTTCGACATGCGTAATATTTGTCCTGCGAAAATTATGAGCAATAAAGTATAAAACGAGGAGGTATCATTATGAGAATAATACTATACACCGGTAAAGGTGGCGTCGGAAAAACAAGTATTGCAGCATCAACAGCGATAAAAAGCGCAAAAAGGGGCTTAAAAACAATAGTATTAAGTACTGATGCTGCCCATAGTTTAGGAGATTCCTTTGATATAGATTTATCACCGGAACCGATAAAAATTATGGATAATTTATGGGCGCAGGAAATTGATTCAATCCATGAAGTTGAAATGGGATGGGGAAAAGTCCAGAAATATATTACAACTCTTCTAACATCAAAAACAATAAAAGACATCACAACTGAAGAATTGACAGTTTTCCCAGGCATGGAAGACTTATTGAGTCTTATTAGAGTTTTAAATTACTATAAAGAAAAAACATATGATGTAATTATAATTGATTGTGCTCCAACCGGAGAGACACTGGCATTATTAAGTTTTCCGGAGATGATGAAATGGTGGATGGGTAAACTATTTCCAATAAAAAGAAAAGCAGCAAAATTAGTAAAACCTATTGTCGAACCATTATTTAAAGTACCTTTACCCTCTGACGATGTTATGGGTGAAATAGAAAACATATATAACCAACTAGATGAAATGCGCACAATATTAGGAAACAAGGATATTACAAGTGTCAGAATTGTTGTTAATCCGGAAAAAATGGTAATAAAAGAAGCTCAAAGGAGTTTTACGTATTTAAATATATATGACTATAATGTCGATTCAATTGTTATAAACAGGGTTATGCCAGAAAGCGTTGAAGAAGGCTATTTTAGTGGTTGGAAGAATATACACAAAAGATATAAAGAAACCATTTTAGAGAGTTTTTCACCTATACCAATTTATGAAGCACCCTTATTTGATAGAGAAGTAGTCGGTATTGAAATGCTGGAAAAAATGGGGTCCGAGGTTTTTAAAGACGAAAACCCTGTTGAAATAAAGTATAATGTAAAAACTCAAGAAATAAAGAAAGACAGTAGTGATGGGTATGAATTTTCTATTTACTTACCGTTTGCGGATAAAAAAGATATTGATTTAAACCAAAAAGGTGATGAGTTAATAATAAAAACAAAAAATCTAAAACGCACAATTATTCTCCCAAGGACTATTCAATCCCTAGATGTCATAGGTGCAAAATTTGAAGAAGATTATTTAAAAATTAGATTTGGGGTGATAAATAATGAATAAGGCATTAATTAAGACACTATTTAAAATGAAATTAGATGTTATTGATACCATTATTAATTGTTTACCTGACACTTACAGCAAGGTTATACACGATAGCAAAAATGATCTGTTGACTATTATAAAAACATCAATAGAAGAAAATCAGCAAGAAGTAAAAAATGGAGATAGCGACTTAAGAAAAATAATTATTAAGTGACATATCACAGTGTATTCAGTAAACAACCAAAATTATACTATTTTTAATGAGAACAGCACAATAATTTAGGGTACCCGCTTTATAGATTTTACAAATAATTTTTTTGTATAAAAAAGAATAGCAAGACTTAAAACGTCATTGCCATTCTTTTTCTTGTGTATATAACATTTTTTGAAACTTTATTCACTTAAACACTTTTCAACTGCTTTTTGTACTATTTCAAGACTAGTAGTAGGCTCAAATCTTTCTACTACATTACCTCTTTTGTCCACTAAAAATTTAGTAAAATTCCATTTTATATCCGATGTAGTAGTATAGTTAGGGTGCTCTTTTTCCAACATGCCCTCTAAAACAGGAGTCAATGGATGTTCAGGGTCTAGGCCTCGAAATGTCTTCTGATCTTTTAAGTATTTAAATAGAGGAATAGCTTCGTCACCATTCACTTCTACTTTTGAAAACCTTGGGAATGTAATACCAAAGTTGGTATCGCAAAATTTTGCGATTTCGTCATTAGTCCCCGGAGCCTGATTTCCAAATTGATTACAAGGAAAATCCAAAATTTCGAAACCCTTATCATTAAGTGCTTCATACATATCCTGCAAACCATCATATTGCGGAGTAAATCCACATTGTGTTGCTGTATTCACAACAAGCAAAACTTTACCCTCATACTCCTTTAAAGATATACTCTCATCATTTCTTCCTTTTACATCAAAATCATGTACGTTCATTTTTTCTTCCCCCATTCTGTTAGATATATTTCTAATAGCACTATAGATGAAAAACTCTAAAACTAAATTTTAAAGGAAGTTTTTCATCTAAATTAGATAACGTTTAAGTGCTATATAAATTTAGCTTTAGTGTACGTTATCTATAAATACTAATATTGCTGTTATATATATGGTTTAAAGGTCCGCTTCCTTTTCCCAAATTCAACCCTGCTTTAATTGCACCAAAACATACTCTTTTGCTTTTTGAATACTTTGATCTAATGTACATCCAACTGCAAGATTACAAGCAATGGCAGAGGATAATGTACATCCCGTTCCATGGGTATTAGGATTATCTATCCTTTCCGATTTAAACCAGTAGTATTTTTTACCAATATACAATAAATCATTCGCAGTGGTTTCTAAATGTCCACCTTTAATAAGAATACCACCACTTAATATATTTGAAACTTTTTTAGCTGCATTTTTCATATCAGATGCATTTTTAATTACAAAACCAGATAGTGTCTCAGCTTCGGGACGAATATCGGAAAATATACAATCTATTTGCTGACCTACAAATTCTGGAGATACTTCCGAAACACCATATACACCTGTTGTATTTTGGGCTGTAAGTGCAGTAATTACACTCATAGCGTACATCTTGTGTGCTGTAATTGTCTTAATATCGGCTTGAATGCCGGCACCGCCACTACAGTCGGAACCTGCAATAGTTAATACTTTCTTGATCATATTTTGGGTCTCCATTCAAATCTTTATATACTTACCACTATAAATTACATTCAATCTTAATTTTTTGTATGTATCTTAATTAATTATCTCAGAATTGCGTCATTTGACAATAAAACAGGTTTATACTTTAATTAGGTTTATATTTCGCTGTTTTATTGTTAGAGCTTTTCAATATGAAATTTTACAGTATTTATACTTATTAAAACTCTAAAGTACTAGTCTGTTATAGAAGGTGTCCAAAACTTATTGTTGTATATATCAGTTATACGATACGTCATTTGATAGTTCTTGTTGCCTACCGATAGGTTTTCTATTTTCCATTCTCCTGTAGCAGTATATTGCTTTCCAAGGTAGTAGGTATCTTTATAATCACCGGCATAAGTGTAGTAGTCACATAAGAAATCAATTTTATCACCAGGATTAATATCAATAAGACCTTTTGCTAGAGTTTCGGTCTGTGATGCTGTATCGTATTTTATCTGGGCTCCTATAACCATACCATAAGGATTTTGGTTGTCAAACACAAGCATAATATCTACAGGCTGACCATTCAATAGTGCAGGCACACGTCCTTTTATCGAATAGTTATCACCGTGACGATCCTCATTTATCATATAGTAGCTTACAATATTGCCATTTAGCGCAAGCCATGTGCCGTCATATTCCATTATAAGGTCGCCATCATTATTGTATTCATATACATTATCAAGACCAAGATCGATAAAGCCTTGTCCGTCATCCAAGAATACGTTTTGTTCCATGTTTTGTATAATATCCCACTGTTTTTCGGAAAGTTCAAGAACTCTCTGTCCATTCTTTTTAGATATCTTAAGATCAGTTGAATTAATCCTGTTTTTCTTATAATAATCTAAAGAAGCTCTCATACGGTCTACATCGAGCCATCCTAATGTGTTACCCACAAGACCTGTTATACTGCTGTAATCTCCACCGGACAAAAACTCATTTAATAAGCTCTCCAACGCATCAGAGCTTACTGATTGGTTTGAAGGCTGATTTTGTGTTCCTCCTGTATAACCGTTTAGCAAAGTCTCAAGCATATTACCACTTCCACCGGATACAATCTGTCCTCCTGCAGCTACACTGGCAAAGCTTTTAATACATTTGCTATACTCCTCGTCAATCCCTATCTGTTCATAGGTATTAAGCATAGAATTAAGCTTGTTTAGACTTCCGTATGGAAAAAATATTGACACTCCATTTGCATTTGTTATATTTGTGGAAGTACGATTATACTTAACACAACTCCTAAGTGCAGCCGCAAAAGATTTCCCCTCAGTAGTTCCTAAATTTTCGGCAAAGTGAATAAGATCTATTTGATTTATCTTGGAAGACTTTGCAAATTCTTTAGTACCCGACCGCGCATCCGAAACAACCTTATAATTATCTGAATCAATAAGTTTGCTTGTTGACTTGGCAAAAGCTTCAAAGGACGATGGTATTGTACCCTTTAACTCTGCAAGGTCAATAAGTGAAAGAGTTGCCTGACTGCGAGGTGTTTTTGCTTTTACTTCCTTTACATAATCGTCTATCAGCTTTTTACCAAGCTCAATTGTAGGTATGGATGTATTTTCAGAAAGTGCTGTTATCCAGCCTGTATAATACCAACCTATACCTGGTTCAACTTCTTCTGAAGCAATCATGTAATCGGCATAAGGTTCTAAAACCATAGCTGTTTCAAGGGTTGCCATCAGGCAAGCATCAAAACCTACAAAGTCAAAGGTACAACCACCATTTTTTAAAGCAACAGCCACTTCATCTAACTTCATTCCGTCATTAGGAAAGTGTTGATCATACCCAAATCCGCTAAGCGAACCACCTCCATGATCCCACAATATAAGTGAGTATCGGTCAGCAGGATAATTTGACTTACAATACCTTATAAAGTCTGAAAGAGTATCGGGATCAACCATGGACTTTTTCCCCAAATCCTTTTCTATAAGCTTAAAACCGTCACTAGTCGCTTTAAAGCGCTGGTTTGTTTTGCTATTTACAAAATTATTCTGCCATTTTGCTGTCCCACCGGTTTCAACAATGATATTTACTTTGTCGGAAATCTTAGCTTTTAAAATCTCCTGCAGATCATAAGTAGCCATACTTGATTTAGACTCAAGATCTGTCCCACACATGTACACCATTATTGTTGCCTTATCTTCACCGTTTCCCTTTATTGTTGTACGCTTAGCGCGCGCAAGCTTTGACACAGAGGCCATAACTGGGTATTCACCTTTATCATATGTATTGGAACTATTAGTTGTATGTGACTGAAAATTATTAGTGTTAGCCGGACTGTCGGAGTTTTTACCAAACATATTATTGTATAAGTTATATCCCATATAACCAAGGACAATTAATATCATTATATATGTTAAACATCCCGGCTTTCTCCTTCCTCCGGAATAATATCCTCTAGAACCTCGATCTGAACCTCCGTTTCTGTCCGAATAACCGTTTGGATTTCCTACAGGTCCACCTCCTAAGCCACTACCACGTTTCTGAACATTTCCACCTCCAGAGCCAATACGTTTTTGTCTACCAACAGGTCTGTTGTTTTTATCCATTCAATAATACCCCTCTCAAAGCAAGATAATTAATAATAATATCGGTTTTTCCCATACTTCGCTTTATGTACTCAAAAGCACCTATATTCAATATAATAAAAGTCTTTATATTTTTCAAATATTTTGGTAATATTATCTAAGTATTTTTGTTATTTTGTCGATAAATAATGTTAAAATAAATTTATGGAGGAGAATTCTATATGTATAAAATGGAAATAAAGCCTGGCGTATTTATTATAACTGTATCAGGCTTTGTTAAAGAATATGAAGCTCAAGCATTTGTTAAGGATTATAAAGAAAATGTAAAGAAGTTTGATCCTTCACAAACCGACTTGATACTTGATGGAAGTAAATTAGCTACATCAGCTCCTAATACGTTACCAACGTTAGAAGCTTGCCTAAAAATGTATGTAGCCGACAACTTCAAAAATATATATCTTACTGAATTTGAATCGATAACAACTACAATACAACTTCGTAATTTAAACGCTGCTCAATTTTTTAACAAGATAAAAATGTGTAAATCTGTAACAGATGCAATGTCACAGTTGTAAATTATAATCCTTCTTTCTTATGTTTAATTATCAATTATTATATGCTCTTCTTGTTCGACACAGCAAAACTTTTGTAGGCAAAATATTGTTATGCAAATTAACCTTTTTTAACTCCTTTTAAGTTTTGTCGCTCATTCACAGCCTGACTTAGCAATTTATAAAGTGTTGCAAAAATCGGAACGCCAAATAATATCCCAGGAATCCCCATAAGTCCGCCACCTACTGTAATTGCGGCAAACACCCAAATTCCGGGAAGCCCTACGCTTTCACCAACCACTCTAGGATAAATTATGTTCCCTTCAACCTGTTGCAATATAACAATAAATAAGAGAAACAACAGAGCTTTTATTGGATCAACAGCTACAATCAACAAAAATCCCACAGCTGCTCCAATGTAAGCACCTACCAAAGGAATCAGTGCAGTCAATCCGATTACTGAGCCTATTATAGTTGCGTACGGAAAACGAAAAATCCACAGACCCAAAGTACACAAAACTCCTATAATTACAGCTTCCTTAAATTGTCCAACAATGTAACTTGAAAACGATTCATTAGCTGTGCTTAAAACATTGTATATCTTCTTTCTTTTGTCAGCCTTTACAAATGAATTTAGTAATTTCTCAAACTTATGTTTAAGGTCTTCTTTGCTAAACAGAATATAGATAGAAAAAAACATAGCGAGTATAAAATTCATAATTCCGCCAAATATTGTCCCAACAATAGAGACTGTCCCTCCTGCCCATTTGCTTAATACCGTTGCCCCTTTTTCCAAAGCAGTATTACCATCCATATTCAATTCCTTTAGCTTTTCTTGTAATAAAGGAAGCTGATCAGCATACTTATTAGCCCACGCAACTACAGTTTCATATATTTTAGGAAACTTTTCTATTAGCAGATTAATAAATTGATTAACTTGTGGAATAAGTATGAGCAAGAAAAACAGAAGAACTGCTCCAATAGTCAGAATCGACAAAAATATACTGACTGCCCTGCGGGTGCTGATAAGTATTTTATTTTTACTCTTAGGAAAATAAATTTTTTCATACACTGACACCAATATATTAAGTACATATGCAATACCTGCACCAAGCAAAAGAGGGAAAAACACTGTAGATACATTTCTAACTATATTAACAACACCGGTAAAATTTAGAATTATCAATAAGACAACCCCAATTAAAATAACTGTTTTAACAACTGTCTTTTGCGTTATATTTTTTATTTCCTCCATAATAAATTCCTTTCATTACCCTTGAGTTTTATAATTCATGGAAGATATTATACCATACCACTACGGAAGCTTCAATCAAAGTAGTAAATTCCGCTGCGGTAAACAGAGGAACAAAATCAGCTTAATTTTTTATAGGCTTTTGTCGATGAACATATAAGTGAGATGAATAGGTTATTTTAATTTGCAGTGTAAGGAGATGTTCATTATAGATATGGATGTATATACAAATAAAGCACATAGGTTTAATGCAACAATAATGTGGCTTTTTTCACTTGTTTTGACCCTCACTGCTTACTTCAAAGGTGGAATATCACTAGCTATTGCCGCTGCAATTGCAACAGGTGTAACCAGTTTAATTGCAACAATTCTAGCATACATAAAAGTTAAAAATAATTTGCTAAAGTCTATTATCATTCCATTATTACCTGCTATAGGCTCATTATTATATACAATATCACAAGGTGGCGTAGAGCGTATGTTTACAGCTTATCTTGTGTGTGCTTGTTTAGCATCGGTTTATTTTAATAAAAATGTTATATTGACTTATTCCGCTATAGTTTCTTCTATGCTCATTACAGTATATGCTATAAAACCTGAAGCGCTTCTTGGAAATAATAGTAGCTTTGGTGAATTCCTGCCGAGATTCGGTATGTTTTTGTGCGGTACTCTTGCATTGTATTATCTTTCAAATGAGGGAAATAAACATTTAGCAAACGCATACAATGAGAGTAAAAAAGCATTACTTCTAAATGAGAATCTTACTAGTGTGATAAAACAGGTAAATATTACTACGGATAGTCTTTTTGATAATGTAACTAAATGTAATGACAACATTGAAGAAAATCAACAGGGTGTAACAATCGTAGCCAGATC
>JAEZUI010000113.1 GCA_023421115.1 Bacillota bacterium | reverse complement strand
TTTTGTTTCTTCAACTACTTCAAACAGTGCTTCAGGCTCTGCCTTTAAGCATGTCATTATTTCATCTGTCGAATCAGACATTACCTTTACAGCACTTTTTGCTGCCGTAGGTATATCATCATCAATCCCTTATTATCTCCCGAAAAGATATATGAGCGTTTAATTGACCTTGCTGTATCAGATGCTCCTTCACCAAACACAATTTCAAAGTACATTCCCAAAATTAATAAAGCCCCAAGTGAAAAACAGAAACAGTCATGGACTACTTTTCTCAAGAATCACCGTAAGGAAATTTGGGCAATGGACTTTTTTACAGTTCCAACTCTCTATTTTAAAGTTTTGTATGTTTTCATCCTCATAAGTCATGACCGCAGGAAAATCGAACATTTCGCAATTACAACAAATCCATCTTCTGCATGGGTCGCACAGCAAATCAGGGAAGCCACTCCTTTTGGAGAAACACCAAAATACTTGATTCATGACAATGATGCTACATTTACCAGTCGTGGATTTAAAACCTTCCTTGCCAATGCAAATATCAAATCCAAGAAAACAGGTTATAAATGTCCTTGGCAAAACGGTGTATGTGAAAGAGCAGTCGGCATTTTACGACAGGAATTACTTGACCATATAATACCTATTAATGAAAAGCATCTTAAATACTTGCTTAAAGAGTATATTGGAAATTATTATAACTCTGTTAGGACACATCAGGGTATTGATTGTCAGACCCCAATGTTGAAAGAAAAATTGCCCAAAACAACTGTTGCAAAAACGGTTCTGAAATCAAAACCAATACTCCACGGTTTATATCATGATTATCAAAAAGTAGCCTAATTAATTCTTATAAGTCTATTAACAGGTTTATTTGTCATGCCTATAAAACAGAAATTCCCAGCTATCAACCGAGAATTTCCGTTTTTTTCTTTATTGTTTTTTTGAATGTCATTTTTATAGATGTTTAATATTGTTATTAGTTCTATTTATTGTACGAACATAACCCCCCGATGAAGTTTTTGAAGTCGACAGGGTATAACCTTGTTCAATTATTCAAACCCAAGTATAGGAGTCTTAACCTCATATATACTATCAAGTTCGTCTTTCTTCACACGTTTCCTATAAACCCCACGCTCTGCAAAGGTAAATCCTAGCTGTTCTACTGGAATAGGATTTATTGCAGTAATACATTCAATTTCATAAATATCATTTTCGAGGTGAAGAATAATTTGAAAGTCATATCCTTTATATTTACACCAAGTATATATGGAAAATGCACGTTCAAGTTGTTCTAGTGTTACTTTCTTTCTGTACTTCCCATTAGGTTCTTGAACAAATCCATTTTTAATATCTTGATTATCAAATGATAGTAATTCGTATTCCCTAAGACCTTCAACTTTAGATGATCTAGAAATAAGTCGATACTCTTTGCCATTAAATATTGCATAATTTCCATCTCTTGTCATAATGTTACTCTCCCTTCAATATACTAACTGTTTCTTTTGTCCAACTATTTCCGTCTATTGTTATAAATTTATTTACATCAGGATCAAAAGTTGCTATCAATTGTCTCTCTCCTGTTATACCATCAACTAAATATGCTTCAGCTTCAGATGGAAAGAAACGTCCTGAGAAATATTCAGGCATAACCTCACCATTCGTATTAGCAAGAAATCCTTTCCGCGTACACGGCCATGCATCAGAAGCACCTATTGGTATAGTAAATTGATCAGCACTGTCTGTTTTATAGAATATTTCTACAAACTTTTTGCTAGGTGTTTTAGCAAAATTATTATCTAAATAATCAAGTCTCAACGAATTCATCATATCATCAAATGTATTAATTGGCCTAGTGTCACCAGCTTTTAATACATATCCTCCTATTTGGTTATACGCATCTTCTCCCTTAAAAAAGCCATATGCATCATCAATAGAAAGATACTTTGCCATAAGAGTATCACTAGTTGGTGCCTCGTAAGCATTTCTCAATGCGATTAGACTATCGTATTTTGCTAATCTTTGCTCGGGTGTAAAATTTTGCAAGGTTGTTCTCTGAGCCATAACAGTATTATACTCGTCATTAATTAGACTTAACTTTTCAGTTAATCGACTACCCGAAAATGTACTCCTAGCAACTACTCTTTCTGCTTCAAAGACACTTGATATTTCATCTACTGATGCATTGAGAAGCTCCCTCCTAGTGAGCCTTATAGCATCGAACTCAGTCCTTGTTAAACCAAAACTTGATAAACGACTTGCAAAATCATCAGCAATAGATGATAATGATTTTACGTATGTTCTTGAAAACCTTGAGTTGGTAATAGCCTTAGACATTGCCTTTACAGCACTTTTTGCTGCCGCAGGTATTTCATCATCCAGCATCTTAAATATTATTCCATTTGTAGTCACAAATTCATAACCGTTTTGTGTTTTTGTTATGCTTGCAATATTATCCAGCATATTGACTGCTCCGGATTTAATTAGTCCAATGGAATCAGTCGCTAACTTTAATGAATTCTTCCCTAGCATTATAGTATCTGCTGTCATTAAAGCCGTTGATGTTACCTTTAAACCTGCACAACCGTACTGAATAAGATCTATTGTACCTAACATAGACAGGCAGAAATTTACTGTGTCACCTTCTACAAAATATAGAATCGCATTTGTTCCGTCGGCTAGTAT
>JAEZUI010000106.1 GCA_023421115.1 Bacillota bacterium | reverse complement strand
AACTTATTCAACTCAAATCACTCCTGTATGTACCTTTTATCCATGCCTAAGTAATGTCTTCAAAGAAACGCTTATAAAGTTAAATGTTAAAGATAAGAAAATTTGTTTGCTTTACACCAATATTTTTAGCTAATCTTTAAGTAAAGCAACTATAACTGTACTATAGACTTTTATAATCAGTGCGGGAAGGTATAAAGTCATCAAGTTTAGTACTTCTCCTGCTGGAATATTATATTCTGTCATCTTAATTAAAGGATGCATGCTCTTAAAAACCAAATAATTATATGCAAAATATGCAATAAATATTATAGCCCCTTTAATATATGACTTCCCATATAATACAAGACCTGCACCAGGAAAAATTATGTTAGTTATAACACTTAATCTTCTCTTAAAAGACCTGAATTCATTTCTAACCTCATTTACTTCATAATTTAAATCTGTTTCTACATTTTTCACTATCTTATCCTTCACTCTCTCTATCTCCTCTACTAAAATTTCAATAATATTATATCATATATGAATTACTGTTAATATCGTGTAGTTTTTCAAAAACAAAGCTATAGGTAAATCAATTTATATAAAAACAGACTAATCCTAAAGCTTACATAAGACAATATGTTATTCTTTATTCAATATTTCAAGCAATGCAGCCTTTTCATCACAATCCTCACAATCGTTTAAAAAGTTATTCCATGCACCTTTCAAGTATTCAACTTTATCCACATCTCTTTCTTCGGCAGTTGCTGATGCCATTCGAATAAATTCTTGATATTTATTTTTGAGTATATCAGTACATTTGTCTTTTATTCCCTTACTTACAGGAGGAATTTCAGTGACTCCTATATCGTCTACAACATACTGCGAAATAAAAACAGCCTTTTCATCGTCCCATTTAAATATGACATTCTTTGTATCCTCTACAGTTAATGCCTCGTATACTTCATCATTTATATACACCAAATACTCCATTGTTATAGAGTAATCTACAGTAATACTGATTTCTTTTTTAGAATTAAATTTAATACTATTTGCATTCAAATTGTAGCCTGCAAAAGACAATAAATGTTCATTAACACTATAAGGAAAACTTACAACAAGCTTTTTACCCTGATCATTCAATATATACCAATCTTCGAAATATCGAGCTATTCCTGTCCCATACCCCCTACAACTTTTGCCTACAACAAACACTTTATCTCCCGCTCTTTCGAATCGGTATTCCGTTCCTGCCCGCCATCCATCAAAATCTATATAGTCAATGAATTTATTCTCTTTAAATAATAAAAGCCTCACGGTAAAACCGTTATTGAAACTTAATACAGTATATGATTCTTTTAAATTATTCAAACTCATTTTGCTTTTTTCCAAACTTTGAGGTTCACGTCCATACCAGTCTTCAATTCCAAGATTTTTGCAAATATAATCCATATAATAATCTTGCTTTTTATTGAACAATGCCTCAATATCATCCGGTGTCAAATCCTTTGATTCTTTTGCATTTATATCAAATACCTCTTCAAAACCTCTGATACAATCACTATCTGCTTTTATATCAATTATCGCCCTGTTTGCATATAACTGATAAATTCCAGGCTTTTGTGCACATTCAGACAAAACAATATTTGGAGCAGAAATCAATTCATCATATCCATTATCAGAATTAACTTTTAGGTAACCGCCTGAGTTTCCAATTATTATTGCTGTCGGAAGTACATTTTCATTACCAGTCTTGTTTGTATCTTCATCACAAGCTGTAAAAACAAGAAGTCCCACTAAAGCCACTATTATCAATTTATTCAAATTAAACACCCCACTAAACAAAATCATACTGTTCTTGCCATAATTATATCAAAGGGCGATATAAAGGAAAAGCAAATGTTCCAAATTCTGATTAATTCTGATATACTAATCAAGGAGGTGTGTGATATGACTGATACAAAAAGATATCTTTATGAGTACGAGGATTATGAGGATGGAGACAAGAATGCTGCTACATTAGCTGAGGAGATATTAAGTGATTCCGACTTAAGCTCTATTAAGACCATAATTGTCGGATGCTGGGGAGAGACCTATGATAATAGCTGCCAGGCTATTCTGGATATGTTTTCTGTAAACAGTGAGAAACTCTCTCATATTGAAACCCTTTTTATAGGAGATATGGATTCTGAAGAATGTGAAGTTTCATGGATAGAGCAAGGAAATTACAGTGAACTGTTAAAGTCGTTGAAAAATCTCAAACACCTGAAAATTAAAGGAAGCAACAATCTTAGTCTAGGTGAATTAAACCATACTGAGTTAGAATCCCTTGAAATTATCTGTGGAGGGCTTCCTAAGTCAGTTATTTTTGAAATTGCCAATTCCAACTTACCTAAACTAAAGAAACTAAATTTATACCTTGGAATTGATAATTATGGATTTGATGGAAGTCTTGACGATATAAAAAAGCTTATCGAAAATAGGAATCTCAAGAACTTGGATTATCTTGGATTAGGTAACAGTGAAATTCAGGACGAGATTGTTGAACAAGTTTTGAACTCTGATATTGTTTCAAATCTTAAGGTTTTGGATTTTTCCAACGGAAACCTTTCAAATAAAGGTGCACAGCTTATAATAGACAATGCGGATAAACTCAAAAACCTAGAATTATTAGACTTACATTATCATTTCATTACGGATGATTATGTGAGGAAATTAAAAGTGCTTCCTATAAATATAAATCTTGATGAACAGATGGAAAATGACGAAGAATATGGGAATTATCCTATGCTGACAGAGTAAGGATTTTTTAGTTTATGAGTATTATTCTTATAGGGCAATCAGGAACTAAAAGAAGGAAATATTTCTTAAAGGCAGCGGAAGAACTGGGTGCAGAGGTCAGTTTTTGTGAGATTGGTTCATCGCTTGTTCATGTTGCGAAAAACAGTATTGTGAAAATAGATCCACCCCAATATGAGGACTCAGATTTATCCAATCTCAATATACTGGTAAAAGAATATACTGCTTTTTTGAAAGACATTGGCAACAACAAGAAATTGACTTTCCTGAACTCTCCGGAAAGTATCATTAATACTCTTGATAAGAGAAAGTGTAAAGAAGTTCTTATAAAAAAGGGGATTTCTGTAACACCTTTAGTTGACGAAATGTTTCTTGATACAGGTGCCCTAAAGCGATACATAAGAGAAAATAAATCTTATAGCTTATTTATAAAACCACGATATGGAGCGGGTGCAGCTGGAATAATAGCTTATAGATATCATCCAGAGTTAGGCTCTGAGGTTATTTATACACCTATTAATAAGGTAGATGGAAAGTTTGTTAACACAAAAAGAATACGTAGAATAGACAAAACTGAAAGAATAGAAGAGCTGGTCAATTTTATTCTCTCACAACAATATATTATTGAAAAATGGATACCAAAACCCAAGTACAAAAACCTTAGTTATGATATAAGGGTGGTTTATCAATTTGGAAAAATAGATTTTATGGTGGCAAGGTGTTCCGGTTCTCCTATCACAAATCTACATTTAAACAACAATGCTTTGGATATAAATTTGCTAAAACTACCTCAAACAGTGATCTGCAAGATAGAGGAACTGTGTAGGGAAGCTGTAGCTTGTTTTAAAGGGCTAAATTATGCAGGAATCGATATACTTCTAAGAGGAAGGAATCAAGAGCCTGTGATTATAGAAATGAATGCTCAAGGAGATTTGATATACCAAGATATTTATAATAAAAACAGAATTTACAAAAATCAATTAATCAGGATGGTGAACTATGGATAAGGGGATCAAGGAAGTACCCATGGAAGTATTAGGAGATATTACTAAAGCCAAATATTCAGTAAATATGAATGAGTTAGTAGGTACACATGATATTCTGTTTGTATGCCTCGATACATTAAGATATGATGTAGCCTTTGATGAGCAGGAAAAGAACAACACTCCAAATCTTAACAAGTACGGCAAATGGGAAAAGCGTCATGCGCCAGGTAATTTCACTTATCCATCTCATCTGGCAATGTTTGCAGGGTTTTTGCCAAGTCCTGCCGAACCAATACCGATGTTTGAAATGGAAAGACTTTTTATGCCTAAGGATATGACTGCTAATATGCCTACTCCAAAGGAAGCTTTTTTGTTTGAGGGCGCAAGTTTTGTAGAAGGGCTTGAAAAAGTGGGCTACGAAACAATATGTGTTGGTGGAGTGGGCTTTTTTAATAAAAGAACGGAAATAAACAGGGTGCTGCCAAAGCTTTTTAAGCGTAGTTACTGGCATCCATCCTTCAGCTGCCATATAAAAGATAGCTTTGAAAACCAATTGAATTTTATTGAAAGAAAACTTAAAGAATCTAATACCGATAAGAGAATTTTTATGTATTTGAATATAGACAGTATTCATTATCCGAATTATTTTTATGTTGAAGGTGCAAAGGGAGACTCGGTAGAGACTCATGCTGCAGCACTTCGATATGTAGATAGCCACCTTGAGAAGTTGTTTGACTTATTTAGAGCAAGGGGCAAAACATTTGTTATAGCCTGTTCGGACCACGGAAGCTGTTATGGAGAAGATGGTTACCATTTTCACTGCTTGTCCCATGAAATAGTTTACACTGTTCCTTACAAGCATTTTAAATTGTAGGAAGGTGAGATTTTGTCAATACATAATGCCTATATGCAGTATATGTATAGTTATCCCCATAAGACTGCTTATCAATATATTGAAAATTTGCAGTTAAAAGAGTATAGTTCAGAATTATTCAAAAATCCTACAACCCTATATTTTCATATACCCTTTTGTGACAGTAAATGCGGTTACTGCAATTTGTTTTCCATCCCCTGCGAGAGTGATGAAAAAATAAGCAGTTACATTGAAGCAGTTAAACGCCATGGCAATAACTACAGGGAAGTATTGAACTTTGAAGGTGTTCGGTTTGAATCTTTGATTTTTGGAGGTGGGACTCCTCTTATTCTTTCCACAAATCAATTGGAAAAGTTGTTTGATATAGCACAGTATGATTTTGGAATAGATTTCAGTGAGGTCAGCATATCTATAGAAACCTCACCCAACCAGACTACACATGAAAAATTGGCATATTTAAAGTCCAGGAAAGTAAACAGGGTAAGTATCGGTGTTCAATCCTTTGTGCAGAAAGAATTGGATATGCTAAAAAGGTTTCACAGTGTGGACAAAACCAAGGAAACCCTCAGAGATATAAAATATGTTGGCTTTGATAGCTTGAATATTGACTTGATATACGGAATTGGTTTGCAGACTTTTGAAAGCTTGAAATATTCCTTGGATATGACTCTCTCCTACGAACCAAATGAGATATTTGTTTATCCTCTTTATCAAAAGCCAAATACAGGCATATATAATGAGTTTGATATAGATAGAGGGCTCCAATATAGAATGTATTTTATGATATGTGAGGTTTTAAAAGATAAAGGATATTTCCAAACTTCCATGAGGAGGTTTGTAAAAGATAAACCTTCAAAAGAGAACAGTTGTGGATTTGAAAATATGATAGCTCTTGGTTGCGGAGGTAGAAGCTACATTGGAAACCTTCATTTTTGCGAAATGTATACCTCAAAACAATCCAAATGCATGAACATTTTGAATAAGTATATAGAACGAAATGAGTTTTTCAATGGGATAAGCTTTTATAAGTTAGATAACGATGAAATGAAGCGGAGGTTTTTAGTTAAAAATCTCTTTTACTATAGGGGAGTGGCTTTGTCTGAGTATAAGGAGGTCTTTGGTACATATTTATTTGAGGATTTTCCTATATTCGAAGGATTTGATCAGGAAAAGTGGATTATAGAAAGCGATGGAAGAATAAAACTAACACCTCTTGGTCTTTCTTTGTCAGATTATATTGGACCTATGCTTATATCTGAGGTTGTTGCACAGAAAATGGAGAAATTTTGTGATGATTAAAGATGTAAAAAACATATATTATAGAGGCTTATTGTCTTCCTGCAATTACTCCTGTACCTATTGCTGCTTTGCAAAAAGCAAGCCTTGTAAAACAGAGCTTTCAAAGGACAAGGAGTGTTTGAAAAGGTTTTGTGATTTTATTGATAATACAGAGTTTAAAAATGCGTTCTCAATTTTTTTTACCCCCTATGGGGAAGGGCTTATACATGATCATTATGTAGAAGCTATTGGGAAGCTTGCCATTAATCCTAAATGTAGGTATATATC
>JAEZUI010000246.1 GCA_023421115.1 Bacillota bacterium | reverse complement strand
TCCTTAGTCGGTGTGGGTGTTGCAGAAATCATTTCCGGCTCTTCACCAAACACCAGTTGATCATCTATGTACAAAGGTACCTTTTTTGTGATTGTATATTCGTCTTTTAAACCTTCTCTGCTGTAGTCGTTTTTGGGATCCCAATTTCCCTTGAAATTTGGGTCTTGAGCAGCAACGAGAGCAAATTGCAATTCACGCGCAGCATAAACTTGTTTACCTTCCCAATCGAATTCAACGTAGTATGTACCGCTATCATCGTACTTAATTGGCCCTGAGTATTTTGCCTTTCCATCATAGCACTTTTCATTTTCATCGTAGTAAACTTCCATTTCAACATCGTCTATGGACTGTCCTGCATTAAGCAATTCATTTATGTTAAAATAATAACGTGCCTTCATTCCAGTCTCGTAATGAGGAGGATATGCACTTTCATTGTGAATGCGGATAGTTATTTGTGATCTTTCATTATTTTCCTGGCTGGTACTAACCTTGCCTTCCACAAAGAACTCCAACGGACGCTCTTCCTTCGGAGGAAAATTCTCTACAGGCTTATGTCCTTCTCCATAATAGTTATAAAGTCCTGCACAAGCTCCTACAAAAGCAGCATTATAGTCGATAGCCACTTCATTATAAATATAATCCGAGGTTACATCCTTATGGAAGTCATCAGCATCCGGACCACCAACAAGAGCTCCCCATAAAGTGTGTACCTGATCTACAGGATCATCCATACTAAGAGTCTTAGAACCGTGTGATGCACGGTGGTGAGGGTGTGAAGCTCCATCAGGGGCATAACCAACAATATATGCTCTATTCATAGGGTTATTACCCATTATATATTCCATTTGAGACTTTGCCCAATCAGCAAAAGCTGTATTACCTGTTTCTTTTCTATAAACCATGGCACAAAGCTGTGCAGCTGTATTATACCTCGCGGAACCGTAGGAATTTAACATGCTAAAGCCTGCTGGTGTCTTTGCAAGGGTGTTGGTATCAGTTTTATCTTCACGAGGAACTCCCGACCAATATTCCAAATTCCATCTAAAAATATACCACTCTCTTTCGGTATTGGTTATTGGAGCAAGTTTTGCAAATACGCCGCCCCAAACGGTATCCCAACAGTGAACCCAAATATTCTGCCATCCGTTACCGGTATCAACAATAATTTTTTTCATATAACCGGTATAATTACCACTTGCATCTGTAGATACTATATGTTCAATATATTTGTCTTCTCCTGTAGCGATATTAAGCCAAACTGCCGCCCAGGACATTTCATCATCATCATAAAAAGATGTATAAAAGCCACCTGAGTAACCAAGTCCTCTATATTCCCTCGCAAACTCATAAAGAGCTATAGCTGTGTCCAAACACTTCTCGGCATATTCAGGGTCTTCATCTTTAAAATTCAAGTAGTTAATGGTAAGAGCCGCTGCAGCACCTGCACATTGGTCACTTGCGGGATTCTCAGCAGTAGCAAAGTATGCAGGTCTTTCAAGATCCTTAAAAATTATTGGATTTTGAAGTTCAGGAGGATTCCAGTAATCATGGTCTACATCACCTTCTCCTACCTGATAACAGAAAGCAACTACCTTTCCGTCCTTATCTCTGAATGTAGATCTAAGTAAATAATCATTAAACCATCTTAGGATATCCTTTACATGTTCTTCCTCTCCAACTTTTACATATGCGTCTTTAAACTCATAATATCCCCAGCCGACAGTAGACGCAGCATATGTCTGCGGAAGACCAAACTTGACGTGGTCACCTGCATCATGCATACCACCGCTTAAATCAAGGGTACCATTTCCATCCGGGTCAAGTATGGACTTGTACTTGTCAATAAAACTCTGAGTAAGGTTGGTTCCCCTAAAAGTCTTTGTCATAGGAATCAATGGAACTTCTTTATCCTCTACATGGCAATCTCCGCGCCATTCAAGACGACCACCGGTTATACCCGGTCCACATTTGTTGGCATCATAGAAATAAAGTGAAAGCTGAAGTGCTTTAGCAAAATTGTACTCCGGCGCGGCTTCAACTCTTGATGGAATACTCATAACTGCACTAATCACAACAGCGATACTAAGAAAAGCACTTAAGCTTCTCTTAAAAAATGCTTTTTTTATCATAAATTTCGCTCCCCCTGATACTAAAATTTTTTATATAAAATTTGTAGAAATCTATTCAATTTCAATATAATAATTCGCACATAAGTTGAAATATTGTTCCGATTTAACAAAAATAGAATGCTGAAAAAAATTGCTGAAAAGAAAGGTGTATTGACGAATACTTGATTTATCCCATTACTAATCTCATTTACAGTACATCTTATAATATAAGTATAAAACAAATACCTACATAAAACAACATCTTAAAAATTCAAAAAATAAGGACTTGCATATAATAATATACAAATCCTTAATATAGACCATTAATGCAAATGCTATTTCAAGTAGTCCACAGCCTTAATTTTATAAATAGCATGTCATGAATTGTGCGTTTATTTATTACAAACTCAATCAGCTTTCTATCGGAAACTTTTTTATAATTCCCAGCATATATTGCCTCATATAAGCAAAATCTATGGAGTTGAATTCACCATTTCCGTCTACATCACCAGCTTCAGAACCCTTTTCATAAGTAAACTCTTTAATTATACCAAGCAAATGCTGCCTCATAACTCCAAAATCTAATGAGTTTACTTCCTTGTCACCATTTACATCTCCATATATGTAATTTGAAGGTTTTGGCGTTGGTGTCACCTTAGGTGTGGTTTCAACAGGTTCTCCGCCTGATGGTTCCTTTCCTGAAACCAGAATTCCATCTTTGTAAACCGGAATGTTTTCAATTGTTTCATAGGTATCACTCATACCATTATAAGAAAAATCATTCGAAGAATCCCACAGTTCATTTTCATAATAGTAAACGGCAAACTGTACGTAAGTTCTCGCATATACCGGGTTAGGGAAGGTAATTTCCACATAGTAAATGTTCTTTTCCTCATCCCATGGCTTAAGTGATGATATTTCAGCCTCAGCAGGCGAATAATAAACTTTTGTTATGAATTTATTCATATCAATACTTTCCGAGGAGTATTCCGACAAATCAATAAAATATCTGCAGGATAATCCGGGCTCGTACTGCGGAGGTGATGTAATAATATTATAAAAATTAAGATCAACTGTGATACCAGTGGAATCTTCTTCATATATTTTTGCGTCTGAATAGTATACGGTCGGCTCACCTTCAATACCCGGAGTGTCTTCGGGCATTTGATCTTCTCCAAAATATTTAGACATACCTGCTAGTGCTCCAACAAGGCCTGCATTATAGTCCAATCCTGTTTCGCTATATACATACTCATCAACTACATCGTGGTATTCATCATTTATATCTGCACCACCAACTAAAGCCCCATAAAGGATATGTCTAAAAGGCGAGTTCTTCGATTCATCGGCAGGCGGGCCTTCAAGTTTACCACTTGCAGCTCTGTGGTGTGGTTCTTGAGGGTACTTGTCCCCAAAGCCAACAACATAAGACATGTTGTTTGGGTTATCTCCAAGAATATAATCAATCTGGCTCTTTGCAAAGTCCAGACAACTCTTGTCACCGGTGTATTTATAGTAGACAAGTTGAACCATGCTCTCTGCCGCCGGATATTTGCATACTCCCCAACTATCTAAGAATTTTATGCCTCCGGGAGAAGATTTCAATCTATTTTGCCAATAGTCCAAATGATCTTCAGCTATTTCCTTATATAAGGGATTAGGTGAAAGTGTAGCAAGCTTGATAAATACACCGGTCAAAACGTAGTCCCAGCACTGCGTCCAATTGTCATTAAACGAGTTTCCAGCACCATCGCCAATTCTTTTTTCTACCATTAGTTTGTCCACGTTATCCATATAGGTCTGGTCTCCAGTAGCAACATAAAGCCATATAGAACCCCACATAAGCTCATCAAGATAATCCCTAGGAAGATAATAGCTTTGTGCTTTACTGTTTCCCCTATAGGTCATGCCAAAGGTATAAAGATCCTTTGCATATTCCAAACATTTTTCTGCATATTCCAAATCCCTGTCTTTATAATTTATGTACATAAGCGCCAATGCAGCTGCCGAATCACCGGCAACATCCGAACCTGGATTTTCCGGTGTTGCAACATAATAAGTAGGCCTGTCATAGGTCTGAAGCTCAGGAGGCCCCCAGTATTGGTGGTCCACATCTCCGTCACCACATTGGTAGTAGAATTTATTCTTTTCCGGATAGCATTTCATAAAATAATCACAAAAATGCTTTAAAATATTGAGCATATACTCATCTTGACCCTTTTCTATAAATACATCCGAAAATTCATAGTAAGCCCAAGCAAGTGTTGACGCTGAAGCACATTGAGGTAATCCAAACTTAACGTGGTCTCCACAGTCGTGAAACCCTCCCGTCAAGTCAAGTCCTACATCTTTCCCATCTTCAATATGACAAGGTCCGCGCCATTTTAATCTATTATTCCCTGCATCCGGGCCACACCAGTTTGCCTCATAAAACAAGATAGATTTAGCAAAGGCATCAACATAGTTAAAATTATTCTCTTTAGCAATAGCTGTCTGAGGTATTATATTTATCAGACAAAACGCTATCAATACTAGTCTACTTATTCTCTTCATATTAACCCCCCTAGAAAGATTTTATTTTGCCTAAGAGATACAATCTCATTTTTGCAAAATCAATGGAATCTACAATTCCATCTTTATTTAAGTCAGCCACATTATAATAAATTTCCTCATCTAGATCTGTAAGTCCAAGTAAATACATTCTCAAAATAGCAAAGTCAATGGAATCAACGCTGCCACTTGAGTTTAAATCACCTAGAAGGTAACTAATAACAACAGGTTCCACACCGAATTTAAGCTCACCCTTTACATATGCTGTAATTTTTTTGTTCTCCCCAAACTCCTTCATATCTTCGTTTGCGGAATAGTCGTTAGACTTATCATATACCGATGAGCATTCTATTCTAAATGGAATATTCCCCGTACTTCCCCCCGGTGCAATTTTACCTGCGCCCTCAGTAAATGTAATTTCTAAATATGTATCAGCACCAGAAACAGGATTGTCTATATTATAGAAATTACCCTTTACATTTTCTGTTCCACAAACGGCATATTCACATACAAAAGAGTTCTGCTCGTTTCCATCATTTGTTAACCAATATCTAAGCTTTACGTCGGATAAATTTACAGCTGTAGTTCCAGTGTTCTTAATATTTATTGTAGATCTAATAGTGTTTTTAGTCTCGTCTTCCAAACCGGTCTTATATAATACACTTATTGAAGCATTATTAACCGGAGTCACATTTGGGTCATTTGTCGGAGTAGGTGTCGGCTGTAATTTTGTAGGTTCTTCCCCATAAACTTTAACACCACTTAAATATACAGGCACATTTTTACATATAGTATATTCTTTTGTCACATTCTTTAAACTATAGTCATTGGATGAATCCCAATGAGTCAAATAATTTGCATCCTGTTTGACTCTGAAGGAAATTTGCAGTTCCCTGTCTCCGTATATTTTCTTTCCACTCCAATCAAACTCATAATAATAAGTTCCAGCATCATCCCATTTGAAAGGCCCTCTAAATTCAATAGGCTCCTGCTGCATGGAAATTTGCTCGTCATATTCTACAGAAAATATTAAATCATCTATATCTTGGCCAGCTTCTATAAGTTCACTTATATTGAAGAAATATCTTGCCATCATTCCAGTTTCATAACGTGGCGGCTGGCTGGTTTCATTATGTATTCTTAATACTACTTGGGTACTGTCTTCTGTTTCCCTTGCCAATTTTGCCTCACAATAGAAGTCGTCAACTTTAGGCTCTAGAGGCGGGAAATTAGGTATTGGCTCATGTCCCTCACCGTAGTATAGGTACAATCCTGCACAGGCACCAACAAAGGCAGCATTATAGTCAATTGTAACTTCATTATATGCATACTCGGTAGTTGAATCTATATGATAATCATATAAATCCGGGCCACCGGACAGTGCTCCCCATAAAATATGCCTGTGTTCCTCTGGATCATTCATGCTATTTGTTTTTGAACCGTGAGCTGCTCTATGGTGTGGATGTTTTGCATAAGGCAACCCCTTTTCATAACCATAACCAACAATATAAGAATATCCCATAGGATTTCTTCCCATTATGTATTCCATTGCGCCCTTGGCCCATTCGCCGAAATCTGTCCTTTCCGGATTGTTTTTCATATATACAAGTGCAGATAATTGAGCGGCTGTATTATAACGGGCAGAACCCCAACCGTTTATCATTGCATAGCCGGCAGGTGATGTTTTGTAATAGTTTGTGTCCTTAGGGTCTTTATGTTTGCATTCACCACCAGACAAAAACTCCACATTCCAGCTTGCAATAAAATCAAACAACTCATTTTCAGGGAATAACTGATTAAGCTTTAAGAATGTTCCTCCCCATACTGCATCCCAACAATGTACCCATGAATTATACCAAACATTCTGTTTAAAAGTATCGGGAATTATCCTATTCATGTATCCGATGTATTTTCCTGATTCATCCACAGCCATTATATCATCTATATATGCCATATCCCCGGTACACTCATAGAGCCATACTGCTGCCCAGGCCAGTTCATCTTCATCATAATCCGATGTGTAGTAACCGTCACCTTGATGTTTGCCCCTGTATTTCTTTGCAAAGTCATACATTGCCTTTGCAACAGTAAGACATTTATTAGCATATTCCGGGTCTTCATCCTTGAAATTCATATATGAGGTACAAAGTGCCGCAGCAGTACTTGCACATACATCACTGCCCGGAGAATCATAGGTTGCAAAATCTGCGGGTCTTGAATTAGTAAAGTTTTCAGGATATAGTTCCGGTGGCCCCCAGTAGCAATGATCCTCGTCTCCTTCGCCCACCATGTAGCAAAAAGCAACCATCTCTCCATTTTCATCAAGAAAAGAGCAGCGTAAAAACGTATCGGTAAAGTGCTTTAAAATACCAATCATATGCTCTTCTTCGCCTATTGCCTTGAAGCCTTCTCTAAATTCATTAAAACCCCATCCAAGAGTGCCTGCCGCATAGCTCTGAGGAAGACCAAAACGAACATGGTCTCCTGCATCATGAAACCCTCCATGTAAATCAACTGTCCCGTCGCCATCAGGATCAATTATATCTCTATATTTTTCTAAAAACTCATCAGAAAGTGATGTCCTTTCTAGGGGCATAGCTGCATCAATTTCGTGGCATGAACCTCTCCACTCAAGTTTTCCAAGTTTGCCATATTCCGCTTCTGGACCACACAATTCTGAATCGTAGAAATAGATTGACTTCTGCAACGCTTCAGCAAAATTGAAATGATTGTAATCCTCCCAACCTTCAACAGGTGCCCAACCTTCAGGTGGCACATTTGCCAATACTTTGCTTGCGGGAAGAAGTTGTACTGTCAAAAGACTGGCAACGCAAAAACTTGATAGCCTTTTTAACCCCTTTCTAAACCTTTCTTTTGAAACATTATACATTTTTCAAACACCTCCAAAATAATTAAAAAATAAACTTTTATATAAGGCCATTTCAAAAAATAACTTAGACAATATTTAAGGCATAGAGCCCATCATGGAAGCTTTTAAACTTCCAAACATAGGAACATTATTTTGCTATGCAAAAAATATAATCAGATTTTTTGAAATGGCGATTAACCAGTTATTTTTTTTCAATCGCCTAAATTCAATATAAAACTTTTAAAAAGATTTCTTTATACCAAGAAGGTACAGTCTCATCATTGCAAAATCAATTGAATTAACAGTCTCATCTTTATTAACATTCGCTTTGGTATAAGTCTCTTCATCAAAATCAGTAATACCTAGCAAATACTTTCTCAGCATTGCAAAATCAATTGCATCAACTTCTCCATTACCGTTCAGGTCACCAATAACAATATCTTTACCGGTGTCAATCTCAACCGCCTCAATCCCATATTTCAAAACATTATTT
>JAEZUI010000173.1 GCA_023421115.1 Bacillota bacterium | reverse complement strand
GAGACAGGAGAAAAGGGATTAAAGAGAGTACTGAATGTATTTGTAAAAGACATAAAAGAGCTGATTCACTTAAAGGTAGGAGAGCAGGAAATAAAAACAACAGCAAATCACCCATTCTGGGTTGAAGGTATAGGATGGGTAGATGCGGGAGATTTGAAACCGAGTGACAGGCTTGTAATGTACTCAGGTGAGATTCTTGAAGTAAAGGAAGCGTTTGTTGAGTACCTTGATAAGCCAATAAAGGTATATAATTTTGAAGTTGAGGACTGGCATACATACTTTGTATCGGAGTATAATGTATTTGTACATAATGCTGGTTGTGGTGGTAGTTCTAAAAATGGTAAATATGCACCTAAGAGAGAATTACCGAGAACTAAGCATGGAGACCCAATTCCCGATACTGATGTTCCACATACACAACTTGGACAAAGGACTGATAATGGTAATACTTACAATCAAGCAAGAACATGGGAGACAAATCCAAATGGTAAGGGTGTAACTGCAAAAATGGATTATGACTTTAGCGATCATGGAATGCCTTTGAATCATTTAAATCCACACCAACACCCACTAACACCTGCCAATCCTAAATTAGCTCCTAAAGGTGGGTACCATAGAGGGCCAGCAGAAACATTACAATAAGAAAGGCTGATAAAATATGGTGAAAGAAATAAATATTTATGACAAAGTCAAAGGCGAAAATTATATAATAAGTTTAGGAGAATTGATAAAGAGGCTAGAACAGATAGATGCTAGTTTGATGAATGGTCAATGGAAAATTGAAAATGGTGCATACGGGTATGGAGATTTTATTTGCTCCATTGAAGAATCATTAAAAGACGGAGATAGTTATTTAATTGATGGGAAAAAAATCTTTTCTGTGTTAAAGTCTGAAGAAGAGTATTTCTATCATGTGATTATGAAGAGAGTTGACTTAGATTTTGAGATTGGTCTTTTTGATAGTACATATATTTTTGTTCGTAGCAATGATGATAAGGTGATTGAACAGATTAGAAAATTATTTAATGAAGTAAAAGTAATAGAATAATAGTTGTGTTGTTTTTTTTAGTGGTAGTAACTAGTGGAACCTTTAAATGTTAGTTACTACCATTCTTTTTGTATACTCTGAGAATTGGGTTAAAGGAAAGTAATGATTTTATAAAGTATTAAATTTATTTGTAAAGGATGATAATGAGCTAATTCGCTTAAAGATAATTAGACTTGATGTTGTTTTTATACTTTTATATGCTTGTGTAGCAAGTATTGTTAGAATTGTATAATTGTGATACTATTACAGCATTGGAATATTAGGAGAGGAAAGATTATTTTATGGAAATGACTATAAAAAGCTTATCTCAGTATGTGGAAGAAATAAGTGGTAAATTTTCTGTAATAAACCCAAACCGTTTATTGGAAAAGGATAAAGTGTTTTTTAGGGGACAGTCTAACAAAAGTTATGATTTATTACCTAATTTGTTTAGAAAAGTTGGAATTTAAAGTCAGGATAGATTTCTTAGATTTGAAAGCAAAATGATTGATGATGTTAAAATTCGTTGTCCTAATGAATTTGACAGTGATATATTACCAATATCCCTTTTAGCTAAATTACAACATTATGGCATCCCTACAAGAATGCTAGATTTAACAGAAAATGCGCTTGTTGCATTGTTTTTTGCATGTTGCAGTAGCAAAAATAATGATGGAAAAGTGTATTGTTTTAAAGTTGATGAAAATATGCTGCATTCAGCATTTTCATTCAAAGCAAATATTGTTGCAGATAGCTATGAATTTAGCGAATATACATTATATAAGGTAAGCAGTTTTGTAAGTAAAATTAAGCATAAAGAATACTTCCCAAAACAGTATCAAAATTATGATAAATTAGAGAGTGAAATTATAGATTTATTTATGAAGCCTTTATTTGTAATTCCTGAATATAAAACTGAACGTATCAAACGACAGCAGGGGTTATTTTTAATTTTTCCTAACAAGATTGAAAATGAATATCTAATAGATGAACCAGTTGAGGTTTTACCTGAATTATATAGTGAAATAATAATACCCTACTCTGAGAAAGAAAAAATATTAGAAGAATTAAAATTATTTGGAATTACAAACTGTTTCCTTTTTCCGGAATTCTCTAATGAAGTAAATTCTATTAAAAATGAATATGAAAGGCGTTTAAAGTATTATTAATTTGATATTGGTAGTTTTAAGGAATACGATGCCAATGGAAGATGAGGAAGAGCAGAGTTTACAAGGACTGTAAGTGAAGGGATTACAGAGCTTGTTACTACAATAAATATTTATGACAATTTAGGACGTATAACGGAAAATACCGATGGTGCCGGAAGACTTTCAAAGGCATCCTATAATGGAATTGGTAAAATAGATACCTTTACGGACAAGTACAATAATACTGTAGAGTATAAGTATGACTGTCTGGGAAATTTGACTCAAGTAGTCTATACTGATAAAACTTATGAAAAATACACCTACGATGAGGAAGGAAATATAAGCTCTTTTGCCGACAGGGATTCAAAAACCGTTTACTACACCTATGATACCATGAATCGCTTGGAAAGCATTGTATATCAAGACGGTTCCACAGTAAAATATGAGTATAACGGAACTGGTGAAATAAAAAAAGTGACTGACCAGAGGGGAAATTCCACCGAGTACCAGTATGACAGCCTTGGAAGGTTGGAAAACGTATTTAATTCGGCAAAACCCGATGAAAAGATTCAATACATTTACACCACCAAGCCTTACCCCGATGAAATGTTAGATGCAAAGGGCAACAGGTTTATCTATAGTTATAATTCAAATGGAAAATTTGAAGTAATAAAATATTCCGATGACACCACCTATGAAATGAAATATGATGCCGCAGGAAGACTTTCTACGGTGAAAGACCAGAACGGAAAGATTACAAAGTATGATTACAATGCCGCAGGAAATGTTGAAAAGGTAACTCTTGCTTATGGAATTGAGGGCAAGGAAGAGACTTGGGTTTATGCTTATGATGAGGCTGGAAATTTGAAAAGCATAACCGACCCAAGGTTAAAAGAGACAAAAATGGAGTATGACAGCGTTGGAAGGCTAAAAAAACAGACACTGCCTTTGGAAATGTACTTGGAAGCTTCCTATAATGATGACAGCAAGGAAGTTACCGTAACCGATTATAATAAAAACTCAATTGTATATAAATACGACAATAACATGAGGCTTGATGTAAAAGAAGTAGGAGCCGAAAACACAGTTGATTTCGATTATACAAATGAGGGCTACGTAAAGGAGGTAGCTGATAAAAACGGTACTACAAGCTATGAATATGACGATCTTTACAGACTTGTAAAGAGGACAAACCCTGACAATAGCACAATAGAGTATTTCTATGATTGGACTGGAAATTGCACCGGAGTAAAGACAAAAGGCGGAGCAACAAGCTATGTATACGATGTTTACAACCGACTGAGCAAGGTTATTGCAAACGATAACAAAACAACCCAATACTTGTATGATGCAGTTGGAA
>JAEZUI010000093.1 GCA_023421115.1 Bacillota bacterium | reverse complement strand
ATTTAACATGCGCACGCAAAACAAAAACTGGAATGCTTTTATATATTTGTTATTCCAGTTTTTATTTTGATAATTTGTTATTTAGATATCTTAGATTCCATTATATTTCTTCATGAATTTGCCGTGGGTGTATAAGTTATTAACTATAAACAATTGCTTATATCCTTGAGTTCTGCCTCTAATTGTGGTATTATTTACTAATAAGTATAATTTAACTATATTTATTACTAGTTATCAGAGGAGTTATGTATGTTAAGAACTAAAAAAAGGTTAAAAAGTTTATTATTTATTACTCTTATATCATTATTTGTTAACTCAATTAGTGCAATAAGCGTTTTTTCCAATGATACATTGAAGGATTCCCCCTTGGTTAATAAGATTTCTGCGGGAGGAAGTTTTTCCCTTGCACTTGATAAGAACGGAGAGATTATAGCTTGGGGTAGAAACAATTTACTGCAATGTTATCCTCCTAGCGGTATATTTACAGACATATCTGCCGGATTGACCCATTCTCTTGCATTAAAGGCTGACGGTTCCGTTGAAGCTTGGGGAACTAAGAATATGTATGAAATACCCTCAGAGTTTAAAAGCGGAGTTAAAGCTATTTCTGCAGGCGGACACTCTTTGGCATTGAAAACAGACGGCTCAGTAGTTAGCTGGGATGATATCTACAAAATGCCTTCAGAAGTAAAAAGTGATGTTATTGCTATCTCTGCTGGTTTAAGCCATTCTCTAGCATTAAAAAATGATGGCTCAGTAATAGCATGGGGAAGGAATACATATGGTGAGTGCACTGTTCCTCTTGAAGCCAAAAGTCATATAGTAGCAATTAGTGCTGGTGCAACACATTCTTTGGCATTAAAGGATGATGGCACTGTTGTTGTTTGGGGAGATGACAGCTATAATCAGTGTAAAATACCCCAAAATGTTAACAATATTATTGCAATCAGCTCCGGATCACATCATTCGCTTGTTCTAAAGAAAGATGGTACCGTAATAGCATGGGGAAGAAATTATGACGGACAGTGCTCTATCCCTGATAATGCTGGAAATATCAAGTCGATTGATGCAGGAGATTTACATTCATTAGCTGTAAAACAAGATGGTACAGTTTTGATTTGGGGTAATAGCGACTCGCTTAGTCTAAAATTAGAAAAAGAAAACTCAATTATTTCTGTAATAAATACACTAGATAAACTTCCCGAGAATACACAAGCCGCTTCATTGATTTCAGATATAGAATTGTTAAAAGGTTTATTGGATGATACTAACAACGCAATAAAAAATTCTTACTCTCAGCTTGTTTCAAAAGACCAAATTCAAGCTCTTGATAATTACTATAGGATAGCTGTTACTGAAAACAGAATTCAAGAATTATCGCAACCTAAGCATACTACTCCTGATTATATTTATGGAGATTTGAATGGTGATAAACTTGCCAATTCAATTGACTTTGCTTTACTGAGAAACTATTTACTTGGTTTTAGCATGGAGTTTCCCTATGAAAACGGTATAAAGGCAGCTGATGTAAATTGTAACGGTACAGTTGATTCTATTGACTTTGCCATTCTGCGGAGTTATTTGTTGGGTATTATTAAAGCTCTTCCTGTTGCTTATGTCAATACTTTAGTGTGAAGTTTTACTTGTATTCGACTATAAATTGTAAAAGGAGGTTTCAGCATTGCGAAATAAGACTATACATATTCGCTTTTAGGACTTATTCTCTTACTTTTCGCAACATACTTTATAGCCCAAAACACAATTTTCCCTTCAGGGCAGCCTATAGTAAATGAACTGAATAATATAATTCAGTATGCACAGCAAGGTAAGTGGGTCGAAGCTGAAGATTCTGCTAAAAAATATGCGTACCATTCTTTAGTGATATAATCCCTGCGCCTCCTTCCAATCGACTAAAAGGTTGTACCGCTCAGTATGAAAACGCAAAACACAATAATTAGGGTCATCCGGACCTCTAAAATGGTTTTTGAGGCCCTCATACCACATTTCTTGTTTAATTGCCGCATTTGTTACTATTTCTATTGTGCCGACCAAGGTAATATTATACTCTCCTCCCGTGTTAAAACATACACTTGCACGGTTGCAACTACTTATACGTTTTGCTTTATTGCTCCCAAGCCCGGTACAAAAAGTAATCCAGTTAATACCGTCTACTTTTGCCGCAGTAAGCGTTGATGCCGTAGGATAACCGTCAGCGTCAATCAGCGCAAAAACACAGTACGGTTCAGAACCCTCAGGCGAGTTGTGAGCAGTATTCTGCCGGATAATTTCCCCGGCTCTTTCAATAATTTCTTTGTTCATTTCCATTCCTCCCGTTTATAACGCATCAACTAGGTTCGCAGCTAATGGTGATTTTATTGTTATCAGACATCGGATACAACTGTAAAAATAGCTTACTGCAAACCTTATAGCATATCGGAATTTCCCCAAAACTTAAATAAATTTTTATTTGATACATATTTCCAATAATTATTAATAAACAACATTAATAAACTAATCAATGAATAGATTAATTAGGCTCCAATCTTAATAATAATTCTATCATATTCTCCTATAAAATTGAATAAAAGAGAAGCCTAAACCTTCTCTTTTATATGTTTAATGCTTTTTTAAGAATTTTCATCTGTGGATCTCTTTGCGATGAATGAAACACATCCCTTGCCTCAATCTTGGCATACCACGACAAAAGCTTGTTTAATTCCTTGTATTCCTCATCTCTTGCGCTATTGAACAGCGAAATAACCTTTTCCTCATACTTTGATTCAAAAAATTCACTCTGCATTAATATTGCCTGATAATCACTGCACGCCACGATCAGAATTGTGTATAAGTCCTTTTGGAGGTTTATGCCTCATTATAGCATTGTTGAGAGCCTTTATACACAGTTGCTGCCGTATATTTTTGTTTTCTTTTTGCATATAGCTTATGTTTAAATATTCCGTTGATAGTCAATAATTAAAAGTGTAATTCAGAAGAAGTTTTTATATTTCATTACAGGTTCTTTATAAGGAGGAAGCAAATTTGCGGAACAGGGCTATTACATACTCTCTTTTAGGGCTTATTCTTTTACTGTTCATAGCATACTTTACAGTTCAAAATACTATCTTCCCTTCTGGACAACCAATAGTAAACGAACTGAATAATATAATTCAATATGCACAACAGGATAAGTGGGCGGAAGCCGAAAACTCAGCAAGTAAGCTTGTTAAAGATTGGGATAAAGTAAAGTATCTTCTTGCACTTAACTATGCCGAAGCAGACTATTTACTATTTTTAGATAATCTGTCGAGAATCCAAGGCGCTATAAAGACAAAAGATGATACAGAAACAGTCAGTCAAGCATTATCCACATTAAAACTTTGGACAAACTTTACTAAGGTTGTCCCACAACCATAAAGAGGTTTAGAAATGGAAGCTCTGATTTATATAGTCCGTTGTGTTATTGTACTGCTTTTTTCATGGTTTTGCGTAAGGCTTATGGGCAAAAAATCATTTTCCCAGTTAACATCCTATGATTTTACTGCATTAATGATACTGGCAAACGTCGCTGCTGAACCACTTGTATTCAAGATAAACTCGAAGGCTTTTTTAGGTTCACTAACGATTGCAGTTATTGCTGTTATTATTGGCTGGATATCGTTACGAAAGAGGTTTTATAATTTTGACGCAAAGCCAGATATAATCATTGTTAATGGAAAAGTTGACAAGGCAGCACTAAAAAGAAACAGGATGAATCTGCCATTCTTATTATCACTATTAAGATTGCAAGGATACGCAAAGGTTTCAGATGTAGAGTTTGCAATAATAGAGCCTGATGGTAACCTTTCGGTAATCCCTACATCCCAGAGCCGTCCTGTTACACCTAATGACTTGAAGCTGGCTACACAGTACGAAGGAATAACCCTACCTCTTATCATTGACGGTGAAATACAATACAATAACTTGAAATTTGCTAAACTGGATACAGCATGGCTGAATCAAGGTAAACGGTAAACCATGCGTACCTCGCAAAGAATTAAGGATTATGAGATAATTCTTCTATAATAGTTTTGCTATTTACTTTAAAAACTTGTAATAGTTTTTCAAGTAAACTCTAAAAACTTTAAAGGAGAAATAATTGATGGATGCCAAAGAAGTAAAACGTCAGTATCATCTTTCAAAATGGAGGCCTATTATCCAGGAGTGTCGTACTAGTGGCATGAATGTAAAGGCATGGTGTAAAGAAAACAATGTAAGTGAGCAACAGTTTTTTTACTGGCAACGCAGGTTACGAGAAGAACTTTGCACATCTATACAAATACCTGAAAATAAACATAAAGAACATCAGCCAACTATATTTGCTCCGATTTCGGTTCGGAATGATCATAAAGAAACTCTTCAATCAGCTTCGTTCATACCTGATTTGGTTATAAGTATTGGTGATTACCGGTTGGAACTTGCGAATCGAACCAGTCCTGAATTACTGGAAGCTCTCCTGAAGGTAATTCACCATGTTTAATGATGCTATTGGTTTTGACCATATATACATTGCATGTGGGTATACCGACTTACGTCGTGGAATCGATGGTCTCGCCGGGATTGTCCAAAATGAATTCTGCTTGGATCCTTTTCAAAATGTCCTGTTTCTTTTCTGCGGTAAGAGAACCGATAGAATCAAAGGACTATTGTGGGAAGGTGACGGATTTGTTCTTCTGTATAAACGTTTGGAAGACGGCAAGTTCCGATGGCCCCGGAGCGAAAAGGAAGCTAAAGAAATCACACACCGCCAGTTTAGATGGTTAACGGAAGGACTTTCTATTGAACCGTCAAAAACTGTGAATAAAGTACAACCGAAACGGATTTTGTAGTGGATAACTTATCTGTAAATAGCCTGAAAACACTGTATTTAGTCAAGTTTATCCACAATTTTCAAAAGTTGCTTTTAATCTATTCCATATCCTCCGTTTTCGTGATATGGTAGACGTATGGAGAAAACATATACAGAAACCGAATTAATTAAATATAGTAAAGAGGATATTATCCAACTCTTCCTGAACCAACAGGAACTCCTTGCAAAGCAAAGCGAACAGTTAGAACAAATGAACAAAAACATCAACCTTTTGATTGAAGCTACGAAGATAGCAAAGCAACAGAAATTTGGACGTTCCTCTGAAAAGATGGAATGGGAAGGTCAGTTGGAATTATGCTTTAATGAGGCAGAAGTCACAATTGCAGAAAAGTATGTTGTAGAACCGGAATTCGAGGAAGTATGTCCTAAGCCGTATAAGCGTAAAAAAGCCAAAGGGAAACGCGATGAGGATTTGAAGAATATTCCGGTAAATGTTATTGAACACATCCTTAGCGAAGAGGAGTTGCGAGCTATTTTCGGAGATAGTTGGAAACGCCTTCCGGATGAAATCTATAAAAGGCTTCAGTTTCATCCAGCTACCTTTGAAGTGGAAGAACACCATGTAGCCGTTTATGCTGGCAAAGATAACCAAACAATTGTAAAGGCAAATCGGCCAACGGATCTGTTGCGTAACAGTATCGTAACCCCATCCTTGGAAGCGGGCATTCTTAATAGTAAATATATAAATGCAGTCCCATTGTACAGACTAGAGCAGGAATTTGCACGGAATGATATCAACATCTCCCGGCAAGTAATGGCAAACTGGACCATACAATGTGCAGACCGCTATTTTTCTCTCTTATATGACCGTCTGCATGAAGAGTTGTATAGGTGCCATGTATCCCAAGCAGATGAGACACCTGTTCTCGTTTCTAAAGACGGACGAGCTGCTGGTTCCAAAAGTTATATGTGGGTATACCGCACAGGAAAAATGTATCATGATCCGCCAATCATTCTCTATGATTATCAGAAAACACGGAAGGCGGAACATCCCCGTGAATTCCTCAAAGGGTATAAGGGCATTATTGTAGCGGATGGCTACGAAGTTTACCATAAGATTGAAAAAGAGGAGCCTGATATTAGAATAGCTGGGTGTTGGAGCCATTCCCGCAGAAGATTTGCCAATGTGGTAAAAGCCCTAGGAAAAGAAGCTGCAAAAGATACCCTAGCGTATGCTGCACTGAAGCAGATAGCCGTCATATACAAAATCGACAATGGTCTTCTGGATCTCAAACCGGAAGAACGTGTTGCTCAGCGTCAACTACTTGTAAAACCACAAGTTGAGGCTTTCTTTGCGTGGATAAAAGAGCACCGGAATGAAGTGCCAGCACAATCGGAAACAGGTAAGGGATTTACCTACTGCCTGAATCAAGAGAAATATTTAAAAACTTTTCTTGAGAATGGTTATGTTCCCTTGGACAATAACGCCTGTGAGGCATCAATTAGAGGATTCTGTATTGGAAAACGCAACTGGCATATGATCGACACGATTGAAGGAGCTAAGGCAAGTGCGATCATTTACAGTATTGCTGAGACAGCCAAGGCAAACAACTTAAAACCATACCAGTATTTCAAGTATTTACTGGAGCAGATACCGAAACACATGGATGATAAAAATACATCCTTTTTGGAGATGTTACTTCCATGGTCAAAAGATTTACCAAGTGAATGTCGCAAATTGGATCAAAATCAGTAAAATCTATACCGTCAGAAATGACGGTGATTTTTTATACCAGTACTCATGGTTTACCGTTTAC
>JAEZUI010000068.1 GCA_023421115.1 Bacillota bacterium | reverse complement strand
AAAAGTTTATTTTAGAAAGCCATTTGGCTCTAAATTACTTACTCGCGTATATTTGTTCGCAAGTTACTCAATTAATTAACGAGTTCCTTATCGTCTTACACTGTTTACTTTTCAAAGTCCATAATGCCTTATTTCAGTCACTCGCTCGGAGCGACTTTTATATATTACCACGCTGTCTTTACTTTGTCAACACCTTTTTTATTGGTATTTTTTAGTTTTTCTCACCTACTCGACTTAAGTCTTTCGGATGCGACAGCTTTTAGATTATAACACTATAAATGATTTTAAGTCAAGGGCTTATTTTTAATTAAAAACAAATTATTTTGTCCATTTTTCTTATACATATTATATTATCTCATTATTAATAAATAATACCCACAATATCGCATTATTATTCTTATTTGCTCAACGCCGATGTAATAATTCCTCTTAAATTTTCTATATCCTTTAAATATACATCTTTCAAGGCTGCATTATATATAATACTTGCCGGGTGATACAACGGATACAATCTATATTCCTTATCCATCGCATCAATATTATTGATCGAACCGTGCATTTGACCAATTGAGGCCTTATGATCTCTAAGAACAGATCTTAAAGGAACATTACCGAGAGTTACAATGTACTTAGGATTAATTATATCTATTTCTTCAATAACATACTCCCTATTTTGGTCAATCTCTTCCTTTGTTGCAGGTCTGTTCGATAGCCTGCCTGTATCGGGATTAATCTTTGACAGTCTATGTTTTATGGCATTTGTTATATATATTTCTTCCCTGTTAATGCCTAAAATTTCGAGAAACTGTGCTAAATTCTTACCGGCCATTCCTACAAAGGGCCTTGCTTGAGCAACCTCATCCTTACCTGGTGCTTCACCAATCAGCAGTAGTGACGAATCAGGGTTTCCATCACCTGTAACAATCTCTTTGCCGGCAAATTGTTCTCTATATCTACTATATAATATATTCAATTGCTCTGATTTTGACATAAATAATCCATCCTCTGTTTTACCTTTTTTATGTCCTCCCACATTAAGACCTTTTTCGATTCATCTCTTAACAGTGCTGCCGGATGAAAAGTCGGCATAATCCAATACCCTTTTCGTTCGATCCACTGCCCCCTGATTTGAGTTATTTTTGCATTTCTATCTACTACGTACTTCATAGCAGTAGCACCAAAACACACAATAATCTTCGGCTTTATAAGATAAAGCTGATTTCTCAAATACGGTAAGCACCTTTCTGCTTCCTGATCTGTGGGTACACGGTTACCCGGGGGTCTGCACTTTACTACATTGGCAATATAATACTGGTCTTCACTTATCATTTGCGCCTTCAATAAAGTATCCAAAAGCTTACCGGCAGGTCCAACAAAGGGTATTCCGGACATATCCTCCTGCTCACCAGGTCCTTCGCCAATCAATAACAGGCCCGCCTCTTTATTGCCACGTCCAATTACTATATTTGTTCTTCTTTTACCCAACTCACAGTTATAACATTCAGTACAAGTTTTAATTAGTTCTTCCCAATTTAACATACCTATTATACTCCCGTTTTATCAACACCCCATATGAGCTTGTGGAGCTGTATCTGGAACCTAACGTCCAGCCTGTCGGCCAATATCCAGTTAACCATCTCTTCATAATTCATTTTTCCATATACAGGCGAAAAGGTTATTGTGCCTTTTAGGTAATTGCTCTTTATTGTCTCTTTAGCCCAATCATAGTCAGTTCTATCTCCTATTACAAACTTTATTTCATCTGCATTCCTCAAGAATTTAAAATTCTCCAGCACCATCTTTTCAGAACATCCTGAAGACGGAGTTTTCATATCCATAACCCAAGAGTGGCCTTCACGTAATAATATATTTTTTATAGAAACCGCCCCATTTGTCTCAATTGTAACGGCGTAATCCTCTAAGAGGACTAATAGCTCTTTCAAATCCTCTTGTAATAACGGCTCTCCTCCTGTAATGCATACCCTTTTGTAGTGAAGCCCTTTCACTTGTTCGAATATCTCTAAAGGTGACAAATGTGCACCATCTTCATAAGCATACGTAGTATCACAATAAAAGCATCTTAGATTACAACCAGTAAATCGAACAAAAATAGTCGGAAAGCCAGAAGATAAGCTTTCTCCTTGAATACTTAAAAAAATTTCATTTACCTGCATCTATTTCACCCTTCAATATGGAATACTTAAAATATAACTCCATCTAAATCTTCACATCAGGACCTTGTTTGTTTTAAGTAGAATTTAAGCTTTGTAACGCAAAATGCAAACCTGATTTCAACACAACAATGTTAAATAGGTTATTTCTTGAGGCTGCTTAGTCAACCATATCTTTAGCATCTATTGTTATATAGCTTGTAGGAGTCTCCCAAAGTACTACTTTCTCTAAACTGCATTCCAAACCTTCTAATCTCTTCAAAAGTTGATCCCAAATCCACAAACCGAGCATTTCACATGTTGGATTAAAATCCAATATATCATTGAGATATTTATGATCAATTTGAGTCAGTATTTCGTTTTCCACAATGTCATTTAAATCATGGAAATCCATAACTAATCCACTTTTATCCGGCATACCTTTTAAGGTAACTTCAAGTTTATATGTATGACCGTGAATATTTTTACATTTGCCCGGATAATCATTTAAATGATGTGCACAGTCAAATGTAAATACCTTGGTTATACTTATTTTTGCAATTTTCATAAATCCGTTCCTTTCAATTAGGTTAGGTAACTTCTAAAAATCAATCTAAATATTCTATCGGATCTACAATACCAGCATCTTTAAAGCCTTTAAGCCTTAAAACGCAGCTATCACAAACCCCACAAGCCTTATCCCCACCCTTATAACAACTGGTTGTCAAATGAAGAGGTGCTTTATTTTCGCATGCGAGCTGAATAATTTCCGCTTTGCTAAGACTTATCAGCGGAGTTTCAACCTTTATCGGCCTACCGTTTACACCTCTTTTAGTTCCAACCTTTATCATTTTCTCAAAGGCTTCTATAAATTCAGGTCTACAGTCAGGGTAACCGCTATAATCTATAGCATTTACTCCTATATAAATTGCATCTGCATCTATCGCTTCCGCATATCCCACCGCATAACTTAAAAATATGATATTTCTAGCAGGTACATAAGTCACAGGTATGTTTGGCAACCCCTTGTATTCAGGCACCTCAATGCTCGAATCGGTTAATGCGCTCCCACCTACATTGTCGATATGAATCAATTTGTGGCTCTTTATTTTATAATACTTTACAACTTGCTTGACGCAATCGAGTTCCTTCTTGTGGCGCTGTCCATACTCAAAGGATAGGGGATAAACCTCATAACCTTTTGCTAATGCTACAGATAAACACGTAGTACTATCAAGACCACCCGAAAGAAGAACAACTGCTCTACTCATAATTGCCAGCCTCCCTATTTTACTTATCCCAAACTCAACATATATAAGTATAACAATATATATAAGCTTTATCAAAGAATAATTTACTATATTTATATAATACCTTTCAAGTAATAGGCACAACAGCCAATTGCACCATTAAACTGAGGGTTCTCAGGTACTACTATATCACCCCAACCAAGATCCGATCTAATAAAATGCCTGAGAGCTTCATTATTTGCAACTCCACCTGTCAGTATAAGGTGCTGCGCAGGAAATCTTGCAATTATAGGCTTTATCCTTTTATATAACGAATAATTCACTCCTGCTGCCAGCTGCTCTTGTCTATAACCTTCAGAAATTCTCCCGATGAGCTCCGATTCACCAAACACAGCACAAGTTGAGCTTAGTTCTACAGGATCATTATAGTGTTTTTTCATTTCCTCTATACTTATACCAATTACATTGGCCATATTCTCAAGATACCTCCCACAGGAAGCAGCACACTTATCATTTAAAACCATATCCACCATTCTGCTACTTTTTACCGATATCACCTTGCTATCCTGTCCACCTATGTCAAGAAGCGTAAAATCCGTCAGACCTGTTTGCCACAGTGCACCAAAGGTATGTGCTTTCAACTCGGTAATAATTTCGGCATTACTTACATTAATATTATTTCTGCCATAGCCGGTACTTATTACTTTTTCGATATTATCAATCTCAAGTTTGCTAAGGTCAACTTTAATTGTATTATTCTCATTTTTGCAATAATCTCTATAAAAAGTTGCCGTATCATAAATCTTTGTATAAAAAAACTTATTATCTTCAAAAACCGCAACTTTAACAGCCCTACTTCCTAAATCAATGCCTAATATTCTCATATCACACCACCTTACAATTTCCATAATGCAAACCAATAAGGCTATACGCATTAAAAATTCATCTTATGCCAACATATCAATAAATGACTCTATCCTGAGTTTACTCCTTGAATCTAAAGTTCCGGGACGGTCACCCTCGAGAGTAAGGATCGGCACCTTCAATTCTTTTCTTATAACAATATCCTCTATGCCTCTAAAACAAAAAGCTTGAGTGTAGTGAATAATTCCATCTATTCCCCTTTTCTCAATCTCAGTCCTTATGTCGCGAATTCTCCCATATAAATCATAGGGATAAGTAAAAATTCTATAAACCTCAACAAGGTCGTCAATCTCTATTCCATCAGACATGGTAAACTGTCTTTGAACTTCATTGTAAACAATTCTAGCATCCATAGTTTCAACAAGCTCATACAAGTCACTATTTATGGGAGGAACACCAATGTACCCAAGTCTGACCTTTTCTGAACGTGTTCCCCTCTTCTCCATAACAGCAATCTCCTGCTCGAGCTTTTCACCAAAAACTCTATAATCACCATCAAAGTCACTGCTCGAAACCTGCCATATATGATTCTCAAAGCCCGACACCTTGTTATGCTTCCAAGTCAATTCGTCCACATATATAAGACGTTTCCTTATCTGATCCAATTGCTTCTTTAATTTATGGGCCTGCTCAAAATCGGTATCAAACGCATGACATAACTTTTCCATCTCCGATTTTAAAGCGTCATAGCTCTTAGAATTCGGATACGAAAAGGGAATACACTTTATACCTTTCAAATTAAGAACCTCTGAAAGTGCCCTAGCATTAGAACAATCACCTTCTACTACACTAATAACAGTATCAATGTCCTTTGAGTTTAGCACTGCAGAATATATTCCCTTTATCCAAGCACATGTATTTCTCGGAAAACCTTCATTTTCAGCTTCCTCAATAAGCCTCACAGCATTTTTATCGGTTATAAAAATATTATTTAAGTCCACTGGTCTAAGACCTGCACCATATATTATTTCCACCGGTATACTTGTTGTAAATCCAATACTTTTCAATGGTCCACCTCTTCTTTAAAAAACTTGCAAATTTGAATACCCACTCTATTTTAGAAATATAGATAACGTACACTAAAGTTAAATTTATATAGCACTTAAACGTTATCTAATTTAGATGAAAAACTTCCTTTAGAATTTAGTTTTAGAGTTTTTCATCTATAGTATATATCTTTAATAGCCATAAAAATAACAAAGCCTCCTTTTCCCATAGCTCCTGCGCCCCGAATCTAAAATTTACTTTTAGAACGTTACACAAACAGCCAAAGTACAGTTTAACATTATAACGAATAGAAATCCATAATGTTAAAAGCACTTGAAGAGAAAATGTCAGAGGCGTTTTTTTAAAGTCCCTTAGTTTTCTATTATAATATAAAGCAACAAAACTGAAAAGTCATTCACTCATTTTTCAAGATAATAAATCAAGGAAATTGAATCGCGATATAAAAAATCGAAAATCACATTCTCACCAATCTAGCAAAAAATGTGTTGTTCCTACTTAAATCAGGGTTTGGAATCGCACTAATTCGATGCATTGAATAGGGATTAAAGCTGGCATTAACTACATTGTCGTCCTCATCCATCTCAAGAATTGCATGGTGTAAAAAACTATCCCTCATATAATATCTCATATCAATAAAAATGTATCTAGTCACATTACCTATATTCTCGCATAATACATGTGGAACCGGTGTAAATTCGCTAAAGAACTTGCCTACATAAGAAAAGTTAACCTTTCTAAGAACTTCTTCCTCTATTTTGTCAAGCTCCTTAAATATTTTTATCTTTTGCTTTAATATATTCTTTTCTCCGACAACATTCCTTCCCGACTCTTCTAATATGAAATGCCATCTAAAAAGTCCTGTCACCGAAGGTAGTAAACTTAATTTTTCGCATTTTCCACTAAAATTTTTATGAATATCGTTTGAAACAAGACGTTTCATTAAGACTCTCAGCATAATATATGAAATAAATAGCATAATAGAAAAATTCCTAAACCAAGGAGGAGAAATTATACATCCCACCAGTGCTGTAAGGAATAAAGGATCAAAAGAATTTAAAATCCCTAGAGAAAATTTTTTATTGCAAAAGGGCCACAGCAGCTTTGCTCCATATGAGTTTAACAAGTCAAATCCTGAGTGGGCCACTCCACCTAACAAAGACCATAAAAAAAGTTCGTATATGCTCGAAGTCCTATAAATAATGCTTAACACGGCAGATATAAAACCGGCCGAAGCAATAAGCCCCAATAACGAATGGGTAAGACCTCTATGGTTTTTTAAGTAGGCATAATCGCCCCATTTTTGAAAAACAATATCAACATCTGGAAAAATCGATCCAATTACCATACTTACAGTAGCTGCGTCATAAATGGATATTTCATTCCCGGTAATCTTTGCGACAGCAGCTCCAATAACTCCATGAGTTATGGGATCCATTCAAACACCCTCCCATTTTTTGAATTATTTCTTAGAAGTGATTACATTAGCCCGTTTTAAAATAACCAAATAAACATACCCCAGCGGAAGCTTCAATCAAAGTAGTATAAAGAGCAATTGACCTGTTATTTCTTAGTTCTAATCTTATCATCTCTTTGCGTTCATAAAAAATATTATATCATTTTTAATTTTTTCAGTCATGAGTAATATGTACCATTTTTTTCTCTATTTTATTTTTAATAAAAATTAGCTTCAATTAGCTTATTAGATTTCTTTTCATTGTGGATATAGTACCAAATACCATTTTTATACACTGATTCCCCAGGAAGTGTAAAGGTCTTAATCTCATTTACTTTAATATTATTAACTTGCCTAACAAAGAATTCAATATCAGCTATTTCAATATTTGTCCTCATATTTTCCTTAAGGACAGCAAATATGCTGCCTGCTTTGAGAATATATCTTGCTTTAAGCTTTTGATTTATAAACGCTTTGAAAAAAAGTTGCTGTGCTTCAATCCTACCAATATCTCCATCTTCATAGCCTTCTCCTTTGTGATTTCCTTTTCTATACCTTACAAATTGTTCAGATTTCTTTCCATCAAGAATCTGTTTTCCCTCCTTTAGGTGAATATGAAGTTTCTGGATAGGGTCATCATAATCCATATCCATTGGTACATTAATCTCTACCCCCCCCACTATATCAACAATCTCTCTAAAACCTTTAAAGTTTAAAGTCATAAAGTAATCAACCTTTAGGCCTGTAATCTTTTCAACCTCGCTTATAACAAGTTCTTCTCCGCCTTTTGATATCAAAGCATTTATTTTACCGTACTTCCCTTTAGTTTTAACCCTTGTGTCCCTCGCTATTGATAAAATATTTATTTTTTTCTTTGTTGGATTGAAATTGATTAATGCTATGACGTCAGACCTTAATTCTTCGTCATCCAAACCTAGCAACAGCATATTGGTACTATGGTCAATAGCTGTGACATCAGGCATGTAACTTATCTTTTTCAACGGTGTACTTTGTGCATAATACTGAATTTCCTGCTGATTAAATGAATTCAGTGTATATAAGCCCTGTACAAACAAGAATATAGAAAGTATTAAACTCGTCCAAAAAATAAGTTTTCTTATCTTCATATTTCTCCCAATCTATAATTTGGTTATATTTACGCAACCCTTATAGCAACTATTAATCTTTAAATCCTGAAAATAATTTTAAAAATACACATTTAATTATCACGGTAATAAGTCAAGGCAATTGAAACTCCATTTATAAGCTTTATAGCGTTCAATATAAGATTATTATATGTACAATAAATAATTTAATGCAAAAAAGGACCTGAGATATTCTATTCTCAAGTCCCTTTTTTACGTTAAAATAAACTTCCTCTGAAATCTGTTCTACATAAGCTCTTAACAACAGATCACATGGTGTTAATATTACAAATAATGAATCTCCTCAAATATCAAGCTTTGATTTAAGTCTTCTAATTGCTTCCTCAGTATTTTCCCTGCTCCCGAAAGCCGTTAGCCGGAAATACCCCTCACCACTCGGCCCGAAACCTGCTCCCGGAGTACCGACAACGTTAACTTCATTTAATAATTTATCAAAAAACTCCCATGAGCTCAAGCCTTTAGGTGTCTGTAGCCAGATATAAGGTGCATTTACTCCGCCAAATACTGTAAGCCCCATACTTTTAAGCCCTTCTCTTATTATGGATGCATTTGTCATGTAGTAATCTATTGTCTCTTTTATCTGCTTTTGTCCTTCTATAGTATAAACGGCAGCTGCAGCTTGCTGTATTATATAGGGAACACCATTAAACTTTGTAGTCTGTCTCCTGTTCCATAGTTTATTCAGTTGATGTGCCTCACCGCCTTTAGTATACGCAATAAGTTCTTTAGGAACAACAGTATACGCACACCGGGTTCCCGTAAAGCTAGCAGTCTTTGAAAAACTTCGGAACTCTATGGCAACTTCCTTCGCTCCTTCTATCTCATAAATACTGTGGACGACATCCTCCTCACGAATAAAAGCCTCATATGCAGAATCATATAGTATAATTGATTTATTGTTTTTAGCGTAGTCTACCCATTTCTTAAGTTGCTCTTTTGAAAGAGTCATTCCTGTGGGATTGTTAGGAAAACACAGATAAATCATATCAACTCTGTTTTTCGGCAATTCCGGAATAAAATTGTTTCCGGCCGTACAAGGAAGATAAGTAATTTTTTCAAAGCGGCCGCTGTCATCAATTATTCCTGTTCTGCCTGCCATAACATTACTGTCTACATAAACGGGATATACCGGATCCGTAACTGCAATAATATTATCAAGTCCGAATATCTCCTGTATATTTCCTGTATCGCTTTTTGCTCCGTCACTTACAAAAACTTCATCTTCATCTAAGGTTATTCCCCTTGTTGTATAATCGTTTTCAATAATTTTGTTTATCAGGAAACTATACCCCTGTTCCGGACCATAACCCCTAAAAGTTTCAGCTTTTCCCATTTCAGCAACAGCATCGTGCATAGCTTCAATTATTGCAGGTGCTAAAGGTCTTGTAACATCTCCGATTCCTAAACGGATAATATTAGCATTAGGATTTTCTCCTTTATACTTATTTACCCTTCTTGCTATCTCTGCAAAAAGATAGCTTCCCTGAAGTCTTAAATAATTTTCATTTATAAGTGCCATAAATCATCTTCCTTCCTATATAATAATGAACTTTAGGTTCATATTTCGCATTAGGTGATTCCAAAAAAATAACTGGTCAATTGCCATTTCAAAAAAATTGATTTGACGGGGTTTGTGACCTAAATGTTGTATAGGTCATTTTTTGAAATGGCTTTGGTAATTTTTAAATTTGTATTTCTCCATCAAACACCTTAGTTGCAGGTCCTGTCATATATACATGATTATCTTTTTCATTCCATTCAATAATCAGATCTCCTCCTAATAGCTTAACAACTACACACCTGTTACTGATATTATTAAGTACCGACGAAACTAAAACTGCACATGCACCTGTCCCGCAGGCAAGGGTTTCCCCAGCACCTCTTTCCCATACTCTCATTTTCAAAGTATTTCTATCTATTACCTGTACAAATTCTGCGTTAATTCTTTTAGGAAACAGGCTGTTATTTTCCATTTTGGGGCCTATAAATTCGAGGGGAAACTTTTCAACATCATCAACATAAGTAACTGCATGGGGATTTCCCATGGATATACAAGTTACTCTAAATTCTCTGCCCTCAATAATAACAGGCTGTGATATAAATAATTCCTTTTCGCTATTGACAGGTATTTTAGACGGTTCTAAAACAGGCTCTCCCATATCAACCTTCACCATTGCAACTTTATTATCTTCAACCTTCATATCAAGAATTTTTATTCCTGCCAAAGTATCCACTTTTATAACCGATTTTTTAGTCATACCATTGTCATAAACATATTTACCCACGCATCTTATTGCATTGCCGCACATTTCTGCTTCTGAGCCATCAGAATTAAACATTCTCATACTAAAATCACAGGTCTCAGACGGCATAATCAATACCAGTCCATCCGAGCCAATTCCGAAGTGCCTGTCGCTCACAAACTTTGCTGTTTCAGAGGGATTAGTCACCTTTTGCGTAAAACAGTTAACATATATATAGTCATTACCAAGTCCATGCATCTTTGTAAATTTCATTTTTGCAACCTCCTGTCACTTAACTTGCATTTATTTTATTATAACATACATTTTTTGTATTACAATACACCAAATTTCATTAGTGTTCTATATTATAAAATTAGCCTTTTCAAAATCACCTTGACTGTTTTTCACTTGTACATTCATGATTTGACATTTAAACGGTCAATAGATATAATTTTTTAGTACAATTTACATTTGATTCATAATTTTACTTATCAGTAACCCTTATGAACATTTTTACAAAAACATCTTAAAGGAGATACTATCAAAATGAGAAAAAACCCTAAGAAGTTGTCAATTATACTTGCGTTAGTAATAACGCAGCTTATTGCCTTTACAAATTTCATGCCTAATAATTCAGAAGCCTATGCGTCATCTAATTCGATTATAATAAAAAATTTTAGAAACAATGAAACAATTACTTATGAATTGCCTATAATTAAAGGAATTTTAAGCACCTACGCAAGCAAAGTCAAAATTTCAGTCAATAACGGAATTGAAACTGAATGGACGGTTCATCCCTCTAAATATACCTTTAAAGCTATAACACAACTTAATGAAGGTATTAATATAGTAAAACTATCAGCAGCCGGAAATGACGATACTTACCTTACAATCACTTATAGCCCTCGAATGACAGGACCTGCGGTAAGGTTTACATATCTTGTTCCATCTGACACAGATGGTAGTTTCCGAGCTCCTTATGGAATGGATAACTCCTTAGACAGTGCAAAAAAAAGGTATACCTTGCAAGCTTTATTAATGCAATCTGCTTGGGCGGAATGTATGTATGACCGTGGATACGGAAGAAACACCTTCAGAATTGAACGTCCCTCAGATGATACTTCAAATGTTGTATTTGTAAAAACGGCAGATAAAACTGAGGCTCAATTTCGCGAATATACAAATGAGAATTTGCCCGGGCGCACCTACCGAGATTTCTACATTTATATAAAGAGTCAGATAAGTCCTCATCCTTATAATATTAAGAATTTTGTCATCCCAAGCTCAAGCGCGCATACAGACAGGTATTTACCTAACGGAGAAATCATATCACAAGCTGCAACTGCCCTTGGTGGTTATGATTTGGCTATAGGTGAAAGCAGCTACTTTTATAAAATACCTGAAGATATCAGCGGCATAGACAGCATTCTATATAATACTGATATTGGTATAGAGACAGATATCTATCCTTATTGGGAGCAATTCGGCCTTTCAATTGGCGGTGGAATGCATGAGCTAGGCCACTGCTTTGGCCTAAACCACCTTGACAGCTCATTAATGATAGATTGGGATAACCCTGAAACTATAAAACGCACTTCCGATAGAAGTTCTATTATGACTTATGGCTTCCGTCATGCAAATCGCCTGTTTGCAGTTAAAGATGGAAATGGCATAGATTTTGAAGATGATGTCAATCAAGTTAACTGGAATTGGGGTTGGACCGAAACGGAAAATCCTGTAGATTCCTATATTCAAAATGATTGTCAAATTCTTAGCGATTCAGCATGGATTTGTTACAATTCTTTATACGATGAGGCTGAATGGAATAAAAACACCCTCAGCGGAAATGCACAAATATTCCACAATACAATTTCTTCCGGTAATGTTGTTGGTAATATCGGTGGCGGATATGATAATGCTCTAACCTTTAACGATATCTATACAGACAAATCCGGCACTTATATGATTAGAGTATATTATATTACCGGCGAGAATCGCTCATGTTCAATAAGTACAAACGGGGCTCCCGGAATCCATTATACCTTTGAAGGCAAAAACTCGAACTCACCTGTTTATAAAGAAATACCTGTAGATTTACAAGCTGGATATAACACTATCAAATTCTATAATCCAAACGGTTGGGCACCCAACATCGATAAAATAAGCCTTCCATTTACTCTTTCAAATTCTTTGCCTCTTATCTCTGAAGCTGAGTCACCTTATAATACTTTCGGTGGCAATGTAAGCATTTGGATTAATTCAAGGTTTTCTGCATGCAAAGCTGTTGGAGGCATAGACAATGACAGCTTTTTAATATTTAATAATGTATTCGTTGACAGAGACGGTGATTATACCTTAAGAGTCAGCTATATATCAGGGGATGATCGTACTTGCAATATAAGTACAAATCATGATAAAGGCATATCCTATTCTTTCACAGGCTCAGATTGGAATACTGTTGCTACGAAGGATATTACATTGACTTTAAGGGAAGGAAACAATAGAATTAAATTCTATAACGAAAACAGCTATGCCCCCGACATTGACAAGATTGAAATAATAGGTACCTCCTATACTGATACTCCTTCTTCTAGGGACGACTTACCTTCTTACAATGATACGCCTTATTATGGTGGCGAATTACCTTCTTACGACAACACGCCTTCTTCTAACGGCGACTTATATTATGATGATAATATACCTCCGTACTATGATAGTTTACCTTCACCTATGTATTCTGTTGATGTTGAATATCAAAATACCAATAACCAAAGCCCCATAAATCAGATCAGCTCAAATTTCAAAATTACAAATAGCGGTTCAGAACCAATTAACTTATCCGATTTAAAGATCAGGTATTACTATACAATTAATGGTGTAAACAGTCAGAATTTTTTCTGTGATTATGCCAGTATAAATAACTCTAATACTATTAATTCATCAAATGTAACGGGTAATTTCGTCGAACTTTCTAGTAGAAGCGCATATGCAGACTATTACCTTGAAATAGGGTTTACAAATAATTCTGAAATACTTTACCCGGGCAGCCATGTTAATATATGTACAAGAATGTCAAAATCCGACTGGTCCAATACATATATTCAAGAAGATGATTACTCCTTTAATTCTTCATCACAACAAAATATAACAAACATACCTATATATATATCTGGCGTAAAAGTGTTCGGTACAGAACCGTAAAGAACTTTAATGTACCCTCTCAACAAAAATCAACATTGCTTATTATTTCTCTTTTTGCTACAATATTATAAGTATAGATTGCCAATTTTAAGGCATTATGACCTTTTTAAATAAGGTATTTATAAAAAACACTTAGCAATTTGCAAACCAAAAAATCATTGATTTTTTGGTTTGCAATAAACTACTGGCTAAGATTTTTTAAACGATTACATAAAAAGGTTAATAATCATTGAAAATTTTACTGTTATTTTCAGTGTTTTGAATAGCTCATACTTAAAATTTGACAACAAACATAAAAATGTATTGGAGGTATACAAAATGTGCAAGAAGCTGAGTATTTTCTTTTGCGTCACTTTATTAGCCATGACACTTACAACTAATATATTCGCAGAAGGAAATCTCATTAAAAACGGTTCCTTTGAAGATGTACAGAACGGAGCTCCTACCGATTGGACCATTTATTCCTACACTACTGATGAAGGTGCATCAGAATTTAAAATCGAGACGGATGGAGCATATTCCGATAGCAATTGTGCTACAATTGTCAACAATGTAGAAAATGATTCAAGATATATGCAAACTATCAGTGCACAACCAAATAAGAATTATAAATTATCTTGCTATATAAAAGGTGAGAACATTGGTGATTCGGGCAATGGTGCAGTTTTGTCCGTGGAAGGACAGGTGAGCGCAACAAATCCGCTGAGAAATACAGATGAACTATGGGAGTACGTCGAAATGTATGTAAAAACAGGGGAAGGTATCAATTCCTTTAACGTTACCGTAGGTGTTGGAGGATATGGAGCTGTAAGTACGGGGAAAGCATCCTTTGATGATGTAAGGGCTGAAGAAGTAGACACTATACCTGAGGGTGCTAATGTTGCAATAGTGGAAATGCCTAAGCAAGACAACTCATCTTCTGACACCCAATCCGAACCCGATTCCGACACAACTTCCGAATCCGAAAAAAAATCCGGTAGCAACAGAACTGTATGGATAATACTTTCAGTGTGTATACTAATTGCTGCAGCTGCTATATATAACACATTTAAAGCTGCTCCATCAGAAGAAAATACTCAATCGGATACTTCTCTCCCTTCTACTGATGATAAAGATTCAGTACAAGATTTAGCAGAAGTCAAAAAGACAGAAGAACAAAATAATGACAGTATTAAAAATTAAAGCAATAAACTTTTATAAAATTTATCATTTGCGGAGGATAAATATGAAAAAGCTATTAGCCTTTGTGGTTGTATTATTTACATTATTAATAAGCACTTCCATTTATGCAGATAATAACAACATAGTCCAAAACTTTGGATTTGAAAACGGTTCTTTAGATAAATGGGATAAACAGGCTTATAAAAATGACGAAGGAATAACCGAGTTCTTTATTGATGATACCGTATCACGCACCGGCACTAAGAGTGCGTGTATTATAAACATTTCAGCAAATCACTCAAGATTTAGTCAAAAGATAAAAGTAAAAGGTAATTCCTATTATAAATTATCCTGTTGGGTCAAAACAGAAAATGTAGGTTCGGATTATACAGGAGCAAATATTACTGTAGAAGGCATCACCGATGTTTCGAAGCATTTTCAGGGCACAAATGACTGGGAATACGTTGAGCTATATGGCGCAACCCAAAAAAAACAAGACAGTTTTATGTTGTCAATAGCTCTTGGGGGTTATGGTAATGAAAATACCGGTAAAGTATGGTTTGATGACGTAGTTGTAGAAAAAGTGGATAAAATCCCTTCCGGCGTTAAATTTGCCAAGCTCTACGTTGAAGATACTCCAAAAATCAATGTGGATTTACCTACGAGTAAAAACATTGCCTTTATGACGCCCTATTCAATAATCTTTTTTATTATTGCTATACTACTTATTGTACTTTCAAAGAAAAAAATTATAAAAATAAAACCGGGACGTGAAAAAATCTACCTTATTATTTTTATGATTATTGGCCTGGCAATTCGACTAATTTTTGCTGCTATAGTGGAAGGTTTCAGCGTAGATATAGGTTGCTTCAGGGCATGGTCGATGAAAGCCTCGGGAGTTAATGGAATTTCCACCTTCTATTCCCCGGATTACTTTTGTGATTACCCGCCTTTTTATATTCTTGTACTAGGACTAGTAGGCTTCATATCTAATTTGTTTGGCTTTACAAATATCTATCCAGCACATCTTATAATGATTAAACTGCCTGCTATCATTGCGGATATTGTCACTGCATTTCTGTTTTACAAAATTGCTGGTAAACGCATTAATAAAACTGTGAGTTTCATACTGTCCATTCTCTATATATTCAACCCCGTCGTTTTCTTAAATTCTACACTTTGGGGACAGGTCGACTCATTCTTTACCGTGATTTTATTATTGGCAATAATGCTGATTGATGAAGGTAAATTCAGCTATGCTACCATTTTGTTTACCATTTCCGTGTTAATGAAACCGCAAGGTATAATTTTCCTCCCTGTAATAGGATATGAACTTATAATTGATTTTCTAAAAACAAAGAAACTTAAGAATATTGGACTGTCAGCTTTGTATGCCATTATAACAACCCTTATAGTTGTAATTCCGTTTTCAAACGGGCGTCCTCCCATATGGCTTATTGAATTATATAAAAATACAGCCGGCGGGTATACTTATGCTTCAATGAACGCATACAATTTATTTAGCCTCTTTGGAGCGAACTCAAAGTTTGATGATCAAACTCTTTTCATATTCAGTTATTATGGCTGGGGTATGTTCTTTATTGTCTTAACTTCCCTGTTTACAGGATTTTTGTATTTTGCAAACTTCCTAAAGCATAAGCAGGCAGCACCAAACATTGCTCCACTTGCTGCGCTAATACAAATGACAGGTGTATTTGTTTTATCTACAAGAATGCATGAGAGATATCTATTTCCAGCTATAGCCTTTGCACTGCTTTCATATATCTTTTATAAGGACATAGGCTATATGCTGATTTTCGGCGGAGTAAGCGCTACAGTTTTTGTCAATACTTATGATGTGCTCACAAGAATGTTTTTAACCGATAATCCGCATATACCAGCGGATGATAACTTGCTTTTCATCGGCTCTCTTGCAAATGTAGTTATATTAATACTTTTATGCATAGTTTCAATCCAGACGGTTGTGAGAAATAAAACAATACCTCTGGATTTACAATAACTTATTTAGGGGGTGCTTTCAGCGTGTCGAAAAAGCTGTCGGGTATTTGCTTTTTATTATTACTGCTAACACAGTTTATATTGCCACTAAACTGCTTTGCTGCGAGTGAAAACCTTGCACAAAACCCGGAATTTGAAGAAGGCAATATGGATGGTGACCTTATTTGGATATCTGAATGCTGGGATAAAACTGAAGGTGTTACACAATTTTTGCTGGATGAACAGCAAGTACGTATAGGATCTAGAAGTGCTTTAATCATAAATAATTCCGCAAATGATTCAAGGTACAAGCAGACTATTAATGTCAAGGCAAATACCTATTACAGAATGTCCTGTTGGATAAAAACACAAAATGTTGGATCTGAGAATAAAGGTGCCAATCTTTCCATTGAGAATTCTTTTGATACATCAAAGGATCTCAAAGGTACAAGCCACTACTGGGAATATGTAGAGCTCTACGGGAAGACAAGCCCAAACCAGGAATATTTTACTCTGACAATAGGTATTGGTGGCTATGGTAGTACAAATACAGGTAGGGCGTGGTTCGATAGTGTTGAAGTGGTTGAACTTGACAGTCTGCCTCCTGGTAAAACTTTTGTAAGCATGGACCCAAACTGGAACGCACAACAAAATCAGACAGGCACTAGCAAGTTTAATCCCTTTTTGATGGGATTCACAGTTATAATGGTAGGAATAATACTTTCTGCCTTTATTGTTGTATATAAAAATAAGAAGTCACCCCCCCAAACCAGAACATCTTCACCCGTTAGCAAAGACGAGCTTCCTGCAAGATCCCAACTAATGAAAGTTAGATTTGAAAAAAAAGACTTTATCATTATGGCCTCAATGTCTCTTATATATCTTTTGGTAGCTCTTTTCAACCTCGGCGATTTAAAAGTACCTACTACCTCTTGGCTGCCGGCGGAATCTGGTGAAAGTTTTGTTATTGATCTAGGTAAGGACACCACTTTATCAAGAATTTACTTTTATTTAGGACTTGGAAGGGATAGAAATGCCTATGGGAATTACAGAGTTGAATATTTTGATAAAGAAAATGGCTATATGCATTTGGCAACCTTTGCAAAAGAAGATATGTTTATCTGGAGATATATTGACACTGCACCTATAGAGACAAGAAGACTTAAATTCATAGTTGACATTGCCGGTGGAACCCTCAATGAAATAGGTATTATGGAATTCGGAAGCACTAAACCTTTAGATGGAATTACAATAGTTGAAAAAAACATCGGTGAAAAAAGTACCGGAACTGTAGAAAACTTGTTTGATGAGCAAAGTCTCGTAGTTTTCAAGCCTTCCTATAAGAGCGGTATGTACTTTGATGAGGTTTATCATGCACGAACTGCCTATGAGCATATAAACAAAATAGAACCCTTTGAAACAACCCATCCCCCATTAGGTAAGGTCATTTTGTCCTTAGGTATACTTCTTTTCGGAATGGTACCTTTTGGTTGGAGAATAATGGGGACATTATTTGGGGTTGCGATGATTCCTGCAATGTATATTTTCGGCAAAAAAATGTTCCACAACAGGTTCTACGCCTTTTTTACAGCCTTTCTCATGATGTTTGAATTTATGCACTTCAGTCAGACAAGGATCGCTACCATTGACAGTTATGTCACCTTCTTTATTATACTTATGTATTATTATATGTATGATTATTTCGTGAATAAGTCCTACGTTTTAGGCTTTAGAGAATCTTTAAAACCACTGTTTTTAAGCGGTCTGTTTTTTGGGCTTGGTGCTGCTAGTAAATGGATAGCTTTTTATGGTGCTGCAGGTCTTGCACTATTATTCTTTATAACAAAGATAAGCGAATACAATGATTATAAAAAACTAATTACCAAAGAACCACCAAAAGGCTCTTGGGTTCATCGTTTCTTCCCTCTTTATGTTAATTCAACAATTTTGTATTGTATATTTGCCTTTATCTTAATGCCTTTACTTGTATATATCCTTTCATATACTCCTTGGATGATGGTTCCAGGAGAAGGTCACGGACTTAACCTTTTTTATGAAAACTCACAGAGTATGCTCGATTATCATTCCAACCTTGTAGATGACCATCCTTATCAATCAGCATGGTGGGAATGGCCTATTATGACAAAACCAATGGCCTTCTATTTTGGAAGTGATTTAGCCCCAAATATGGCTTCAAAAATCTTCACGATGGGTAATCCTGCTATATGGTGGACAGGAATTTTGGTCTTTGGCATTTTGACGGTATTTGCACTTTCTAAAGTAAAAAAGCACTTTGTTCCGATATTTGCTGCATCGGCCATTACTTTTGTATTTATGGTTTTTCCAAGCCCTCTAGCAAACTCTATAAAAATTGGAAGCATAGAGATATGGTGTATGTCCA
>JAEZUI010000057.1 GCA_023421115.1 Bacillota bacterium | reverse complement strand
AAAAGTTTATTTTAGAAAGCCATTTGGCTCTAAATTACTTACTCGCGTATATTTGTTCGCAAGTTACTCAATTAATTAACGAGTTCCTTATCGTCTTACACTGTTTACTTTTCAAAGTCCATAATGCTTTTTGTGAATCACTCTATCTGAGCGACTTTTATATATTACCACGTTGTTTTTATTTTGTCAACACTTTTTTTTATTTTTTATACTTACCTTTTTATACTGTTTTTACTACCAATTTCATACTGTTTATATTTCGCGCTTTTAGTCACTGCCTCACGACAGCTTTAACAATATAGCACCTTGAAGCATTATTATCAACTTCATAAACCCGATTTTTAGACTATTATTTCAAAATATCAGCTTATATCACGTTATTCTTTAAATAAACAACTCCATTCTATCAAACTTATTTTGGTAGAATGGAGTTCCTCTCTAGAAATTAATCGTTATTTAAATCATCTTCTGCTTCTTGTACTTCCTCTTCTTCATTAATCTCCTGCTCTTCTTCATTATCGGACGAATCTTCATCCTCATTTATTATCCGTGCAACTCCTACTAAATAAACCGATTCATCCATTCTCATTAGCGTTACACCTTGAGTTGCTCTTCCTAAAACACTTATATCCTTAACATTTATTCGGATAATAGTTCCGTCGGAACTTATCATCATTATATCATCTTTTTCATTAACAAGCTTCATACCTGCTATCTTACCGGTCTTTTCCGTCACCCTGTATGTCAGAATACCCTTTCCGCCCCTTGTCTGAACCTTGTATTCTTCAAGCTCTGTTCTCTTGCCAAAGCCCCTTTCAGTTACCACAAGCAAGCTGGTATCTTCAATAAAGGCTCCCATACCAATTACTACATCATCCTTGTCGAGCTTAATTCCTCTTACACCCATAGAGACTCTTCCTAAAGGTCTTACATCCTCTTCATTAAATCTTATGGACATTCCATTTCTAGTGACAAGCATAATATCTTTTGTACCATCAGTAAGTCTGACATCTATGAGTTCGTCATTCTCTCTTAATGTAACAGCAGTCAATCCACCTTTTCTGATATTATCATATTCCATGAGGTCTGTTTTCTTTACAACACCATTTTTTGTTGCAAGTACTAAGTAAAGACCCTCCTTATATTCTTTCAAAGGAATTACAGTAGTTACTTTCTCCTCCGGATCTAACTGCAAAAGATTTACTATTGCAGTTCCTTTCGCCTGCCTTCCTGCTTCAGGTATTTCATAGGTCTTCAACCTGTATACCCTTCCTTTACTTGTAAAGAACAAAATATAATCGTGAGTGGAAGTTGTAAAAAGAGTCTCAACAAAATCCTCTTCTCGAGTACTAAGACCTATAATTCCCTTTCCACCCCTCCTTTGACTTTTATAAGTATCAGTAGGAAGTCTCTTGACATATCCGAAATGAGTAAGAGTAATAACAGTATCCTCTTCCTCAATTAAATCTTCAAAATCAAAATCACTTTCGTCAGGAATTATCTTAGTTCTTCTTTCGTCTCCGTATTTTCCTTTTATTTCAGTCAATTCTTCCTTTATAATATTTAAAACCATAAATTCATTAGCTAAAACATCCTTGTAATACTTTATTTTTGCAAGCAATTCCTGATATTCAGCTTCAAGCTTTTCCCTTTCTAAAGCTGTAAGCCTTCCTAGCCTCATATCTACAATTGCTTGAGCCTGCTTATCACTAAAACTGAACCTTTGAATCAAACCTTCTTTTGCATTTGCTTCATTTTTAGAAGCTCTTATTATTTTAATAACCTCATCTAGATTATCAATGGCTATTTTTAAACCTTCTAAAATATGTGCCCTTGCTTCAGCTTTATCAAGCTCAAACTTTGTCCTTCTAACTATAACTTCCTTTTGATGCTCAACATAATAATCTATTGCCTGCCTTAAATTTAATACATGTGGCTCAAACTTTTTATCATGTGTTTGAACTAACGCAAGCATATTAACGCTAAAAGTCTCTTGCATCTGTGTGAACTTTAAAAGTTGATTTAATACAACGTTAGCATTAGCATCCTTCTTTAATTCAATAACTATACGCATTCCATTTCTATCCGATTCATCTCTTAAATCGGATATGCTTTCTATTCTCTTATCCTTAACAAGGTCTGCTATTTTTTCTACTAACCTTGCTTTATTTACTTGGTAGTGCAACTCCGTAACTATTATTCTCTGTTTATTTGGAGTCATTTGTTCAATATTTGTTACTGCCCTCATTATTATTCTGCCTCTACCTGTTCTATAGGCATCTCTTATACCTGATTTCCCTACTATAGTACCCGCCGTTGGAAAATCAGGACCTTTTATAATTTTAATCAAATCATCAATTGTTGTTTGCGGTTCATCAATAACAGTTACTATCCCGTCTATTACTTCGCAAAGATTTTGCGGCGGGATATTTGTAGCCATTCCAACAGCTATCCCTGAAGAACCATTTACTAATAGATTCGGAAATCTAGAAGGAAGAACAACTGGCTCTATTTCATGCTCATCAAAGTTAGGCTTGAAATCAACAGTATCTTTATTTATATCCCTGACCATTTCCATAGAAATTTTAGCTAGCCTTGCTTCAGTATACCTCATCGCTGCCGGTGGATCTCCATCTACTGATCCAAAGTTTCCATGCCCGTCAACTAATGGGTACCTTAAAGAAAAGTCTTGTGCCATACGAACCATGCTATCATATACAGCTGCATCTCCATGAGGATGGTATTTACCTAAAACTTCTCCAACAGTGGTTGCACACTTTCTATGTGCCTTATCCGGTGTAAATCCAAGTCCAAACATTCCATATAAAATTCTTCGATGTACCGGCTTTAAACCGTCCCTAACATCAGGCAATGCACGATCCACTATAACACTCATAGCATAGTTTATAAATGAATTCTTCATTTCTGCTTCAATATCAACAGGTATTATGCTTTGTTCCTTGACGTCATTTATATCTGCCATCGGTTTACCTCTTTTCTATAACTTTCTTTTTATTTTATTATTCGCTTCCTTCTTGCTTTAAGCTATTTATAAAAATAGCTTTTCATTTGCATTTCAAAAAAATATCATTTTATTGAATTTGTAATTTAGAAATCCCTCCAATAATTTTTTTGAAACACTTTAGGCCCATTTCAGAAAAATAACCTATACAATATTTTTATTCTAAAGCTCCACATAGAATCTTAAAGCTTACAAACATAGGAACATTATTTTGCTATGCAAAAAATGTAAATCAAGTTTTTTGAAATTGCAATTGATAGTTATTATTTAGAAATCACCTAACCATTATATATTTTAATAAAGTTTAAGCAAGCTGTCCACTTTTTTCATGATTTAATAAAATTCAAGTGTACTTATGTAGTTTCATTTCTATAATAAAAGGAACGATATTAAATCATTCCCAGTTTTTTCATTATAAATACCTAGTGCATTTTAACATATCACTTTAAAATATTTTTAGATGTTAAAATGCACTTCATATGTTTGTGGTCTGCACGCTAACAAATATTTCTTATACTGACCACCTAGTGCATTTTAACATATCTCCTTAAAATACTTCTAGATGTTAAAATGCACCTCATCCGTTTTAATTTAAACTTCTTAAATAAACATTATGTATTATTTCGGTATTCTGACTATAAATTCAACATAACTTCCTCTGTCAAATTGGGCTGCTTTTGCATCCACTCCTGATTTTTTCATTAATTCTATCGATTGCTTTATTGTATTTACAAATATTCTAATATCTTTTATTGCTCTAGTAAATTTTCCCTTATTCTTCTTTTCATTTTCCTGTCTTGTAAACCTGTCTATAGCTCTTTCTACCAAATCTTCTGTTTTTTTAACATTAAGACCTTTTTCACAAACATTTTTTAAAACTTTTAATTGGAGTTGTTCATCATGCAATTTTAGTAATGCTCTTGCATGTCTTTCGGTAAGACTGTTATCTGCAAGAATCTTTTTTACTAAAGGAGGAAGTTTTAATAAACGGATTTTATTTGCTATTGTCGACTGACTTTTACCTATTTTTGTTGCAAGCTCTTCCTGTGTAAATCCATGATCACTAATCAAATTGTTATAACCTTCAGCCTCTTCCATATAACTTAAATCTTCTCTTTGAAGATTTTCTATTAAAGCCATTACTGCAGAATCATTGTCATTTATGTTTATAACAATTGCAGGAATTTCCTTAAGTCCAGCCATTGTAGCAGCTCTTAGCCTTCTCTCTCCTGCAACAAGCTCATACATGTTGGAGGACAATTTTCTGACATTAATAGGCTGAATAACTCCATATTGTTTGATTGACTCACTTAATTCCTCTAAAGATATCTTGTTAAACTGCTTTCTTGGTTGATAAGGGTTAGGCCTTATGTTTTCAATTCCAACATAAGTAATGTTTTTTAAATCATCCTTCTTTTCAATCCTGGCTACTTGCATTCTACTTTCTAACATAGCGAACACCATCCTTCGTAATTTTTAATATTTATCCTTTGTTTTAAAATCAAAACCTCTTATTCAACAATATATGCATTACTTGTTAAATCAAAGTTTAATTACCAGTATCTGATAATAAATTATAAGGATAATATTCGCAAACCTTTTTTTAATTCCTTTTTTTTATACAAAGAATCGTTCGTCTAAATGCGCTATATTACTGCATTATGCGGGTTAAATCAGCGGCTCTTTTGATGGTTTACCTGCTTTTCTCGGGTATTTTGTCGGAGTTTGTCGAAACTTTCTTATAATAAATATACTTCTTTTACTGTCGGTAAAAGGTAAATTAAATTCTTTAACTTCTTCAATTTTTCCGCCTATTATATCTAGAGCTTTTTTTGAATTATCAATTTCATCTGTATTGCTTCCTTTCATTGCTATAAAAAAGCCTCCTACTTTAACAAAAGGCATACAGTACTCAATGAGTACTGGTAAACTTGCAACTGCCCTTGCCGTGCATATATCAAATTTTTCTCTAAATTCAGGTAAAATTCCTTTTTCTTCTGCTCTTCCGTGTAATGCTTTTATTCCACTTAAAGCATTCTCTTTTATAACCTCATTTAAAAACTTTACTCTCTTATCTAAAGAATCCAATAATGTAACTTCAATACTTTCCCGGGCAATTTTAATTGGAATCCCTGGGAAGCCGGCACCTGTTCCTACATCAATAAGTGTCGTACTTCCGATTTTTATTAGTGGAAGAATACTTAGTGAATCTATGAAATGTTTTATAATAACTTCCCGGTCTTCTTCTATGGCTGTAAGGTTTATCTTTTCGTTCCATTCTTTTAGGATATTTTTATATTTAAAAAATTTATCAATTTGTTCTTCCTCTAGAGATATATTAAATTCATTAGCCCCATCTAAAAGAAGTTTTCTCAATTCATTATCCACAGTTTAGCTCTCCAATCTTTAGTTAAGGTTATTCCAAACAAATAACTGGTCAACTGACATTTCAAAAAACTTGATTTACATTTTTGCGTATCAAAATAATATATAGGTTATTTTTTGAAATGGCTTAATCCACAACATACCTTATTTCCTCCTGTGTTGCTCTAAATAAATAAGTAAAACCGATATATCTGCTGGAGATACTCCTAATATTCTTGATGCTTGTCCTACTGACTCAGGTTTAGCCTTGTCAAGCTTTTGCCTAGCCTCAATTCTCAAGCCTTGAATAGCAGAGTAATCTATATCCTTACTTAGTTTTCTGCTTTCAAGTTTTTTGAATTGCTCAACCTGTTGCATTTGTCTTTTTATATAACCCTCATATTTTATTGTAATCTCCACCTGTTCTCTGACTTGAAAACTAAGTTCAGGTCTATTTTCGTCTATAACTCTAATAGAATCATAGTCTAGCTCAGGTCTTTTCAACAAATCATTAAGCTTCATTCCACCTTTAATTGGAGTACTGTTTTTGCTTATAAGAAAAGCATTTACTTTTTCACTCGGAGGAACATGAGTTTTATCAAGTCTTTTTATTTCCTCTTCAATTTCACTTTTCTTTTTCTCAAACTTTCTGTATCTTTCCTCACTTATAAGCCCAGCACGATAGCCTATCTGAGTCAATCTGATGTCAGCATTATCTTGCCTTAATAAAAGCCTGTATTCTGATCTCGATGTCATCATTCTATACGGCTCTTTTGTCCCTTTTGTTACGAGATCATCAATCAATACACCTATATATGCCTCAGATCTGTCCAATATTATGGGTTCTTCTCCTTTAATTTTTCGTGCTGCATTTATTCCTGCCATAATTCCCTGTGCACCTGCTTCTTCATATCCTGAACTTCCGTTTATTTGTCCTGCTGAAAACAAGCCTTCTATATGTTTAAATTCTAAGGACAGATTTAGCTGCATTGAATTTATTCCATCGTATTCAATTGCATAAGCACTTCTCATAACCGATACATTCTCAAGACCGGGAAGTGTTTTCATCATCTCTATCTGAACATCTTCCGGAAGACTTGTTGACATTCCCTGCAAATACATCTCCTGAGTATTAAGTCCCATAGGCTCAACAAAAACCTGATGAGATTCCTTGTCAGCAAATCGTACTACTTTATCTTCTATTGAAGGACAATAGCGTGGTCCAACCCCTTCAATAACCCCTCCATAAAGGGGAGATCTATGAATATTAGCCCTTATTACTTCATGTGTTTTACTGTTTGTGTACGTAAGATAACATGACACTTGATCCTTCTTAATTTCCTCAGTCTCAAAGGAAAAAGGTACTATTGTTTCATCTCCGGGTTGTTCTTCCATCTTTGAGAAATCAATACTTCTTCTATTCAACCTAGCCGGTGTACCTGTTTTTAATCTTATCAGTTCAATTCCCATTTCCTTAAGGCTGTCCGAAAGTCTGTCCGCGGGAAAAAGTCCATCAGGACCTCCACTATAACTTACATCACCAATAATTATTTTTGCTTTAAGAAATGTTCCTGTTGTAAGTATAGCCGCCTTGCATTTGTATATAGTACCTGTATGAGTCCGAACTCCGGTTATTATATAATTGCCGTCCTTTTTCTCTCTCAATATTTCAATTATCTCACCCTGTTTAACATCTAGGTTTTCCTGAAGTTCGAGCGTATTTTTCATCTCTGTCTGATAATTTCTCCTATCTATTTGTGCTCTAAGAGAATAAACTGCAGGACCTTTAGCTTTATTTAATATTTTTGATTGTATAAAAGTTTTATCGGCATTTTTACCCATCTCACCCCCAAGAGCATCAATTTCTCTTACAAGGTGTCCTTTAGCCGTACCACCAATATTAGGATTACACGGCATATTTGCTATACTATCCAGATTTATGGCAAAAACAGCTGTTTTCACACCAAGTCTAGCTGCAGCAAGTGCAGCTTCACATCCCGCATGTCCAGCTCCAACAACTATCACATCATATTCGTCTGCTATAAACTCCATAAATTTCCTCTCACTTTCCCAGACAAAACCTGCTAAATATTTCATTCATGACATCTTCACTCACAGATTCCCCTGTTATTTCACCTAAATACTGTGCCGAATTTACTATATCTATTGTTATCATATCCAAGGGCATCCCACTTTCATGGGCACCTATTGCAAAATCAATACTCTCTATTGCTTTATCAATCAGATTTTTGTGCCTTACATTTGTTATTAAAACTTCATTGTTAATACTTACTTCACCCTTCATAAAAAGTTCAACTACTGCATCTCCAAGTTCAGTTGTGCCTATTTCTTCTTTTAGTGACATTCTTATAATTTTTCTATCGCCAATATTTCTCTCAATTTCAGTTAATTTCTCTTCATTTACAAGATCTATTTTATTTAAAATTATAATAGACTTTTTATTCTTAATCCTGTCTAAAATTTCTAAATCCTCTTTTTCTATTCCCTTATTAACATCTATCATCATTATTATCAAATCTGCAGAATCCAACTCTCTATGTGTCTTTTCAACTCCTATTTTTTCAACCAAATCCTCAGTCTCTCTGATTCCTGCCGTATCAATAATTCTGACAGGTACTCCATTTAAATTTATATAGTCTTCAATAATGTCTCTGGTTGTTCCCGGTATATCAGTTACTATAGCCCTGTTTTTTCCGGTCAACTCATTTAAAAGCGAAGATTTTCCAACATTAGGTCTTCCTATAATTACAGCGTTTATTCCTTCTCTAATTATTCTTCCCTTTTCAAAACCCTTAATAATATTTTTTAACTTTTCCTTTATATCTTTAATTTCTGAACATATTCTCTGCCCAGTAATCTCCTCTATATCATGTTCCGGATAATCAACTGTAACTTCAATATGTGCTAAAAGCTCAATAAGCTTACTTCTTGCTTCTTTAAGTTTTAATGACAATTTTCCTTCAAGCTGCTCTATAGCTGCCTTTGAACTTTCACTTGTTTTTGCATTTATAAGATCTATTACAGCCTCGGCCTGAGATAAATCCAACCTTCCATTTAGGAAAGCACGTTTTGTGAACTCTCCTGGTTCTGCAAGTCTAGCACCTTTTCTCAGTATAAGTTCAAGTATATTTTTTAAAACTATTGAGCCTCCATGACAATTTATTTCTACAACATCTTCTGTAGTAAATGTATTAGGCTTTATCATTTTAGAAAGAAGAACTTCGTCTAAAATTTCACCTGTCACTGAGTTTATTATTTTTCCATAATTTATTGTATGGGTTTTTATTTCATCAAATTTTTTTTTACCTTCAAATATCTCTTTTGCTATAGAGAAAGCTTTTTCTCCGCTAATTCTTATTATACCTATTCCACCATTTCCGTGTGGTGTAGAAATAGCTGCAATTGTATCATGGTCAGACAACATAATAATCCTCCAAATTTGTGGAAGTAAATTTTTTGAAACACCTAAGTCAAAAAATGGCCCAAGAAAAAAGTCTCCTGAACCACATAAACAGCTAAAAATAAAGCCATTTTAAATATATTCTTTAATATTGTATAGTTATTTTTAGAAATGGCCTTATAGCTTAGATCAACTTAAATAAACTTTTTATTTAAGTGTAATAATTACCTTTCTATTTGGTTCTTCTCCGATACTATAAGTCTCTACATATTTGTGATTCTGAAGTGAAGAATGTATAACTCTTCTCTCATATGGATTCATTGGTTCTAGTGTAATATTCTTCTTGTATTTAACCACTCTGTCTGCTAGTCTGTTTGCAAGTTTAACCAATGTTTCCTCTCTTTTTTGCCTGTAATTTTCAATATCTATTACTACTCTCTTATAATCTTCCTTACTCTTATTGACAACAAGGCTTGTCAAGTACTGAAGCGAATCTAAAGTTTCACCCCTTCTTCCTATGACAATACCTATATCATCTCCCTTAACTTTAAGGAGTATGGAATCTTCAGTTTCTTCGGCAATTATCTCCGCATCAACATTCATTTTCTCCAATACACTCACTAAAAACTCTTTGGCCTTCTCTGAATTGGATTCTTTAATAGTGACCTTAACTCTCGCCACTTTATTGCCAATTAATCCAAAAATTCCCTTTGCACCTTCTTCGATAACTTCTATATCAACATTATCTCTATCACACTGCAATTCTTCAATCGCCAAATCAATAGCTTCCTGTACAGTTTTTCCTGTTTTTTCAACGAAGTTTACCATTTAATTTTCCTTAACCTCCTTTTTATTAATAATATATTTATTTAAATATAATTGTTGAAATATCTGAAATACGTTTCCTGCAAACCAATACAATCCCAATCCTGCTGGAAATTGAAAAGATACTAATAGTGTCATCATTGGCCCTATAAACATCATATTTTTTTGCATTGCCATAGCTGCATCTTGTGATGCTTCCTTGTTATTGTTACTACTATTTCTTTTCATAGTTGACATCATCATTAATTTATTTGATAAAATTGTAGACGCAAAAGAAAGTATAGGTAATATCAACAATGGAAGATAAGTTAACATTTCAGGTCCAAATAATATGTTAGGTTTCCATGTAGGTACTAAACTTAAATCCAGTCCTAAAAATTCCATGTTTAACTTTTCGTGAAACTTAACAGCTCCTATCTGAGCATAAAAACCAGAAATTCTATTTGCTTCAGGTACAGAATCCAATAATGATTTTATTTCATCTGCACCAAAACCCAACATATATGTAAGTGGTTGACCTATTACATATAAAAGAGAAAAAAGTATCGGTAATTGCACAAGAAGAGGCAAACATCCGCTAGCAGGATTATATTTATGCTCTGAATAAACTTTCATCATCTCTTCATTAAGCTTATTTTTATCATTTTGGTACTTTCTCTGTATCTCTTGTATAATAGGCTGTAATTCCTGCATTTTCGCAGTAGATTTAGATTGCTTTATAGTAAGAGGAAGCAATAATAACTTAATAAAAACTGTAAAGAGAATAATAGCAAATCCATAATTCTTAAATGCCAAATTCTCGTAAATAAAATTCAATATTATGCCTAAATACTTCGGTATGAAACTAAACATCGTCTAAAATTCCCCTTTTGCTTATTTAACCGGATCATACCCTCCTGGATGAAACGGGTGGCATTTCAGTATTCTCTTTATAGACATAAAACTTCCCTTAATAATACCATACTTTATTATTGCATCATTTGAATATTGTGAACATGTAGGATAAAATCTGCAGCTTGAAACACCCTTTAGTGGAGAAATAAATTTCTGATAAAATTTTATTATATTTATTGCCATTTTACCTATCAATTTATTTATCCTCCTTAAATATTTCAAGCTTTCTCAGTAAATATTTCATTTCCCTTTTTATTTCAGGGAAATTGGGAAGTTCCTCACAGCTTCTAGCTACAAAAACCAAATCAAATCCTTCTTTTAATTTAATTTCATAAGTTCTATAGCTTTCTTTTATAAGCCTTCTTATCCTATTTCTTTTTACACTGCTTCCAAACTTCTTACTTGCAGTTATACCTAATCTATTCACTTTGTTCTTGTTACTCAATGCATATAATACAAGGTACTTTGCAACATAAAATTTTCCCCTTTTATAAAGTTTAAGAAAATCTTTGTTTTTCTTTATAGGAAAAGTAAATATCATTATATGGAGCTATACCTCCGATTATTTCAATTTTTATATCAATAAAACATTATTTTAAACAAAAAGACCACAATTATGCGGTCTTACGCTGAAAGAACTTTTCTACCTTTCAATCTGCGCCTTTGTAATACTTTTCTTCCGTTAGAAGTTTTCATTCTCTTTCTAAACCCATGTTCCTTTTTTCTCTGTCTATTTTTAGGCTGATATGTTCTTAACAAGTAAAACACCCCCATTCTTTTCCCATTAATATACTTAGGCACTTACATTTACTTCATGTACTTAAATATGTTTTTCAAAAACTTATCCATAATATATTTTTCGAAAAACCATTCATAAGTCTATCAAACGAGATATATTAATAAAAAAAATTACTTCGTTTAATATATTTTATTGGTACACTTAATGACAAAATACCTATTTTAACACTCTTAAGTAAACAACGTAACAATTATATATTAAATCCTTATTTGATGTCAAGGAACTATTTTTGTGGATAATTCTAAATTTTTATAGTTATTTTTGTGGATATCTTTCATTTTTTCTGTTGAATATTACTCAAAAGTCTGATAATATAATTAATACCTGTTGATAACTCGTTACTTATCAACAGCAAATTGTTGATAACCTATGGATTATTAACAATTTTGTGTTAATATCCTGTGTGTAATAAAACATATGATTTTTATAATAATTGTTAATAATTTACCACATTATTATAAAACTTTTTATAAATTTTATACAATAATCCATCATTTATGCTTAATCTTTATAAGTTTTGTCAATGATTAGCATAGGGTTTTAATTGTTTTTATATTTATTCTTTAATCTAAGATAAGCATCGCCCAACAACATAATTTATTTTAGAACAGTCGAGGTTAAGGGGTAATATTGTGTATTTTTAACAAAATTTATGTATGGAAATATTATTGTTAAAAAACACCGGTTTGTATTTCAAAAAATGTAAAGCAAGTTTTTTGAAATGGTAATTTTAAAGTTTTTTTGGAATTAACCTTATATTGATTATTTACATATATTTGGAGGAATTTTATGAGTATCCAGTTAACAGAAATATGGCAGAAAACTTTGGGCCTATTACAGAATGAATTAACTGAAATTAGCTTTAATACTTGGATTAAAACTATAGAACCGCTTTCGCTACAAAATAATACAATTAATTTGGCCGTTCCTGCTGAATTCAATAAAGGCATTTTAGAATCAAGATATCAAACTCTTATAAAAAATGCTATAAAACAAACTACATATAAGGAATACTCAATTAAATTTGTAGTTCCTTCTCAAGAAAATATTGAAAAATACACCAATCAATCGGAATCTAACAATAACGAAGATGCTTTGGTTTCTGTATTAAATCCAAAATATACTTTTGATACCTTTGTAATAGGTAATAGTAATAGATTTGCTCATGCCGCTGCATTAGCTGTTGCGGAAGCACCAGCAAAAGCGTATAATCCATTATTTATTTATGGAGGAGTTGGACTTGGCAAGACCCATCTTATGCACGCCATAGGCCACTTTGTATTACAGCAAAATTCTTCACTTAAAGTTTTGTATGTATCCTCTGAAAAATTTACAAACGAACTTATTAATGCTATAAAAGATGATAAAAACGAGGAATTCAGATCAAAATATAGAAATATCGACATACTTTTAATAGACGATATTCAGTTTATAGCTGGTAAAGAAAGAACTCAAGAGGAATTTTTCCATACCTTCAATGCACTATACGAAGCAAACAAACAAATAATTTTATCTAGCGATAAATCTCCTAAAGAAATAATTACTCTTGAAGACCGTTTAAGATCAAGGTTTGAGTGGGGGCTGATAGCAGATATGCAAGCTCCTGATATAGAAACAAGAATAGCAATACTTAGAAAAAAAGCTCAATTGGAAAATCTAGATGTACCAAATGATATTATGGTATTTATTGCTGAAAAAATAGCTTCAAATATAAGAGAGTTAGAAGGTGCTTTAAATAGAGTTATTGCTTATTCTTCTCTAACTGAAAATGAAATAACTGTAGATCTTGCCACTGAAGCTCTTAAAGACATACTATCAACAAATAAAGTTAGAGCTATAAACTGTAATACAATCCAAGATGCTGTTGCAAGATACTTTGATATTCGACCAGATGACTTTAAATCTAAAAAAAGATCAAGGGATATAGCTTTTCCCAGACAAATTGCAATGTTTCTTTGTAGAGAATTAACAGATATGTCTTTACCAAAAATAGGACAAGCCTTTGGAGGAAGAGATCATACTACAGTAATCCATGCTTGCGAGAAAATTATTGAAGAATTTAAAACAAACTCAGAAACAAAGAGAGCTATTAACGAATTAAAAAAGAATTTAGCAGGTAATTAATGTTTTTTGTGCTAGTTATTTTTTTATTACCTTATCAACAGGAATTTTAAATTTTTAAAACTTTATCAACAGAAAATGTTGATATGGGGAAAGTTTCTTGTGATTATTTTGTGTATAAAGTGATTAACTTTAAATTAGATCAAAACTGTTGATTATTTAGTACAAGTTATCTACAATTTAATAACAGCCTCTAAGTATTATTATTCAAAGTTTGAAACAAGTTATACACATAATCAACAATACTTATTACTATTATTACTAAATATTATTATATTAATTAAAAGTAAACCGGGAGGACAGAGGAAATGAAAGTTATATGTTCAAAGGAACATTTAATCGAAGGCATAAACATAGTTCAAAAAGCAGTATCCACAAAATCTACACTTGCTATACTTGAAGGAATACTACTTGAAGCAACTGAACAATTCAAGTTAACAGGAAATGACTTGGAAATTGGTATAGAATGCTATGTTGAAGCTGATATTAAAGAAAAGGGATCTATTGTTCTTAATTCAAAAATGTTTGGAGACATAGTAAGAAGACTCCCTGACAGTGAAGTACTAATAGAAGTTCTTCCTAATAACTCCGTTATTATAGAATGCGAAAATTCGCATTTTGAATTAAAAGGTATTCCTTCTGATACTTATCCTGCTCTTCCTTCAATAAAAAAGGAAAATGCCTTTATTATTAAACAGAAAATTGCAAGAGACATGATAAGACAAACACTATTTGCTGTTAGTATTGATGAAAACAGGCCTATTTTAACCGGTTCACTTCTTGAATGTAAAGAAAATAATGTTACATTTGTATCAATAGATGGCTTTAGACTCGCGCTAAGAAAGAGCAAAGTTGAAAACGAAAATCAAAGTTTTAATGTAGTAATACCAGGTAAAACTTTAAATGAAATTGTTAAAATACTTCAACCTGTTGAAGATAAAATATCTATATATAGCACGCAGAATCAAATATTATTTGATATTGGAAAATGTAAAGTTGTATCAAGACTATTAGAAGGTGAATATCTAAATTACAACAGTATAATACCAAAAGAATTCGAAACTAAAGTTAGAGTAAAAACAAAAGACATATTATCAAGTTTAGAAAGAGCTTCTCTTATAACTGCTGAAGAAAAAAAGTATCCTGTAAAGTTTAATGTGATAGAGGATAAAATAATAATTTCCTCTAATACTGAAATAGGAGCAGTAAGGGAAGAAATTAAAGTTGATATAACTGGAAATAAACTAGATATAGGATTTAATCCAAGATATTTTATTGAATCTTTAAAAGTAATTGAAGACGAAGAAATTGATATTTACTTTACATCTAGCATAGGACCGTGTACAATAAGACCTATTGAAAAAAATGAATATGCTTATATGATATTACCTGTTAGAATAAAAAATGAATAGAGGATATTTTAATTTATGAAAAGTATATCAATAAAAACTGAATACATAAAACTTGACCAGTTTTTGAAATGGGCAGATATGGTACCAACTGGAACTGAAGCAAAAATATTAATAAGTGACGGTTTAGTTAGAGTTAATGGGGAAGTTGAAACTAGAAGAGGAAAAAAACTTAGAAAAAACGATATTATTGAGGTAAACGGTTTTAAATTTATTATTGAATGATATCCGGAGGTATCATTTTGTATATAGAAAGTTTGTATCTTAAAAGTTTTAGAAATTATAAAGAGACAACGATAGAATTTGCAAAAAACTATAATATAATTTATGGAGAAAATGCCCAGGGTAAAACAAATATTATCGAGGCAATTTTTTTGTGCGCCTCAGGTAGGTCTCATCGAACTTCTAAAGATAGTGAACTCTTGAATGTAAGTAGCAATAATTACTATATTAAGTTGGATTCAGTAAAGGAAAAAGAAAATTTATCCATTGAGATATTACATGAGAAAGAGCGCAAAAAAATTATAAAGTTGAATGAAATTCCTTTAAAAAAAATGGGAGATCTTATGGGAAATTTACTTGCTGTAATATTTTCACCAGAAGATTTATCTGTAATAAATGAAGGACCTTCACAAAGAAGAAGATTTATTGATATAACTTTAAGTCAGATAAAACCATCATATTTTTATGACTTACAGCAATATAATAGAATTTTGCTTCAAAGAAATTCATTATTAAAAGAAATACAGAACAATAGAAGTTTAATAGATACACTAGATATATGGAATATTAAAATTGCAGAAACAGCTGCAAGAATAATAAAAGTTAGATACGATTTTATAAGTAGATTAGGAAATACTGCAAAAAGTAGCCACAGCATATTGTCTAGCAACAATGAAAACATGCAAATACTTTATGATTCATCTGTAAAGGCTGATAATTTTAGTGAAGTAGATAAAATAAAAGAAATCTTTATTAACGAGCTAAACAGAATTAGGAATATTGAAATTAAAAGAGGTACAACTTTAAAAGGCCCTCATAGAGATGATTATGAAATATACATAAATGATATGGATGTAAAATCCTTTGCTTCTCAGGGACAAAAGAGAACTGTAGTTTTATCAATAAAATTAGCAGAATTACAAATAATAAAGGAGGAAACAGGTGAGTATCCTATACTTCTGTTAGATGATGTCATGTCTGAATTAGATTATAGGAGAAGAGAAATTTTGTTTGATAGTATTAATAATATTCAAACTTTTATAACGTGTACGGAAAAAGATATTTTTAATAAAAAAGAATTTAGTAATATACTTTTTGTTAATGTAAAAAATGGGAATACTAAAATAGGGTAAAATTATTTTTAAATATTAATTTAGGAGGAAAATTTATTATTTATATAAATTTAAAGGATTATTTAAAAATAAATTTTATTTAATATTTTCGAAAAATTAATAAATCACTTATATATATAAATAAATTTGGTATACAACATATTAAATTTAAATTACAAAAAATTTGCAGTTTGTGCTTAATTGGGATAAAATAAATAATAATAAAAATATAAAGGATAGTTTATTTTTTTAAATGGACTAAACTATTAAATTTTTAAAATAACTTCAAAAGAACAGTTTTGTTTTTAATATAATAAATTAATAAAATTGAAGAGTGAGTAAATTTTTTATAATCTTCAATACAGGAGGAATTTATGTTTTTGCATATAGGTGGAGATTTTGTTGTTCCAATTAAAAATGTTATTGCTATAATGGATTTAGAATCTACTACTTTGTCTAAAGATACTCGAGAATTTTTGTCTATAGCCGAAGAAGAAGGCTTTATTGAAAGTATTTCGGACGATATACCAAAATCCTTTATTATTACTGAAATAGATAAAAAGAGTAAAATATATCTTTCTCCAATTTCATCAATTACTTTACAAAAGAGGTCTGGGTTTGTTGACGGAATATCAAACATAAAGTAGACAATATATAAATTAAATCTTACTTTAGAAAAATCATAGCAAAAAGCATATATAAAATTTTTATTTGTATTAACAGGAGGATAAAATGTCCGAAATGGAAAGTATAAACAATTCATATAATGAAAACAATATACAGGTGCTTGAAGGTCTTGAAGCTGTAAGAAAGAGACCAGGAATGTATATTGGAAGTACATCATCTAGAGGTTTGCATCATCTAGTGTATGAAATAATGGATAATAGTATAGATGAAGCTTTAGCAGGTTATTGTACTGAAATTGAAATAACTATTAATCCTGATAATTCTATTACTAATATAGATAACGGAAGAGGCATACCTGTTGGTATACATCCCAAAATGGGAATTCCAACAGTAGAAGTTGTTCACACTATATTACATGCAGGAGGAAAGTTTGGAGGAGAAGGGTATTCTGTATCAGGTGGATTGCATGGTGTAGGCGCATCGGTAGTTAATGCTTTATCAGAATATTTAGAAGTTGAAGTATATAGAGATGGCAATATATATAAACAGAGATATGAAAGAGGAAGTGTAGCAACTAATTTAGAAATTGTGGGTAAGACTGAAAAGACTGGGACTAAAACAACTTTTAAGCCTGATACACAAATTTTCGAAGAAATTGTATTTAGTTTTGAAATACTCTTAAATAGATTTAGAGAACTGGCATTTTTAAATAGAGGTCTTATGATAAGACTAGTAGATATGAGACAAGAAGAACCTTTAATTAAAGAACTCCACTATGAGGGTGGAATTGTTTCTTTTGTTGAATATGTAAGCAGAAATAAAGAAGTAATACATCAGCCTCCTATATACATAGAAAATATAAAAGATGGTAGCTATGTGGAAATTGCAATGCAGTATAACGACACTTATATTGAAAATATTTTTAGTTTTGCAAACAATATAGCTACAACAGAAGGAGGAACACATTTAACAGGTTTTAAAACTGCTATAACTAAAGTGTTCAATGATTATTCAAGAAAATATAATTATTTAAAAGAGAATGATAAAAATTTATTAGGTGAAGATATAAGAGAAGGCTTAACAGCTGTTATAAGTGTAAAATTACACGATCCTCAATTTGAAGGACAAACTAAAACTAAACTCGGTAATTCTGAAATTAGAAGTCTTGTTGAAAATACTGTTGCTGAAAAGCTATCTGCTTTTTTAGAGGAGAATCCTGCAACTGCTAAAATAATAATGGAAAAAAGCCTTACAGCTGCAAGAGCAAGAGAAGCAGCAAGGAAAGCACGTGAAATGACTAGAAGAAAAAGTGCTCTTGAGTCAACAACTCTGCCTGGTAAATTAGCTGATTGTTCGGAAAAAGATCCATCAAAATGTGAAATATACATAGTTGAGGGAGATTCTGCGGGAGGATCTGCAAAGCAGGGTAGGGATAGAAAATTTCAAGCTATTTTACCTCTTTGGGGAAAAATGCTTAATGTTGAAAAGGCAAGAATTGATAAAGTTTATGGTAATGAAAAGCTTTTACCTGTAATTACTGCACTTGGGGCTAATATTGGTGAAGAATTTAATGTAGAAAAGCTAAGATATCATAAAATAATTATAATGGCTGATGCCGATGTAGATGGACAGCATATAAGAACTTTATTATTAACATTTATGTTTCGATATATGAAACCACTTGTTGAAGGGGGATTTGTATATATTGCACAGCCTCCCTTATTTAAAGTTGCAAAAGGTAAAGAAGAAGCTTATGCTTATACAGAAAAAGAAGTAGATAGAATTGTAAATGAAAAAGGTTGGAAGAAGGAGGATTGTAATATTCAGAGATATAAGGGCCTTGGAGAAATGAATCCTGAACAGTTATGGGAAACTACAATGAATCCTGAAACAAGAACTATGCTTAGAGTAGAATTAAATGATGCAATAGCAGCGGATGAAATTTTTACAATATTAATGGGAGAAAAAGTTGAACCTAGAAAAGAATTTATACAAGATAATGCCAAGGAAGTAACAAACCTTGATATTTAGTTTTTAATTATATTAAGAAAAGTTATCTCTAGAAAAGTATCTTGTTAATTTATAGCACAATAAAATAGTGTTCTTATGTTTGAAGTTTTTAAACTTCCGTGGCGGCCTTTGATTTGAAAATATTATATAGGATATTTATTTAATTGGCCTAAATTGAATATATTATCTGATTTTAATATTAATAAAACCCCTATAAAAGGGGTTTTTATTGAATTGTTTCATAGAAAATAGAAAATGTTTCACGTGAAACATTTTTTTATTAAAATATGGTTTGTTATAAAAAATAATTATGTTATAATGAAATAATGGTTTTAGAAATATGTAAAAAATAAAAATTAATATATTTAGTTTTATAATAAAATAGCAGAGAGTTTGCTTTTAAAATAAGCCTTTAGAACTTAGTGATTAGTGCAAATAAATGTGATAAATCAAAAATATATACTATAAGCATAATTAATGTATTAAATGGTGTAAAAAAAATTAACTTTATAAAGTTAAAGGCTAATATTTAAAATATGAATAATATTTTTAAAATGCCTTAATTAAACTAATGATAACTAAGGAGTGGGTTTGATGGCAAAAATAATTGCAGTAGCTAATCAAAAGGGCGGTGTTGGTAAGACTACTACTGCAGTAAATTTAAGTTCTTGCCTAGGTTACAAAGGTAAAAAAGTGCTTCTAATTGATGTTGATCCTCAGGGAAACTCAACTAGTGGTTTAGGTATTGATAAGAAAAAAATTGGCAAGTCAGCATATGATGTTTTAATTAATGATGTAGATATTGTAGAAACACTAGTTCAAACACCGATAGAAAACCTTATGTTATGTCCCTCAAATATTCAATTAGCTGGTGCAGAGGTAGAACTTGTATCAACAATTTCTAGAGAAACCCGATTAAAAAATTCACTCGATATTATTAAAGATAATTATGACTTTATATTGATTGACTGTCCACCATCTTTAGGACTTTTAACTTTAAATTCATTGACTGCTTCAAATACAATACTTGTTCCTATCCAATGTGAGTACTATGCGCTAGAAGGTTTAAGTCAACTTATGGAGACAGTAAAATTGGTACAAAGACATTTGAATAAAGAGTTAGATGTAGAAGGTGTTGTATTGACCATGTTTGATGCACGGACGAATTTGTCAATACAAGTAGTAGAAGAAGTAAAAAAGTATTTTAGAAATAAAGTATATCGTACAGTTATACCAAGAAATGTTAGGCTTAGTGAAGCACCTAGTTATGGTCTACCAATTATCTTATATGATCCAAAATCAAAGGGAGCAGAGTGTTATCTTGATCTAGCTGATGAGGTTATTGAATATTCTGAGGAGGAAAATGTGAGATGAACAAAAAAGGTCTAGGTAAGGGATTAGGTGCACTGATTTCATCCGCAAATGAGGAAACTGGGTCGGGTGGAGTAGTTGAATTAAAGATTAATGAAATTGAGCCGAATGTAGGTCAACCTAGAAAAAAGTTTGATGATCAAAAATTAATGCAGCTATCTGATTCAGTAAAGGAACATGGAATTGTACAACCTATTATTGTTAGAAGAGAAGACAATATATATAAAATAGTTGCTGGAGAAAGAAGATGGAGAGCAGCGAGATTAGCAGGACTATCAAGTGTTCCTGTTATAATTAAAGATGTATCTAATAAGCAAGTCATGGAAATGGCTTTAATTGAAAATATACAAAGGGAAGATTTGAATCCAATTGAAGAAGCAGAAGCATATGAAAGATTATTAAATGAATACAACATGACTCAAGAGGAACTATCAAAATCAATTGGAAAAAATAGATCTACTATTGCCAATATAATAAGACTTTTAGCTCTCTGTGAAAAAGTTAAGGAATCACTAATTGATGGAGAAATAAGTTATGGACATGCAAGAGCTTTACTCTCAATAGAAGAAAAAGAAACACAAGAAAATGTTTGTAAAGAAATAATTGAGAAATCACTTAATGTTAGAGAAACGGAAAATTTGGTAAAAAGAATACAAACAAATAGAAATGATATTAAAAAAGTTAAAAATGATGATGAGAATATAATAAAAATAGAAGATGATTTAAAAAAAATATTTGGAACAAAAGTAAAATTATTTAACAAAAATAAAAAGGGTAAAATAATGATTGAGTACTATTCTAATGATGAGTTAGAAAGATTATTAGAAATATTCAAAAAAATGGAAAATTAAACTACCTTCTATTTCGCTTTATAACGCTTTATTTTTGATATAGTAATGTAAATACATTAAAAAAGGGTTAAAAGTCTTAAAAAAGATTTTAAGAATAAATAAGATGAGCTGATGAAAATAGTATTTTTAAAGCAAAATTTTATAATGTTTTTTAGAAAAAAATAATTTTTATATTTTTATAAATCGTATATGTTAAACAAATTGAGTTTATTTTTTAAAACAACTATATGTGGTGATTTAAAAAAACTTTGCAATTATTATTTCAAATAATTTGATTTACATTTTTTGCGTAACAAAATAATATTCTTTTGTTTTGAAGATTATAAGCTTCTGTGATAGGCTTTGTGAATTAATTATTGTAGAGGTTATTTTTTGAAATGGCCTAAAGTGGAAGAATACAAAAATCTTTTTAACAAATATATAACAAATTGTTTCACGTGAAACAATTTGTTGCTGTAAAGTCATAATACTTAAAAAGCAAAAGGAGTAATGTATGTTAAAAGTCTTAGAAGAAATCTATAATACTATAAAAAACTTTAGCCCATATTTTATATTAGGAAATATTATATTATCATTAATTTTATTAATTTCATTAATTTTAATAAACTTAAATTATAAAAAAGTAAATAAAAAATATACAAAGTTTTTTAACAACTCAAATGATTTTAATATAGAGAGATTAGTAGAAGAAAATATAGATTTGTGTCATGAAATAACAAATAAAAATAAGGATATAGAAAGTAAGATAAATTTTATAGAAAGAAATATACTCCAATGTGTACAAAAAGTAGGTATAGTAAGATATAATGCATTTGATAATGTAGGTAGTAACTTAAGTTTTGCTATTGCAATACTTGATGGTAATGATAATGGAATTGTTTTAAATGGAATTTATTCTAGAGAATCAACAACCACTTATGCAAAAGCTATTATGAATGGACAATCAAAATATACTTTATCAGCAGAAGAAATTCAAGCAATTGATATGGCTAAGAAAAATAAACCTTTTTAATTATTTTTTGAAATGTCTCTATTAGTATTAAAAGATAGCTTAAATTATGTGTATTATATATCCTTTAGGAGTGTTTAAAAATATGGTTAGTAAAAAGGATAAAAAGACAGTATGGATCTATGCTGTAGTTTTGTTTACAAGTGCTTTTATAGTACTTATGATAACAACATATAGCCAAATAAAAGTTAATAAAAATATTGATGATGTAAAAAATAAACTAGGTAATACTGAAAAAGAAAAAAGCAATTTTCAGATGAACTTAAGTTCTGCTCTCTTAGAAAATAAAAAACTAACTGAGAAAATTCAAATTTTAGATAAGGAAATTGAAGATGCAAGAATAAAGGAATCAACATTAAAGCAAGAAATAAGGGATATACAAGATGAGAATGTTTTAAAATTCGAGAATTATCAAAATTTGATGAAGGCTGATATAAAATATTATAATGGAGATATTAAAAGTTGTGCTTTAATTTTAACTAGAGAAATAAATAAAGATTCTTTAGAAAAAGATGCTTTGCAATTGTATCAAAAACTTCTAGATATGTCGGTTAAAAAGGCCTCATTGGAATTTTATAATGAAGGTTATGAATATTATAAAGAAAGAGAGTATGATAAAGCAATAGATAGTTTAGAGAATTCATTAAGTCTAGAAAATAATGAGTATTATTCTGATGATTGCTATTACTTTATTGCATATTCAAATTTAAAAAAGGGTAATTCTAATGCTGCAAGAGATGCAATGAATACTTTGCTTTCTAATTATCCAGACAGTACTTATAAAAAAGATGCAACAGACTTTATATTATTAAATAAATAAGTTTTGATTTTGGTTATTCAAAAAAACTGATCAATTGCCATTTCAAAAATATTGATTTAGCGGTCTTTGTGACATAAGTATTGTAATATATTTTGATAGTTGAAATGATACATTTTTGTAGTATAATTATTTTAATAAAAGTTGAAATGACGGAGTTTTAGAGTTTTTTATATTTATTTAAATTATTAGAAATAAATATGCAGTGTTATTTTAACCATATTATATTTATAGATAAATTATTATTATAAGGAGAAATAATTATGTTAGACATTAAGTTAATAAGAAGTAATCCTGATATTCTTAAAAAAGCATTACTAAAGAGAAAAGACAGCTTTGACGTTAATCAAATTCTGAGTCTTGATGAAAAAAGAAGACAAATTTTAGTTGAAGTAGAGCAACTTAAGAATAAACAAAATTCTGATTCAAAGATGATTCCGGTTTACAAAAAGGAAGGAAAAGATGTTGAACCTCTTATGGATGAAATGAAGAGTTTGTCTGATAAGATAAAAGCTCTTGATTCTAAAGTTAAGGATATTGATGAAGAATTAAATAAAATACTTTTAACAATACCGAATATTCCAAATAGTTCAGTTCCAGACGGTGATACTGATGAGGATAATGTAGAAATAAGAAAATGGGGAGAACCAAGAAAATTTAATTTTGAACCGAAAGCCCATTGGGATATTGGAGAAAAATTAGGTATACTTGATTTTTCATCTGCATCGAAAGTAACAGGAGCGAGGTTTACTTTTTATAAAGGTTTAGGAGCTAGACTTGAAAGATCTTTAATGAATTTCATGCTTGATTTACATACAAGCAAACATGAATATACAGAGGTATTTCCACCTTTTATGGTTCACAGAAACAGTATGGTAGGAACAGGACAGCTTCCTAAATTCGAAGAAGATGCATTTAAAGTTGCAAACAATGATTATTTTTTAATACCGACAGCTGAAGTTCCAGTTACTAATATGTATAGAGAACAAATATTGGATGTAAATGATTTACCAATAAAACATGCAGCATATTCGGCGTGTTTTAGAGCTGAGGCAGGAGCTGCAGGAAGAGATACTAGAGGTCTTATAAGACAACATCAATTTAATAAAGTAGAGTTGGTAAAATTTACAACACCTGAAACTTCCTATGATGAACTTGAAGGCTTAACAAGAGATGCGGAAGAGGTGTTACAGTTACTAGGTATACCTTATAGGGTTGTCAAGATATGTGTAGGAGACCTTGGATTTACCGCAGCAATGAAGTATGATATAGAGGTATGGATGCCAAGTTATAACAGGTATGTTGAAATATCTTCATGTAGTAATTTTGAAGATTTTCAGGCTAGAAGAGCGGGTATTAAGTTTAGAAGAAGTGCAAATGATAAACCTGAATTTGTCCACACATTAAACGGATCAGGAGTTGCTATAGGTAGGACAACTGCATGTATTCTCGAAAACTATCAACAAGAAGATGGATCGGTTACTATTCCTGAAGCTTTGTTGAAATATATGAATGGTGTGGATATCATTAAGTAGGAATTTTTTATATATAAAGTCAAAAAGATATACTATATCTTTTTGACTTTAGTTGATTCAAAAGAATAACTGGTCAATTGCCATTTCAAAAATTTAATTTGACAGGCTTTATGACCTAAATGTTGTAAAGGATAAAAGCTTTCTTTTTGAAAATAATTTTAGTCAATCTTAGCTAATGTTTTGTATAAATATATAGTATAGTAATTTGCATTTTAAAGTTCGCCCAAAGGGCGAAAATTTAAAAGTCATAGAATTAATATATAGTATATAAAAATTAGATAATATATTTACATATATTGGATAAGAAAATATATTAAAAAAAGTTTATAAAAAAATGGTCAATTGAAAAGTTAAATTCCACTTTGTAAGGTTAAATTCTACTATGGTTTAAAGTTAGATAAAAAACGCATGGTAAAATTTATTAATCACTGCTATAATCTAGGAGATTTTATTGAAATTATTAGAGAAATTGATAGTTTAAACATGTTTTTGCAAAATAGTGAATAAGGAGTTGGAAAATATCCGTTTTTTGAAAAGGCAAATTCCACTCCTGACG
>JAEZUI010000043.1 GCA_023421115.1 Bacillota bacterium | reverse complement strand
GTCAAGCCCTTTTACTCAAATTTCTTGTGTGTGTTCTCTTGACACTTCAAGAAACTCATGCTATCGTTTTTGCATCAAATAGGAAAGATGTGGACTCTATGAGTATAGGCAGCAGAATCAGGCAGGCCCGATTGATGAAGGGCTGGTCCCAGGCCAAGCTGGCTCAAATGGCCGGCGTATCCCCCGGGGCCATCGGCAACTACGAAAGCGACCACTCCTCGCCCAAGGATGCCATCCTGTACACGCTGATGAAGGTGTTGGGCGTTGACGCCAACTTTATCTACCAGGATTTCATGACCCCTCCCTCCGAAAAAACCGAGGTCGATGAAATTGTGGAAGCCTTTCACAAAAACAAAAAGCTGGCCATCCTGTTTTCCAGGTCGGCCAAGCTAAAGCCCCAGGATTTAGAAATTGTTCTGAAACTCGTTGAGCGGATGGATGAAGAAGATGAGCTTGAACCGTGAGGATATCCACGTCATTGCCCAGCCCCTGCCCGGCAGCATACGGGCCTTTTCCCGCCGCATGAAAAGCGGCCGGGTTTGCATTGTTGTAAACGCCAGCCTCGATGAGGATGGCAAGAGAAAAGCGCTGAATCACGAGCTGGAACATATTAACAGGAACGACTTTGACAGTGAGGCCCAAGTGCATGTGCTGGAGAGTGGGTTGTGAATTAAAGAGGACAGAGAGCTAGGATGAAGGGACGATTCTCTTTGCTTAATCATGGTAAGCTTTAGGGAATCGCCTCTTGTTTTTTATGAAAGAAAGATAACGTCTCTACAAGGCAGATAAGGTGACTGTTATACGAGAATACCTAAACCATTATACAAACATAATGTAGTTGCCATCAAAGCCTCCACATGTAAACAGGCTCCGATTTTGAGACTTAAAGAGCTTTTTGGAGAATTTTGTGATATAATTAATTAACACGATGCAGATAACGCACTCCAATGAAAATTATGGTTTGCGAAATAATATAGAGTTATAGCTGATACTTAATAGAGACAATTGCAGATATTGAAACAGTATTAGCGCTACAAAATGCTGCTGTATCTTATGTTCTGTAAGTTTGAGGTGTAAAATGAGGCAAAACTATAATGGCATTAAATTCTACAGTGCAACAGATATGAGTTGGGAAGAATCCTTAGAAGAAGCCGAATTTATCCTTCAAACATCCTTAAGTAGTAAAGAATATCTTGATATTAACCAGATTATTGAGCTATTTAACATAAAGCAATTTTTCAAACACAACTTACGACTTAGCAGATGGACAGATGCCGATTTCAGCTACTATAAAAGCATAACAAAAGATTTTGATCGAATCATTGCCACTTTTTTTGAATCTCTCAATGATTCTAACTTTATGCAAATTATTCAGGAAGTTGATAGTGAATACATAGATGATTTTTGGTATCTATTCAGTTGTTTTAAGGTGTACAAGCGAATTTCCAATATGGATTTTGCCCAAGCAATTTATCTGTTAAATGTACACGTATACCCATTATTAAGGCAAAAAGATATTGTTAACCATTACGGGAAAATTATTGCGAATCACATGGAGAAATCAGCGCTTAGTGCGGAAATACTCATGTCCCAATTTCTAGAGGCCAACAAAGCATCACACGCCCCACTCTGGTTTCCTAAAGAATTGACTGGAAAACAGAAAGAGGCGATACTTTTAGGCTATATCAGATCAGGTGAAGCAAATCCAAGCTATTTAAAACTAATCGCCGAGTCACAAAGTACGCCAGAACTACCACTCCCAGATAAAACAAGGTTGGAAGCGCGAATAAAGCACAATGATTTTGTTAAAACACATTTTGCGAAAAATTGCGGTATGTCATATGGAGTAAATGTAACATTTTCAAATACTCAAAAAGAAGAGGTGCTAAACAAAAGCACCAACACACATGAGCTTTCCTATTCTTATAGCGCAAATTGGGTTGAGAATAATCAAGATTATCCAACACTACTAAATAACTATATATATCTTTTCGGATATGTAGATATATTCTATAGAAGTCAATTCATCTCTCAGCCCTCCCATCTGAGTGCACTTGAACATGTAATGGGCATCAAAGGAAAAAAAGAATATGTCACAGGAATCCATTATAATTTGATGCATGGGTTGTTTAATACACAAATGATAGGTTATTGTAATGAGCTATCTCGTCTCGATATAAGACTCGAATCTATATTGAAGTGGTTCTTTGAAACCTATCTTGTGGATGAATTCAACGGTATAGGATTTACTTTTATCGCCCCATCTGATGGTACTACTGATCTAGAAAAATGTAAGTTGCTCGCCTCAGAAATTGATAGTATATTAAAACAGTTTACTTTGTTTGTTAATGACGGTTCTATTAACAGAGAGTTGTTTGAGATGTCATCAGATCATGTGAAACTCGAGAACATACCAAGTTTCTTCCAAGAAAAGTATGCTTACCCCAATTGTGATGCATGTGAGCGCTGTATGGAGTTTCTTTTTTCGGACCAATCTCATCTCACGTATACAAAAAAGACGCAAAGTAAATATGGAAGTCTTTTCTTACTTCTTGGAAGTGAGAAAATGAATCTGGATAATTTCACAGATTATCAAAAACCGAAAATAGACTGGCTATCACAAAATGGTTGTATTTGTATTGGCGAGAATGGCGAATTGTCTCTTAGCACAGTTAAGGTACGCATATTAAAGGATTTATATGATAATCAAGTTAGCTGCTTACTCTATCTTAATGAGTATCGAGCATTATTGGACAAAATGAAGGATTCCGGCGAGATAAAATATGAAGCCTCATTGTTTTCAAAACCAGAACAAGCATATATCAACTACATACTAAACAAAGCAGAGTTCAGTAATGGCCATGATCTGCGAAACAAATACATACACGGAACACATTCGTTACAACCACAAGACCACAAATCAGATTATATTGAATTACTTAAAATCATGGTGCTGATCGTCATCAAAATTAATGAAGAATTTTGCAACCGTGATAATCCATAACAGCATATACTGTCACCCCTTTATTCATATTTCTCATCTTGAATACCGTGCTAAACCTATGCCGAATAATTCACCTTCTCAAACGGGTATGCGGTATCTTCAATCCCTGAGATACTCTCTATTTGTCAATGTAATTTCTGATATACCTCCCTGTATTTTCTCTCGTTCTCCTCGTCCCAAAAATCTCCGCGCTCCCATTGCGC